>NZ_JBFRGZ010000062.1:0-350 GCF_052115605.1 Arthrobacter sp. 2MCAF15 | reverse complement strand
CCGGTCCCATCCCGAACCCGGAAGCTAAGACCCACAGCGCCGATGGTACTGCACCCGGGAGGGTGTGGGAGAGTAGGTCACCGCCGGAACACCATTAACGGTCGAGGACCCCCAACCACAGGTTGGGGGTCCTCCCGCATTTAACCCCCTTTCCGGCCACAGCCGCGGCTGCCGGCCAGCACCCCCGGAACGCGCCGGCCAGGACCCCGCTGCCGCCGCCAGAACCCGGCACCAGCGCCCCGGCACCCCCCGGCACCCTACCGCCGCCGGAAGCCGACACCAGGGCCCCGGCACCCCGCCAACCGGCCCCACGCCGCACCGGACAGGGACCCCGGCACCTCCCGGACACC
>NZ_JBFRGZ010000061.1:0-380 GCF_052115605.1 Arthrobacter sp. 2MCAF15 | reverse complement strand
GCGGTGGCCCAGAGCCGGCCGGCGCGGTAGGAGGAGCGCACCAGCGGCCCGGACATGACGCCGAGGAAGCCGATCTCGTCCGCCTCGTTCTGCAGGTCCACGAATTCCTGCGGCTTGACCCAGCGGTCCACGGGAAGGTGGCGCTCGGACGGGCGGAGGTACTGGGTGATGGTGATCAGGTCGCAGCCGGYCTCGTGCAGGTCCCGGAGGGCTTCGGAGATCTCCTCGCGGGTCTCGCCCATGCCCAGGATCAGGTTGGACTTGGTCACCATGCCGAGCTGGCGGCCCTGGGTGATGACGTCCAGGGAGCGCTCGTAGCGGAAGGCCGGGCGGATCCGCTTGAAGATCCGGGGCACGGTCTCGACGTTGTGGGCGAAGAC
>NZ_JBFRGZ010000060.1:0-472 GCF_052115605.1 Arthrobacter sp. 2MCAF15 | reverse complement strand
GGGACTTTGACCAGGCTTTGGACTGGTCCGAGCCGCCGTTCGCGAAGTGGTTCGTCGGCGGGGAGGTCAACGCCGCGTACAACGCCCTGGACCGGCACGTGAAGGCCGGGAACGGGGACCGGGTCGCGATCTACTTCGAGGGCGAGCCCGGGGACACCCGCACCTACACCTACGCSCAGCTSACCGCGGAGGTGAAGAGGGCCGCGAACGCSTTCGAGTCCCTCGGCGTGGCCAAGGGCGACCGGGTCGCGGTCTACCTGCCCATGATCCCSGAGGCCGTCATCACCATGCTCGCCTGCGCCCGGATCGGCGCGGTCCACTCCGTGGTCTTCGGCGGCTTCTCCGCCGAGGCGCTGCGGTCCCGGATCGATGACGCCGAGGCCAAACTCGTCGTCACCGCCGACGGCACCTACCGCCGCGGCAAGCCCAGCCCGCTCAAACCCGCCGTCGACGAAGCCCTCGCCGGTGCCGG
>NZ_JBFRGZ010000059.1:0-482 GCF_052115605.1 Arthrobacter sp. 2MCAF15 | reverse complement strand
TAACACCCGAAGCCGGTGGCCTAACCCCTTGTGGGAGGGAGCTGTCGAAGGTGGGACTGGCGATTGGGACTAAGTCGTAACAAGGTAGCCGTACCGGAAGGTGCGGCTGGATCACCTCCTTTCTAAGGAGCACCTACAACCACCCTGCCAGGCGTTATGCSKGTGTGGTGGGGTTGTCAGGAGTAACGCCCGTTGCGCAGACGATTGTTCTGCGGCGGGTGCTCACGGGTGGAATATCAGCAAATAGCGGCCGCTGCGTTTTCTGCGGCACCCAGTACGGACTYACCTCTTCGGTGGTGGTCCTGGAACGGTGCGGCGGGGAAGGGAGCGGTTTAGTGTTTGGCACACTGTTGGGTCCTGAGGCAACAGGACCGGGGAGGGTGACTTTCCCGGGACTTGTGTTTCTGGTTTCCTGGCTGCACCGAGCRCGCACAGTTGATGTGTGTGGGGTGTGTGGTACGGGGTTGTTGTTTGAGAACTAC
>NZ_JBFRGZ010000058.1:0-483 GCF_052115605.1 Arthrobacter sp. 2MCAF15 | reverse complement strand
GTAGTTCTCAAACAACAACCCCGTACCACACACCCCACACACATCAACTGTGCGTGCTCGGTGCAGCCAGGAAACCAGAAACACAAGTCCCGGGAAAGTCACCCTCCCCGGTCCTGTTGCCTCAGGACCCAACAGTGTGCCAAACACTACCCAGCAATCCATTCCGGCAAGCGTTCCAGGACAAGGACCCCAAGGGGACCCCATCCGTACTAACTGCCGGCACGTGCCGCCAGGCACCTATTTGYTGATATTCCACCCGTGAGCACCCGCCGCAGAACAAWCGTCTGCGCAACGGGCGTTACTCCTGACAACCCCACCACACCCGCATACACGGGGCAGGGTGGTTGTAGGTGCTCCTTAGAAAGGAGGTGATCCAGCCGCACCTTCCGGTACGGCTACCTTGTTACGACTTAGTCCCAATCGCCAGTCCCACCTTCGACAGCTCCCTCCCACAAGGGGTTAGGCCACCGGCTTCGGGTGTTA
>NZ_JBFRGZ010000057.1:0-585 GCF_052115605.1 Arthrobacter sp. 2MCAF15 | reverse complement strand
ACAACATGCGCCAACACGCCACCATGAAGCAGTAAGAAAACGTCGGTGGGGGCGGGTGGCCCCCACATACACGGCCACTGGCCCCCACCGGCAATATCAATGGCCCCGAAAGGCAATATCGAGTGGCTTCCAAACCTTCAAATACTCACCCGGCCACCAAAGCCTGGAAACGCTATGAACCCTGGATGACCACCATCGTCGATCTGGACACGGGACAGGTGCTCGGGATCGTGGACGGCCGTGACAGCCAGGGTGTCGGAGACTGGCTCTTCGCACGGCCACTCCAATGGCGCCTGGGCGTGCAGGTCGTCGCGATCGACCCGTCAGCTGCGTTCCGCAAGGCCCTGCGGATGTGGCTCCCGCGCACCGCTGTCTCGGTCGACGCGTTCCATCTGGTCAAGCTCGGCAACGACATGCTCACCGAAGTCCGGCAACGGGGCTCTTCACGGTTCGTGGGGAAAGTGATTCCCGGATGAGTGTCATGCCGCCGTCCGGACGGCACTTCTCATGAGGATAATCGATTTGTAGTTCCCGGCGTTTCGGTAGCCGCGGGCGGTTCGTTTGATGTGCTTGATGCTGGTGTTG
>NZ_JBFRGZ010000056.1:0-630 GCF_052115605.1 Arthrobacter sp. 2MCAF15 | reverse complement strand
CCGACGAGCATTGTTCCTGGTTCGAATCTCAGGTTCGAGAGGTCGAGGTCGGGGATGGCGAGTTTGTCGCGGAAAAAGGCGTAGCCGACGGCGATGGGGGTGAGGAAGACCAGGATCTGGACCAGGCCGACCATGAACAGGGCGATGACCTTGCCGATGATCAGSGTGGTCGGRTTCARGGTGGTGAGGATCATTTCGGTGACCCGGTTCTCCTTCTCCTCCAGGGTGCTGTTGAGCATCTGGTTGGAGAGCAGAATGATGGAAACGTAGAAGATCAGCAGGAACATCAGCGGCGGCACGGCGGAGCCGAAGCCCCCACTCGGCTGGCCGTCCTTGAACGTCTGGGATTCTGTCTTCACGTCGCCGCTGGCCGCGGCGGTCAGCTGCGGGGAGCCGACTTCAGCCTGGGCTGAGGCGGTGAGGAGATGCTTGGCGACGGCGTCGTATTTGCCGTTKTCGAAGACCCCCTGGTCYKYCCCGTAGACCTTCACCGGCTGCGTGGCCGGCTCGGCGGGGTAGGCGAAGTACGCATCCGTCGTGCCCGTTTTCACGTCCTGCAGGGCCTGTTGCGGGTCGGCCGCTTTCCGCCCGCCCATGGCCGTCGCGATGCCATCCGAGATCAGCCCGGAG
>NZ_JBFRGZ010000055.1:0-825 GCF_052115605.1 Arthrobacter sp. 2MCAF15 | reverse complement strand
GGCAGCGTCGGACGCCACAACGATAGGCTCAGTCAAGGCTCGTGGTCCTGTTCCTGGTTTGAATGCTAGACACACTCATCCCAGCAGGGCCACGGGCCCCTTCTTTATCTACGACACGGAGTCATTTCCCCACGAACCACGAAGAGCCCGTTTACGGGCTCTCCACGGTTCGTGGTGAATGTTCTGCAGTGACGGATGTTCATGCCGCTGTTCTGGCGGCACTGCGCAACAGGATACGTGTTTTGTAGTTGCGTGGGTTGGTGAATCCCCGGCCTGTTCGTTTGATGTGTTTGATGGCTGTGTTGTTTGCTTCTACTTTCGCTGTTGTCGCGCCGGTGACGATGAGGACTTCGATTTCCTTCCACCACCGGCAGATCGTGCGCCAGAGCCGGTTCGTTTCCGGCTGCGCGGCTTCTTCGACGAGTGACTGCAGGCGGTCTTTCGCGGCGGCCGCGTCGGCGAGAGACCCGGTGGCGAGCAGCGTCCGGAGCTGCTCTTTCACTAGCCAGGCGGCCTGCAGCTTCCCGGTGGCGTCGTCGGCGGCGAACACGGTGCTGAGTCTGTCCCGTGCCCGGTCCGAGAGTGTGTCGCCGCCGCGCAGGAGCAGCCGCCGGTTGGCCCAGACCGGGTCGATGGTGCGTCCCCGTCGGCCATGGACCTGCTGCGTGAGCCGTTGCCGGCTCTTCGTGGTTCGTGGGGAAATGACTCCGTGTCGTAGATAAAGAAGGGGCCCGTGGCCCTGCTGGGATGAGTGTGTCTAGCATTCAAACCAGGAACAGGACCACGAGCCTTGACTGAGCCTATCGTTGTGGCGTCCGACGCTGC
>NZ_JBFRGZ010000054.1:0-1557 GCF_052115605.1 Arthrobacter sp. 2MCAF15 | reverse complement strand
GAGCGGCTGCTGAAGGAAACCCGCGGCCAGGACCCCGACTTCCGGGACCCGAAGTACTGGCAGGAATGGGTGAACCTGATCGCCCTCGCGGTCAATGAGGAGAACGCCTCCGGCGGCCGCGTGGTCACCGCGCCCACGAACGGCGCCGCGGGCATCATCCCGGCGGTGCTCTACTACGCCCTGCACTTTGCCCCCGGCATGGACAAGGCAACACAACAGGACCGCGACGACGTGGTGGTCAAGTTCCTGCTGACTGCCGGCGCCATCGGCGTGCTGTACAAGGAACAGGCCTCGATCTCCGGCGCCGAGGTCGGCTGCCAGGGCGAGGTGGGTTCGGCGTCCTCGATGGCGGCCGCCGGCCTGGCCGAAGTCATGGGCGGCACGCCCGCGCAGGTGGAAAACGCCGCGGAAATCGCGATGGAGCACAACCTGGGCCTGACCTGCGATCCGATCGGCGGGCTCGTCCAGGTCCCCTGCATCGAGCGCAACGCGATCGCCGCGGCCAAGGCCATCAACGCCGCCAAGATGGCGCTCTGGGGCGACGGCACGCACCGGGTTTCCCTGGACGAGGTCATCGTGACCATGCGGGAAACCGGCCGCGACATGAGCTCCAAATACAAGGAAACGGCCATGGGCGGCCTCGCCGTCAACGTTGACACTGGCACCAGAAGGCCGGAAGATGCTGCGCATTGAGCAGCGAAACGCGGCCACACCGGTGGAACGCAAGCCGGAATGGATCAAGGCCAAGGTCCAGATGGGCCCCGAGTTCGTCCAGCTCAAGAACCTCGTCAAAAAGGAAGGCCTCCACACSGTGTGTGARGAGGCCGGCTGCCCGAACATCTTCGAATGCTGGGAAGACAAGGAAGCCACSTTCCTGATCGGCGGCTCCGAATGCACCCGCCGC
Source organism: Arthrobacter sp. 2MCAF15 (assembly GCF_052115605.1). NCBI lineage: Bacteria > Bacillati > Actinomycetota > Actinomycetes > Micrococcales > Micrococcaceae > Arthrobacter > Arthrobacter sp. 2MCAF15. Next base: position 653 of record NZ_JBFRGZ010000054.1, on the reverse strand, counting down.
TGCGACTTCTGCCAGATCGACACCGGCAAGCCCTCGCCCGTGGACATGTTCGAGCCCACCAAGGTGGCCCGCTCGGTCCAGGCCATGCAGCTGCGCTACGCCACCGTGACCGGKGTGGCCCGCGACGACCTCGCCGACGAGGGTGTGTGGCTCTACGCCGAGACGGTCCGCAAGATCCACGAACTGAACCCGGGCACCGGCGTCGAACTGCTGATCCCGGACTTCTCCGGCAAGCCCGAGCACATCGAGGCCATYTGCGAYTCCAAGCCCGAGGTCTTCGCCCACAACGTCGAGACCGTGCCCCGGATCTTCAAGCGGATCCGCCCGGCCTTCCGCTACGASCGCTCCCTGGACGTCATCACCCAGGGCCGCMAGCTCGGCATGGTGACCAAGTCCAACCTGATCCTGGGCATGGGCGAGACCCGCGAGGAGATCTCCGAAGCACTGCGTGACCTGCACGAGGCCGGCTGCGACCTGATCACCATCACCCAGTACCTCCGCCCCTCCGAGCGCCACCTTCCCGTGGACCGCTGGGTCAAGCCGCAGGAATTCGTGGACCTGCAGAACGAGGCGGACGAGATCGGCTTCCTCGGCGTCATGTCCGGGCCGCTGGTGCGCTCCTCCTACCGCGCCGGCCGGCTCTGGGCCACCGC
>NZ_JBFRGZ010000053.1:0-1073 GCF_052115605.1 Arthrobacter sp. 2MCAF15 | reverse complement strand
TGTACTGAGCCATTAGGTTGGTGACACTCGGTTGGCGGGTGTGGTTCCGATGCCGGTGTGGATTCGTTCAGTGTTGTAGTGCTGGAGCCAGGGCGCAAGTGCGGCTTGGCGGTCACCGCTGCTGGTGAAGATCTGCCGGTAGGCCCATTCGGTTTGAAGGGTGCGGTTGAAACGTTCGGCTTTGCCGTTGGTCCAGGGGCAGTGGGGCTTGATGAAGCGCTGGACAGCCCCGAGGTCGGCGACGGTCTGGCGGAACGCGGCGGATTTGCGGTAAGCGAAGGCGTTATCGGTGATGACGCGTTCGATCCGGCCGATGCCGTGGCCGGCGAAGTAGGCTGCGGCGCGGGTGAGGAACCCGGCCGCGGTGGTACCCTTCTCGTCGGGAAGGACCTCAGCGTAACCGACACGCGTGTAGTCATCGATCGCGACGTGAACGTAGTCGTAACCGATTCCATTGCCCCGAACCTGTTCCGAACGGCCGTGCGCCCGCCAGCCGCCTCCTTCCGGGATGCGCCCGAGTTTCTTGACGTCCAGATGGATCAGTTCCCCGGGCCGGGCCCGTTCATACCGGTTCGCCGTGGTCCTGGTGGCCCGGATCGCGGCGCCGGTCAGCGGATCGCAGTCGGCCAGATGCGGAACACCGTGGCGGTGCAGGATCCTGCCCACGGTCCGGGCCGGGACGCCGGTGAGCGCTGCGATCCTCAAAGGCCCGAACCGTGAGGCACGTCGGGCGTCCAACACGGCCTGTTCACGCTCGGAGCTCGTCCGGGCCGGTGATGACCTGGGCCGGCTCGAGCGGTCGGGCAGACCGGCTGGCCCCTCCGCCCGGAAACGTCTGACCCACCGGTACGCGGTCTGCCGGGACACCCCCAGCTCGGCGGCAATATGAGCGACCGGGCGGCCTGCGGCCACACGGTCAACAATCAGGCGTCTTCCATGAACTGTCAGTCGGGCATTAACGTGGGACACGAGGACCTCCGAGCGCAAAGTGTGTGAACTAGACAGCTCCACTAAGCCCGGAGGTCCTCCTCGTTTTCAAGCCCAAAGTGTCAACAACGTCCCGGCGCAGTACA
>NZ_JBFRGZ010000052.1:0-1357 GCF_052115605.1 Arthrobacter sp. 2MCAF15 | reverse complement strand
CCCGGGGAATCATGTCAAGATGCCCGCCTGGGTTGTTTCGTGGAATCATTTGGTTTTGCCCGGATGGCGGGCTGGGGTTTGGTGCCCTGTTTCGCGGTGGTCAGTGTCAGGAGTTCGGCGCTGAGTGCCTGGATCTGACGCTGGATGGCAGCCGGGTTCAAAGGCTTGTTTTCCCGCCGCAGCCGCGTCTTCACGTCCCGGGCGACGGTGCCGGTGTCGGCCAGGACGCGTTGGAACGGAGTCGCGGGCCGGTCGTATTTCTTGCTGATCTTCGCTCCGGTCCGGACCTTCGCCAGGAGCTTCTGCTGCGGCCCGAAATGATTCGTCAGCAGCCGCTGGAGCGCCCAGATCCGGTTCAACAGGTCCAGCTCGGCGGCGGTGTCATAGCGGTGGTAGCCGACGGTCTGGCGGACGATGTGCCAGTTTTTCTGTTCCACATGCGCCCCGTCATTCTTGTTCCCGGACCGGGACCGGGTGAACGTCAGGTTCTCCTGTTCGCACCAGGTCAGCAGCTCCCAGTTGATGAACTCCGAGCCGTTATCGGAATCGATGCCCAGGATCGGGAACGGGAACGCGGCGGTCGCGTCTTTGATGGCGGCAAAGACCCATTTCTGGGCCTTGTTCCTTACCGACCGGGTCTCGGTCCAGCCGGTGGCAATGTCGGTGATATCCAGGGTGAAACAGAACTCGCCCCTGTTGTTGCCGCCCTCGTGGCCGACCAGATCGATCTCCACGAACCCGGGCACCGCGTCGTTCCATTCGGCCCAGGTCCGCATCGGGATGGAGTCTTTCAGCAGTGACCCCGGCTTGGTGTGGGACCGGCCCCGGGGATCGAGTTTCGCCCGGTCCGACTTGAGCCGGCGGTCAATCGTCGCCGGCGCGATCCGCAGCAACTGCGCCGCCGTGGTGTCATCGATCTGCAACTCCTTGAACCGGCGCAGGCGTGGCACCAGGTCCGGCAGGGCGGCCGCGAGCAGCCGCCCGCACGGGGTCCCCTGCACCGCCCAGCAGAACCGCAGCGCCTCGATCACCGGCTCCCCGTAGAGCGGAGGCCGCGGCGCCCGGGGCCGGACCGGCTTCAGCACCAGCGCCAGCCGCAACGCCTTCCGCGCATGGTCCCGGTGCCAGCCAGTCGTCGCGCACAACTCGTCCAGAACCTGTCTCTTCGCCGCCCGGTCCGAGCGCGCATAGCGGGTGGCAATCGCCTTGGTGACAGCCTTGCGTTCACTCATCGAAAGCTCCATGGCTCACACTGCCGAAGCGGCGGACACCACCCCCGACGGACACGCCGCCACGCGGGCATTCTCAGATGATTCCTCGAAAACCGCTACGCGGGCATCTTTGATGAGTCAACTCG
>NZ_JBFRGZ010000051.1:0-1372 GCF_052115605.1 Arthrobacter sp. 2MCAF15 | reverse complement strand
GAGCGTGTCCTGGCCGGTGCCCGGATCCTCGCGGACCGCCTGGTCCGGCCGGACGTGACCGCGAAGGGGATCAACGTGATCTCCGGCGGCACCGACGTGCACCTGGTCCTGGTGGACCTGCGCGAGTGCGAGCTTAACGGCCAGGAAGCCGAGGACCGCCTCGCGGAAATCGACATCACCGTCAACCGCAACGCCGTCCCCTTCGATCCGCGTCCGCCGATGGTCACCTCGGGGCTGCGGATCGGCACGCCCGCGCTGGCCACCCGCGGCTTCGGCGAGGCGGCCTTCGCCGAGGTCGCGGACATCATCGCCGAGGCGCTGACCGCCGACGCCGGCGCGGACCTGTCCGGCCTGCGCGCCAGGGTGGAGGCCCTCGCCGCCGCCCACCCGCTCTACCCCTCGGTTGATAACCTCGCCTAAGCGACGTATGACTGAAGTAAGACACGACGCCGGGCGGGCCGCGGCCACCAGCCGCCGCCGGGCGTCGTGCATCGGCGGAACGGCCGCCTACCGGCGCCCCGCCGCTTTCCGGCAAGACCCTCTGCCGGGCCACAGCAAGACCTAGTTAGGAACCGACCATGGCTGTTGGAGTCTTCGACCTTTTTTCCATCGGAATAGGGCCATCCAGCTCGCACACCGTGGGCCCCATGCGGGCCGCCGCCGTCTTCGCCGAAGAACTCAAGGCCTCCGGAGACCTGCACCGCGTGACCTCTCTGCGGGTGGACCTTTACGGCTCACTTGCCGCCACGGGCCACGGCCACGGGACCATGACGGCCATTTTGCTCGGACTCGAGGGCTTCCATCCCGAGCTGATCCTGCCCGAGGAAGTGGAGGACCGGCTGGCCACGATCGCCGAAACCGGCACCCTGCAGCTGGCCGGATCCGTGCCCCTGCCCTACGGCGTGAAGGACATCATCCTGCGCCCCCTGACCATCCTGCCCCGGCACACCAACGGCATGACGTTCACGGTCTCCGACGCCGCGGGCGAAACCGTGCACAGCGCCACGTTCTTCTCCGTCGGCGGCGGCTTCATTGTCCGCGAAGGCGAGGAAGACGCGGCCCTGAAGGAACTCGACGAGTCCAAAAAGGAACTCCCCCTGCCCTTCCGCACCGCCGCGGAACTGCTGGGACGCTGCCAGTCCAAGGGCCTCTCGATCGGCGAGATCATGCTGGTCAACGAGCGGGCCTCCCGCACTGAAGCGGAGATCCGGGAAGGCCTCCTGCACATCTATTCGGTGATGGAGGGCTGCGTCGAGGTCAGCCTCAAGCGCGAGGGGCTGCTGCCCGGCGGGCTGAAGGTCCGCCGCCGCGCCCCCGACTGGCACGAGCGGCTGCTGAAGGAAACCCGCGGCCAGGACCCCGACTTCCGGGA
>NZ_JBFRGZ010000050.1:0-1447 GCF_052115605.1 Arthrobacter sp. 2MCAF15 | reverse complement strand
GGCTCTTCACGGTTCGTGGGGAAAGTGATTCCCGGATGAGTGTCATGCCGCCGTCCGGACGGCACTTCTCATGAGGATAATCGATTTGTAGTTCCCGGCGTTTCGGTAGCCGCGGGCGGTTCGTTTGATGTGCTTGATGCTGGTGTTGTTGGCCTCGACCTTGCCGGTGGTGGCGCCGGTGACGATGAGGACTTCGATCTCGTTCCACCATCGGCAAACGGTGCGGTAGAGCTTGTTCGTTTCCGGCCGTCCTGCCACGTCCACGAGCACTTTCAGCTCCGCTTTCGCGGCGGCCGCGTCGGCCAGGGAGTCGGTGCGCAGCAGCGCCCTGAGCTGTTCTTTGACCTTCCACACCGCTTGCAGCTTGCCGGTCGCGTCGTCGGCGGCGAAGACCTCCTCCAGCCGGTGGGCTGCCTTCTCGGTGAGTGTGTCGCCGGCGCGCAGGAGTAGCATGCGGTGGGCCCAGGCCTTGTCCACGCCGCGTCCGCGGCGGCCCTTGACCTGCTGGGACAGGTTCTGGCGGGCCTCGGTCATGGCCTGGTTGCCGAGGGAGACCAGATGGAAGGTATCGACCGAGACGGCGGTGCGGGGCAGCCACATCCTCAACGCCTTGCGGAACGCAGCTGACGGGTCGATCGCGACGACCTGCACTCCCAGCCGCCAGGCCAGCGGGCGGGCGAAGAGCCAGTCCCCGACGCCCCTGTGGTCCCGGCCGTCGACCACGCCTAGGACCTGCCCGGTGTCCAGGTCAACGATGGTTGTCATCCACGGCTCATGCCGGATCCACGTGCTCGACCCGGGGTCGCGGAAGAATCGCACGGACCGGAACCGGTGTTCATCGATGCCCAGCATCCGCGGCCTGAGCTCATCCACATCCGGCAGGGTAAGAAGACAGGCTTCGGTCAGCGCGGCGCGGACCATCCACCAGGACACCGCGAACGCAGCGGCGGTCTCGGACACGGCCCGACCGGAGCTGATGACCGCATCAACGACGTGGTCCCGGAGCCTGCCGGTGGACCGGGCACGGCGCGGGACCTGGGCAGTGGATTCGAAGAACGAGAGCCGGGAACATTTGGGTTCCTCGCAGTACCAGCGGTACTTGGACCAGAGCACTTCGAGGGCGCCGGCGACGGGGATGTCCCGGATCCGCTGGAAGCGCCGTTCCTTTCGCCGCGTCGCCACGACACCGCAGCTCGGGCAGCCCGGTGGCTGATCCGTTTCGACAATGACCCGGCGCCTGCCGTCGTCCAGAACGGTCGCGGAGATGACACGGTAGTCAGGCAGGTTGAAGATGCTGGTGGCAGCGTCGGACGCCACAACGATAGGCTCAGTCAAGGCTCGTGGTCCTGTTCCTGGTTTGAATGCTAGACACACTCATCCCAGCAGGGCCACGGGCCCCTTCTTTATCTACGACACGGAGTCATTTCCCCACGAACCACGAAGAGCC
>NZ_JBFRGZ010000049.1:0-1532 GCF_052115605.1 Arthrobacter sp. 2MCAF15 | reverse complement strand
CCCTGTGTGTCAGGCTGTTGTGTGACAGGTTCCCTGTTGCTGGAGCCGGTGCAGTGCGGGGGAAGGTCCATCATGGATTTCGTTATGCCTGTTCGTGTTTCGAACCGGAAGCACTTCACTACCGACCAGAAGCACGCGATTCTGGATGAGTACGACAAATGCCTCGAGTGGGGCTCTAAAGCCGCATTCATCAGGGCGGCGGGCATCACCGAGGCCACCATGAACCGTTGGTGCCGCGAGCGGGAGTCCGGGGAGCTGAGGTCCAGGTCGGACAACCTAGAGGAGGACCAGCGATTGAACGCGGGCGATAAGCAGTTGCTCAAACGGGTCTTGAAGGAAAACGAAATCCTCAAGGCCAAGCTGGCCCGGTCCGAGGCTGCCGTGGACATTCTGGGAAAAGCTTCCGCGCTCTTGGACGCGATGGCCAAGAGCGCGGCGGCGACGGATCCAAAAGTGGAGGAGCCGGAGCCGGGCCGGCCGGAGTGGCTGACGCCAAAACCTGGAAAGACATCGCCCTGAGCTTTGCCGGGAAACTGATCACGGCCGGCTGGTCCGCGGTGAAGGCCTGTGCCCTGGTGGGCGTTCACCGCACGGCCTGGTACCGGCATCTGAGCCCGCCTGCGCGGCCGGGGATCATGGTGCCCCATCCCGACCGCGCCTACCCGAACCGGATCACCGGAGCAGAGGCCGGCGCCTTCATGGAGCTGCTGAACTCCAGGGACTACGCCAACCTCTCCGTCACCCAGGCCTACTACCGGATGCTCGACGCGGGGCACTGTTTCTTCTCCATCGCCGCCGCCCACCGCATCGTGGCCCGGCACGGACAGAACGGCGACCGCCGCGACCAGCGCACGGGCACCGGCCCCAAACGAGCCAAACCCATCATCCACGCGACCGCCCCGAACCAGCTCTGGAGCTGGGACATCACGATGCTCCACGGCCCGGGAAAACACACCTACCGGCTCTACGCGATCCTGGACGTTTTCTCCCGCAGAGTCGTCGGGCACCGCGTCGAACACACCGAAACGGCCGCCCTCGCCGCCGCACTGATCAACGGCGCGGTCACCGAAAACCGGCAGCACCCTGCCGTGCTCCACGCCGACAACGGCGCACCCATGCGGGCCGGCAGCACCCTCCAGCTTGCCCAGTCCCTGGGCATCACACTGTCTTATTCCCGCCCGCGGGTCTCCGACGACAACCCCTACTCAGAATCCCTGTTCAAGACCGTGAAATACGACCTGGACTTTCCCCGCCGGTTCCAGGACCTCCAGCACGCCCGCGACTACATGGCGGCATTCTTCGCGGACTACAACGCCAACCACCGCCACAGCGGCCTGAACTACTACACGCCCGACACCGTCCACGAAGGCCGGGCCGAGCAGGCACGCCAACGCCGCCAGGCAACCCTCAACGCCTGCCACGCCCGGCACCCTCACCGCTACCGGAACAAACCCACCGCACCAGCCGCCCCGGCCCACGCCGGCATCAACCACAAAACCAACCCGCTGTCACAAACAGCTTGATTCATTCCG
>NZ_JBFRGZ010000048.1:0-1536 GCF_052115605.1 Arthrobacter sp. 2MCAF15 | reverse complement strand
CCATCAAGGGCATGCCGCAGACCGCCGAGACCCTGCAGGAAATCCCACCCACGCTTAAACCCAACACCTAAATCCAGCGAGGAAACACGATGAGTGAAAACCCGGATGTCATCCGAGCAGATATTGAAGCAACCCGCGCCCGCCTGGGCACCAACGTGGACGCCGTCGCCGACAARGTCACGCCGTCGCACRTYGTCCAGCGGCAAACCGACAAGGTCAAGGACGCCGTCTTCGGAGTGAAGGAAAAGGTCATGGGAGCCGCCGAGGACACCGCCGACAACGTTCACTCCGCCGCAGAACACGCCGGCGCGCATGTCAGTGACGCGGGATCCGCCGTCGCCGCCGCGCCGGCACAGCTGAAGACCAAAACCCAGGGAAACCCGCTCGCTGCCGGGCTGATCGCCTTCGGCGCCGGCCTGCTGCTCTCCTCCCTGCTCCCTGCCAGCCAGAAGGAGCGGGAAGCCGCCGACGCGCTGAAGACCGCTGCCGAGCCGCTCACGACGGAACTGGCGGACGCCGCAAAGCATGTGGCCGAGGGGCTCAAGGAGCCCGCCCGAGAAGCCATTGAGAGCGTCAAGGCAACCGCCGTCGACGCCACCGATCACCTCAAGGCAGAAGGCCAAACCGCTGTGGCAGACGTCCAAGACCGGGCCGCCGAGGCCAAGGACAACGTTCAGCAGGCCTAATCCGCATCGGACAACGGCCGGCAGCCCTCGCTCAAGCGCTGGGCGGCCGGCCACCTCGCTTAACCCAAGAAGGATTTTCCGTGGCCAAGAACCCTGCCAATCCAGAAAATGACTCAATGACCGGCCCCGAAACAGCCCAGAGCAGCACCGCCAAAGCCCGCACGGCGCCGGCCCCGGACGACTCCCGCAAACCGGACAGTCCCACCGACGTCACCACGACCTCGTGGAAGTACATCGCCAAGAAAACCCTGCGTGAATTCACCAAAGACCAGTGCCCGGATCTAGCCGCAGCCCTGACCTACTACTCGGTCCTCTCGATATTTCCGGCGCTGCTGGCCATCGTGTCGTTGCTGGGCATTTTCGGGCAGGCCGGGAAGACCACAACTGCGCTCCTGGAGATCGTCCAGGGGTTCGCACCGGGTGACACTGTGGACATCATCCGCCAGCCAGTCGAGCAGCTCAGCAGCTCCTCCGCTGCCGGATTCACCCTGGTGCTTGGCATCCTCACCGCCCTCTGGTCCGCCTCCGGCTACGTCGGGGCGTTTGGCCGGGCCATGAACCGGATCTACGAAATCGATGAGGGCCGGCCGTTCATCAAACTTCGGGGCACCATGCTCCTGGTCACGATTTCCATGGTGCTGATCGTCCTCGTGCTCTCCGCCATGCTGGTCCTGAGCGGCCCGGTGGCGGAGGCGGTCGGCAACGCGATCGGCCTTGGCGGAGCCGTCCTGACGGCGTGGAACATTCTCAAGTGGCCGGTGATCCTGCTGCTCGTGATCTTGGTGATCGCCATCCTCTACTACGCCACCCCGAACGTACAGCAGCCCAGGTTCCGCTGGATGAGCCTGGG
>NZ_JBFRGZ010000047.1:0-1805 GCF_052115605.1 Arthrobacter sp. 2MCAF15 | reverse complement strand
CGGGTAAGTTTGAAAAGTTGCTCCGGAGCGATCCGCGACTGAATGTTGGTTGTGGTGGTGCCGGGTGTGTCTGTTGTTTGAGAACTCAATAGTGTGCCAAGTTTGTTGATACCAATTTATTGTAATGGATTGGTTGAATTGACCAGGTTATGCCACCCCGTGGTGTGGTCTGGTTTTTACAGCTGGTTTCAAATTTTGTGCAGCCTGGTTATCCCGTTTTCCCGGGRTTCCTGGGTTGTGTCTGTTTTACTTCAACGGAGAGTTTGATCCTGGCTCAGGATGAACGCTGGCGGCGTGCTTAACACATGCAAGTCGAACGATGATCCGGTGCTTGCACCGGGGATTAGTGGCGAACGGGTGAGTAACACGTGAGTAACCTGCCCTTAACTCTGGGATAAGCCTGGGAAACTGGGTCTAATACCGGATATGACTCCTCATCGCATGGTGGGGGGTGGAAAGCTTTATTGTGGTTTTGGATGGACTCGCGGCCTATCAGCTTGTTGGTGAGGTAATGGCTCACCAAGGCGACGACGGGTAGCCGGCCTGAGAGGGTGACCGGCCACACTGGGACTGAGACACGGCCCAGACTCCTACGGGAGGCAGCAGTGGGGAATATTGCACAATGGGCGSAAGCCTGATGCAGCGACGCCGCGTGAGGGATGACGGCCTTCGGGTTGTAAACCTCTTTCAGTAGGGAAGAAGCGAAAGTGACGGTACCTGCAGAAGAAGCGCCGGCTAACTACGTGCCAGCAGCCGCGGTAATACGTAGGGCGCAAGCGTTATCCGGAATTATTGGGCGTAAAGAGCTCGTAGGCGGTTTGTCGCGTCTGCCGTGAAAGTCCGGGGCTCAACTCCGGATCTGCGGTGGGTACGGGCAGACTAGAGTGATGTAGGGGAGACTGGAATTCCTGGTGTAGCGGTGAAATGCGCAGATATCAGGAGGAACACCGATGGCGAAGGCAGGTCTCTGGGCATTAACTGACGCTGAGGAGCGAAAGCATGGGGAGCGAACAGGATTAGATACCCTGGTAGTCCATGCCGTAAACGTTGGGCACTAGGTGTGGGGGACATTCCACGTTTTCCGCGCCGTAGCTAACGCATTAAGTGCCCCGCCTGGGGAGTACGGCCGCAAGGCTAAAACTCAAAGGAATTGACGGGGGCCCGCACAAGCGGCGGAGCATGCGGATTAATTCGATGCAACGCGAAGAACCTTACCAAGGCTTGACATGGGCCGGACCGGGCTGGAAACAGTCCTTCCCCTTTGGGGCCGGTTCACAGGTGGTGCATGGTTGTCGTCAGCTCGTGTCGTGAGATGTTGGGTTAAGTCCCGCAACGAGCGCAACCCTCGTTCCATGTTGCCAGCGCGTAATGGCGGGGACTCATGGGAGACTGCCGGGGTCAACTCGGAGGAAGGTGGGGACGACGTCAAATCATCATGCCCCTTATGTCTTGGGCTTCACGCATGCTACAATGGCCGGTACAAAGGGTTGCGATACTGTGAGGTGGAGCTAATCCCAAAAAGCCGGTCTCAGTTCGGATTGGGGTCTGCAACTCGACCCCATGAAGTCGGAGTCGCTAGTAATCGCAGATCAGCAACGCTGCGGTGAATACGTTCCCGGGCCTTGTACACACCGCCCGTCAAGTCACGAAAGTTGGTAACACCCGAAGCCGGTGGCCTAACCCCTTGTGGGAGGGAGCTGTCGAAGGTGGGACTGGCGATTGGGACTAAGTCGTAACAAGGTAGCCGTACCGGAAGGTGCGGCTGGATCACCTCCTTTCTAAGGAGCACCTACAACCACCCTGCC
>NZ_JBFRGZ010000046.1:0-1811 GCF_052115605.1 Arthrobacter sp. 2MCAF15 | reverse complement strand
CGGCGCTCCTAATTCGTTGTTAAGCAGCTTCTCGCGGGTCATTTCGGTTGGTTTGCCGGGGGCTGTCTTCAGGGTTCTGCGGCACAATCCGCTGGTGCGACGCCTACGGCGCTCTTGGGTCTTTGAATCCTCGACGCAGAGCGGCGCGTCCTGGCTTGTGCGGTTGTGCCGCAGAACACTGGTGCGACGCCCTCTGCGCTCGTGGGTCTTTGAATCCTCGACGAAGAGCGGCGCGTTCCGGTGCGGTCGCGCCGCAGAACCCTGAATTAGCCGGTAGATGCCCTCTGGGTTTTTGCCGACCAGGTTCAGCGGCCGCGTGGCAGCAGAACCTCTGACTGCTGGTGTGGTAATTGATTCTCGTGGTGCGTGCAGGCTGCGGGATGACCCCTCTTTCCTCCGGGAGCCTTAGAGCTCTTGGTCAGACCGGGGCGCCCGAAGTGGACTCGTTTCACGAACGGCTGGTGAGATGGCAGACCCTCGAGTCTTGGAATTAGGGCGCCGCGTGATCCGAACTGACACGCCCCGAGAACAGAACACGCATTGACCGAGAGGAGTACAGATTGGACCTCTACTGCGGGATCGATTGGGCCGAGGGCCACCACGACATTGCCATCGTCGACAGCGCCGGCGATCTGCTCGCCAAACGCCGCATCACCGACGATGCTGCAGGCTACCGGGCACTGATGGAGCTGCTCGCCGAACACGGGGACACACCCGAGCACCCTGTCCCGGTGGCGATCGAAACCAGCCATGGCCTCCTCGTTGCGGCTCTTCGCGCTGGCACCCGGAAGATTTACGCGGTCAATCCGCTCTCGGCGGCACGCTACCGCGACAGGCACGGGGTCTCGAAGAAGAAGTCCGATCCGGGGGATGCCCTGGTGCTGGCGAACATCCTTCGCACCGACGCCCATGCACATCGCCCTCTCCCTGCTGATACCGATCAGGCTAGGGCGATCACTGTCCTGGCCCGTGCCCAGCAGGATGCGGTCTGGGCACGTCAGCAGACCGCCAACCAGCTCCGCTCCGTGCTGCGCCAGTTCTACCCGGCGCTCCTTCAAGCCGGCTCGGTATGGCAGAACGGGCTCGCCCGCCCCGAAACCAGGGAACTTCTGCGCATCGCACCCACCCCGGGCGCCGCGGCACGGCTCAGCACGGCCCGGATCGAAGCAGCACTGCGCCGCGCGGGCCGCTCCCGTGGCATCGCCGCCCAGGCCCAGCGAATCAAGCTCATCCTTCGTGGTGACCACGCCCGCCAGCCCCAGGCCGTCGAAGACGCGATGGGCCAGCAGGTTTCCGGGCTTTTGCTCCTTCTCGATGCTGCCTGCCAAGCCGTCGACCAGCTCAGCATCGCGGTCGAGGAGGCCTTCCTGGCCCACCCCGACGCCCAAATCCTGCTCAGCTTCCCTGGGGTTGGCACACAGCTCGGTGCCCGGCTCCTGGCTGAAATCGGAGACGACAGGAACCGCTTCTCCGACGCCCGCGCCCTGAAGGCATACGCCGGCTCCGCACCAATCACAAGAGCCTCGGGCAAGAAGAAATTCGTCGGCCGCAGATTCGTCAAGAACGACCGCCTTAGCACCGCCGGGTACATGTGGGCGCTGTCCGCCCTTACCGGATCCCCGGGTGCCAGAGCCCACTACCAGCGCCGCCGCGCAGCTGGCGACTGGCATGCAGCGGCCCAGCGCAACCTCTTCAATCGCTTCCTAGGCCAACTCCACCACTGCCTCACCACGCGTATCCATTTCGATGAAGCTACAGCCTTCACCCCGCGGGCAGCAGACCTTGCCGCTTGACTTCTTAAACACGTGAGA
>NZ_JBFRGZ010000045.1:0-2086 GCF_052115605.1 Arthrobacter sp. 2MCAF15 | reverse complement strand
ACCTGGTCAATTCAACCAATCCATTACAATAAATTGGTATCAACAAACTTGGCACACTATTGAGTTCTCAAACAACAGACACACCCGGCACCACCACAACCAACATTCAGTCGCGGATCGCTCCGGAGCAACTTTTCAAACTTACCCGAGTCCGGACCACTTTGCAAATCAGCGTTTCCGCGACCCGCAAACCATCCGACCCGCCCCCACCAGAACCCGGAGCGCACGAAACGCCGACCAGATCCGGTCTTGAAATTTAGGGGATTGGCCGCCTCCGGTTCCCAGCATTTCCGCTGGTCTCCCTCTCGGCGACTTAGAAAACAATACACCCACCACGCCCCCACCGCAAACCCACCCCCACACACCCCCACCACCACCCCAAAACCCCCAAAACCCGCGGCCAAACGCGGGCCCGGATGCGGCAAACACGCCCCGGTTGCCATCCGGTGGCCTTGTATCCTCCATCACACGCCTGCCCCACGGTCGGCACCACCGAATGGGCGGGATACTGCCGGCACCGAGAGACGGGCGTCGCTGCACCGAGATGCGGTCCAGCGCCAGGGCGTCGCATGGCGTGAAGCTGCTGCCCTGAAGGAAGTCGGGCTTACCAAGCGTCTCCCGGAGACCAGGAGCAGCAGCTTGTCGCTGCTCCTCCGGGCCATCGTCCTCACGCTCCTCGACGCTGTCATGGGCGTGGGCCGTCTGATTTCGGGAGTGGCGGGACGGACGGCTTGGACTCGTCGACGCCGGCAGCTGCCGACGCCCCGCCCCGTGGTGCGCGATGGTGAAGGCCAAAAGAGTGCGCCAGCCGCGGATATCCACGACTCCATCCGGTTGTTCAGGACCAGGAACCGTGGCCCGTGGTCTCTTTCGTCCTCAAGCCGTCCGGTTTCGAGCCGGGCGCCGCAGGTCACTGGCGAATAGGACCCCGGGCGTATGAACCGAACCGGACGTGCTTTCGGCATCACTTGCTGTGGCCGGCCCCGCCAAGGCGAAGTGATCCACTGAGAGCGAGGGGCGGAATCGTTCACAACCCGGCCCACGGCAAATGCAGATCGCATACAGCTGCTGGAACCCGGGAACAGTAGCGGCCTCACCGCATACCGTGCTGCGTCGAGTGATACTTGGCCATAGACAGCCGTCTCGTCCGACTTCTTCTAGGGTGTTCAATTGACGCAGAGTTTCAAGGGTGGGCTGGAGAGGCCCGGAAAGCTCATGAGAGTATCCGGCCCCTGGGTCGTGCTAATTCCTACAAGTTCGCACATCGCATTCCAGATGAGGTTTCGTTGGTTGAGGCGCTTCTTCGGCCCATGGCTGGTGGAGCGCTCCACTATTCGAGAGGTATACGTAAACCCCCCGAAGGCCCTGGCGGCGTGGAGCAGGGTAAATCTCCTGGCGGATGAAAATATGCCGTGGTCGTTCTTGACCGAACATCCCTACGCTGTTTTGGAGTGCCTTGAGCGTCTGGGCTACCCCGTTCGAGCCGAAAAGTAGTGCCCGCTGCGCCGACCGGCGCGACAACAGCAGATCGGCGCGCTTAAGGGCGGCTAAGCCGGAATCCTAGGATCGGCCCTGCATTGATTCGTCTTGGCCGGAGTCAGCCAGCGTGATCCCTGGGACAGACCAGTTCTCCCTGGGCAATTCCTGGACGGTGACTCTGATGGTGTCCGGCCGTATTCCCATCACGCGCGCATACGTTGCCGTCAGTTCCGGGAGCAGCTCGCGTTTCTTAGCAGTTGTAGAAGGGCTGGCGTTGAGAATCTGGATGAGTGGCAGGGTGAAGTCTTGCATTGGCCCCTTCGCTTCCGGGACTACCCTCCTGGCCGGCGAAGTTGGTGTGTGAATTTAGCTACATTCCTCTGAGCGTGCAGTATTCGACGGCGGCGATTCAGTTCTTGCCCTCCCGGTGTCCGGTGGGACCGGGGCCTGCCCGGGGAGGTGTCCGGGAGGTGCCGGGGTCCCTGTCCGGTGCGGCGTGGGGCCGGTTGGCGGGGTGCCGGGGCCCTGGTGTCGGCTTCCGGCGGCGGTAGGGTGCCGGGGGGTGCCGGGGCGCTGGTGCCGGGTTCTGGCGGCGGCAGCGGGGTCC
>NZ_JBFRGZ010000044.1:0-2152 GCF_052115605.1 Arthrobacter sp. 2MCAF15 | reverse complement strand
CGTCAGATCCAGGCACTCAGCGCCGAACTCCTGACACTGACCACCGCGAAACAGGGCACCAAACCCCAGCCCGCCATCCGGGCAAAACCAAATGATTCCACGAAACAACCCAGGCGGGCATCTTGACATGATTCCCCGGGGGGAGGTAGAAATCCTTGCCGGATGCAGCGGGGGAGCGCCTGGGCCCACCCTTGTTCCGAAGGCGTGTGTCCAGAAAGGCCTGTACTTCCGGTCTGGATGATGGGGCCGATCGCTCGTCGACCGCGGCTGCGGACGGGGATAGAAGTGCCTCGACCCGGGCGAGATTAGCGCCATGGCCGAGGCCCTGGCCTCTTCCTCCGGTGCTGCGCAACTTTGTCCGGCCAGCCGCGCTGGCCCACCCACGTGCGTCCGTGGGCTCGGGGGTGCTCCCGGACGAAGCTGCTGTCAGCTGCCCGCCGCACTGCAAGGCCCGGAAGACGAGGTTGGCCGGTGTGCACGCACGTTCAAAGGGACCTTCGGCCCTAAACGCCCGTGAGCTCGGGGTTGAGTGTAGAAGGGGCGGTGCGATAACGGTGGGAGGAGCCCGAAACTGCCGGTAGAGCTGGCCGCGTGGCCTGTCAGGGATCCCACCCCGACGATAGGAGGACACCGTGACTGAAGATAATCCCGCCGGCCCGGGCGCCCCGGACACCATTGTGTTGATTCACGGTCTGTGGGTGACCCCCCGCAGCTGGGAGAAGTGGGTCGAGCGCTACGAGGGCCGTGGTTACCGGGTGCTCGCGCCCGCCTACCCAGGCTTTGAGGTCGAGGTCGAAGCGCTCAACGAGGATCCCACCCCGATTGAGGCATTGACTATCCCTGCGGTCGTCGAACACCTCGAAGGTGTAGTCGGCGGGCTGGACAGAGCCCCGATCATCATGGGCCACTCGGCAGGAGGCCTCTTCACCCAGATCCTGCTCGATCACGGTTACGGGGCAGCAGGCGTGGTCATAGACTCCGCGCCGGCGGAGGGCGTCCGGGTAACCCCGGTCTCACAGATAAGATCCCTCTTCCCCATTTTGAAGAACCCCGCCAACCGCCACAGGGCGGTGGGCTTCACCCCAGAGCAGTTCCACTACGCCTTCGCCAATACCCTAAGCCGGGAAGAGTCGGACAAGGTCTACGAGCGCTACCACATTCCAACGCCTGGCAGCTTCGTGTGGGCCGGGCCCCTCGCCAATTTCACGCCTGGACACCAGGACACCTACGTGAACTTCAGGAATGAGGACCGCGCGCCCTTGCTGTTCATAGCGGGTGGAGACGACAACCTCATGCCTCCAGCGGTCAACCAGGCGAACGTCAAGCACTACCGCAACGTCAAGACCACAACCGACTACAAGGAGTTCCCTGGGCGCTCGCACTACACGGTGGGGCAGGACGGATGGGAGGAGGTAGCAGACTACGCCCTCGAGTGGGCCGTCGAACACGCGAAGCATCCAGCCGCTGGGACGTAGCCTCAAGCCCGCGGAGGTGCCAACGATCGGTTCGGGCCGTTGCCCGGCGGCGCAAACCCCGCCGCTGCTCTTCGCCGGGAAGACCTTTCGCCCGAGGACCAAGCCAGAATTGAGGCCCGCGCAGCCTAGGTCCCGACCGCTGTTGCCCGCTACCTTGTTCAAAGCATCAGCACTGCGACCCAGGGAGTGAACGTGTCAGGAAGCAATCCCGACCCGTATGAGGACAAGATCACTGGCTTAGAGCCGGGAGGCGGGGTGCCGCCAGGCGAGACGCCTCCGGGCGAAGCCTCCACGGGCGGACCGCAGGGTCACGATGAGAATGGCACGAATATGGGCACCCAGATTCTCTGGATAGCGGGCATCGCAGCAGTGGTCCTGTTGTCGCTGCTGTACTTTGTCGGCTACATCGTGGGATTACTCGACTAGCGCGCCCTCGGGGCTGCCGGATCCCTATCCATCAGACCGCAGCGGCAACCTGAAACCACTCATCACCTATTTTCGAGTCAGTCAACGCGATGGGCCCGGGGAATCATGTCAAGATGCCCGCCTGGGTTGTTTCGTGGAATCATTTGGTTTTGCCCGGATGGCGGGCTGGGGTTTGGTGCCCTGTTTCGCGGTGGTCAGTGTCAGGAGTTCGGCGCTGAGTGCCTGGATCTGACGCTGGATGGCTGGATGGC
>NZ_JBFRGZ010000043.1:0-2393 GCF_052115605.1 Arthrobacter sp. 2MCAF15 | reverse complement strand
GCCGCTTGCCCGTCGAGAAGTTGATCTCCAGCCACATCCGGCTCCAAGACTTGAATACAGCCTTCGACGAGCTGGCGACAGGATCCGTGCTCAGGCAGATGATCAGCTTCGAGTGATTGTCACGGTCCTCCGAGACGCAACGTGAATCTTGAAGGCCGGGGGTGCCCAGCCTTAGGGTAACGAACTGATCGCACGACTCGGCGTAACGGCAGGCAGCCTTTGAACGAGTGAGACAGTTGTCTCGCGCATACTGAAATGGATATGCTCCTCGCGCCAAATGACACCCTATCTGGACCCCCAGCTCTGGCCTGGCTTTGCCCGATCTATTGCGGCGCATTCCTGGATATGACCCAAGGCATAGGATTGCCCACGCGAGTCACGATCCTCAACATCGGTGCGCAGGCGCCAGTCCTAACCCACAAGCCGGCTGGCAACTAGGGAGGACTCCGTAAGGCCCAGCGACTCCTAAACACTTGCGCTCGTGGCTTGGCCGCGGTCAGGCCAGTGCTCTGGATCGCGTAGGCTTCCGTCGCTGCGCCAATCCAAACCTATCGCGACCTTTCCAGGCCGGCGCTGGTGCGCCTGCGAATTGACGGAATATTCGTTGGAGCCTTTTCCGAAAGTAGTAGTCCCGTGCAGCCGGACTCGAGGGACGAAGTCCGGTCACGGGCGGAACCGGCGGTAGCCACAGCGCGAGCTGGGCGGTGAAATCCCCCTCGATACCAAGCAATGCCGGACACGAACACCGTTTCCAAGGACGAGCTCGCCGTCAAGTGGGGGCATTGGCAGCCTGGGGTCCACGGCGGCACAATGGGTGTGTGGGTAGCCAAATCGATAACGAACTCCGTCGCCCCTTTACATCACGCACGCTCCTCACACGTCCCTGAGAATTGCAACCAACCCATGGTCTCCCGTGCGTGACCGCCGCGCACTTAGGCGCCCTGTGCGCGCCCGGTGAGTGCACGGCGTATCAGTCAGTGATGTCCGCTGTTATCAGCCCACACTGTCGCTAAGGGCACCTCGAAGGCTTGGCGCAAACCTGGGGGGAGGGTGCGCAGTGGGCGAACCGAGTTCAGGAGGCGCGCTGCAGTCGCCGGGTAGGCCGGTGTCCCGGCGATGCGAGTAGTGATATTGAAGCCGTGGTCGAGGCTGGAGGCTACGATTGTCCCTCCGGCCTCGGCACCTCCTAGCGAACTCTCCCAGGTCACATCAACGACACTTTCGTCGAGCTTGGCCACGGCCTGGAGCGAGAATCCTGCGACGTTCCCTGGCGGCACTACAACCGGTCCAATCGAAACGAGCTCGGTGGACGTGAGAAGGTCGCTGCGGTATGTCCACTGGACCCTCGCGCTCGAGATGCTGTCAACGATAATCCGGGCAGAGGCCTTCACGTAATCGAAGAGATCGAGCTCTGCCTCTCGTAGAGGCCCGCCCACGCCGATTTCCTTGCGAAGCACTTTCTCGGACCACGGTCCGATATCGCTGATGATCCTGATCGTGAGGTTTACCGGCCCCGGCATTAAACGTGCGAGAGCGATTGGGAGCACGTCGGCAGTGAAGCCCGGAAAGATTCCRGTCCCTAGTAGCCGGGCGCCGTTCCGTTCTGCGAGGCGGACAACGTGCTCTTCTTGAGCGAATCGGTCTAGTTGCTCGGAGCGGTGGTAGCCACCAGCCGTCGTGAGCACGTCCAGTCCGCGTGCGGCACATTGCTCGAAAGCGTCCCAGACTGTATCTTGTGGTCCCGCGTGCAGGACTACGTCGATGTCTGGCCGGTCGAGCACGGTGGCGGTTTCCTGAATCGTGATTTCGGGCCCGTCGACTCCAAAATGCTCGGCAGCCGCGATTCCGAGCTTCTGCGGATTAGAGGATCCCACCGCAACAATTTCGACATCGTCCTGGGAGGAGTAGGAGTAGAGATGCTGGGCAAGCAAGCCGGTGCCGATAACTGCGGCGCGCAGGGGGGTGCGGTCGGTGGTTGAGCTTTTCATGCGTAGTTCCTTCCAAGAAACGCCGGGTATCGTCCCGTACAGATTCGCGGGACGATACCCGCACGTCGACTGTCCCATAGATGAGGGGTAAAGCTGTGTCCACCTTCAAGGGCCATGCCTCTGAACTTGACTCAGCAGGCGTGGTTCGCGGTGCCTCGGCCGAACGCGGGGCACTGGCTCGGCGCATGCCATTACAAAGGCGGCCCTTTTGAATTTAAGCACCCACGAGATCGTTGCAGGGTGATTCAAGGGATAGGTCCTGATGGTCCCTCGTTGCGTCGCTAACCAACTGGACGGTTCCTGTGTGTTGTTGGACGGGGGAGAGGACTATTAGCGTTTGCTCACCGTGCCAAATAGTCCGGCAATGGGGGCAAGAACTACGGGGCGCGTCGCGAACACTGCGCC
>NZ_JBFRGZ010000042.1:0-2408 GCF_052115605.1 Arthrobacter sp. 2MCAF15 | reverse complement strand
GCGCTGATCAACAGCGATCCCTACGGGGCCGGCTGGCTGTTCAAGGTCGCCGTGACCGGGGAGGGTCCGCTGCTGTCGGCGCAGGAGTACGCGTCCAAGAACGGTGGCGAACTGTGAGCGCCGCGATGTCCAGCACAACTTTTGAGCAGGTTGTCTCCCCGTCCCTGGACGCGGATTTGTCCGCGCTGGATCCGGAGATCGCCGCGAGGATCGACGCCGAGCTCACCCGGCAGCGCGACGGCCTGGAAATGATCGCGTCGGAGAACCACACCGCGGTGGCCGTGATGCAGGCGCAGGGTTCGGTGCTGACGAACAAGTACGCCGAGGGCTACCCGGGCAAGCGCTACTACGGCGGCTGCGAGCACGTTGACGTGATCGAACAGCTGGCGATCGACCGGGTCAAGGCCCTGTTCGGCGCCGGGTACGCGAACGTGCAGCCGCACTCCGGCGCGCAGGCGAACGCTTCGGTGATGCACGCCCTGATCCGTCCGGGCGACACGATCATGGGCCTGAACCTGGCCCACGGCGGACACCTCACGCACGGCATGCGCATCAACTTCTCCGGCCGGCTCTACAACGTCATCCCGTACCAGGTCCGCGAACAGGACCACCGGATCGACATGGCCGAGGTCGAGGCCCTGGCCCAGGAGCACAAGCCGGCGCTGATCGTGGCCGGCTGGTCCGCGTACGCCCGGCAGCTGGACTTCGCGGAGTTCCGCCGGATCGCCGACTCCGTGGGCGCCTACCTGATGGTGGACATGGCCCACTTCGCCGGCCTCGTGGCCGCCGGGCTGCACCCGAGCCCGGTCCCGCACGCCCACGTCACCACGTCCACGACGCACAAGACCCTGGCCGGTCCGCGCGGCGGGATCATCCTTTCCAACGACGCCGAGATCGCCAAGAAGATCAACTCGGCGGTGTTCCCGGGACAGCAGGGCGGCCCGCTGGAGCACGTGATCGCCGGCAAGGCGGTGGCCTTCAAGATCGCCGCGTCCCCGGAGTTCAAGGAGCGCCAGGAGCGTGTCCTGGCCGGTGCCCGGATCCTCGCGGACCGCCTGGTCCGGCCGGACGTGACCGCGAAGGGGATCAACGTGATCTCCGGCGGCACCGACGTGCACCTGGTCCTGGTGGACCTGCGCGAGTGCGAGCTYAACGGCCAGGAAGCCGAGGACCGCCTCGCGGAAATCGACATCACCGTCAACCGCAACGCCGTTCCCTTCGATCCGCGCCCGCCGATGGTCACCTCGGGGCTGCGGATCGGCACGCCCGCGCTGGCCACCCGCGGCTTCGGCGAGGCAGCCTTCGCCGAGGTCGCGGACATCATCGCCGAGGCGCTGACCGCCGACGCCGGCGCGGACCTGTCGGGCCTGCGCGCCCGGGTGGAGGCCCTCGCCGCCGCCCACCCGCTCTACCCCTCGGTCAGCAACCTCTCCTAACCGTTCCCGGAGCCAGCCCGTTCGCGGGCTGGCCCCGGGACCGGCGGACCGGACTTTTCACGCGTGCCGCTCCTTCGTCGCTTTGACGCACGCTTTCGAAAAGCCCGGCTCCGCCGGCCCCTGGTGGGCAGCTCACCCACCGCTCCGTTACCACATTTACCCAGTTAGGAACCCAGCCATGGCTGTTGGTGTTTTCGATCTCTTTTCTATTGGGATCGGGCCTTCGAGCTCGCATACCGTGGGGCCCATGCGGGCCGCCGTCGTCTTTGCCGAAGAACTCAAGTCCCTCGGCAAGTTGGCAGAGGTGGCGTCGCTGCGGGTGGACCTCTACGGCTCACTTGCCGCCACGGGCCACGGCCACGGCACCATGACGGCCATTTTGCTCGGACTCGAGGGCTTCCATCCCGAGCTGATCCTGCCCGAGGAAGTGGAGGACCGGCTGGCCACGATCGCCGAAACCGGCACCCTGCAGCTGGCCGGATCCGTGCCCCTGCCGTACGGCGTGAAGGACATGATCCTGCGCCCCCTGACCATCCTGCCCCGGCACACCAACGGCATGACGTTCACGGTCTCCGACGCCGAGGGCGCGGTTCTGCATACCGCCACCTTTTTCTCGGTGGGCGGCGGCTTCATCGTCCGCGAAGGCGAGGAAGACGCGGCGCAACAGGAGCTTGAGGAGTCCAAGAAGGAACTCCCCCTGCCCTTCCGCACGGCCGCGGAACTGCTGGATCATTGCCGGAAGAGTTCGCTGGGCATCAGCGACGTGATGCGGATCAACGAAGAAGACAGCCGGACGGACGAGGAAATCCGCGAGGGTCTGCTCCACATCTATTCGGTGATGGAGGGCTGCGTCGAGGTCAGCCTCAAGCGCGAGGGGCTGCTGCCCGGCGGGCTGAAGGTCCGCCGCCGCGCCCCCGACTGGCACGAGCGGCTGCTGAAGGAAACCCGCGGCCAGGACCCCGACTTCCGGGA
>NZ_JBFRGZ010000041.1:0-6174 GCF_052115605.1 Arthrobacter sp. 2MCAF15 | reverse complement strand
CCGCTTGCCCGTCGAGAAGTTGATCTCCAGCCACATCCGGCTCCAAGACTTGAATACAGCCTTCGACGAGCTGGCGACAGGATCCGTGCTCAGGCAGATGATCAGCTTCGAGTGATTGTCACGGTCCTCCGAGACGCAACGTGAATCTCGACGGCCTCTTAGCGGCCATGAAAAGCTGCCCATAGGCGGCTAGGAAAGCGCCCACTGAGGCGGATTCAAGGGGTCGACGCAACACCCGAGGTGGTCAATGGCTATCAGTAAATCACGGAGACGCTCCGCGGGGGTGTCCCACCCGAGGGTCTGTCGTGGTCGTTCGTTGAGTTCCTGGGCGACGTGCTCGAGATCCTCGGGTCCGTAGGCGTTCAGGTCGGTGCCTTTGGGGAAGTATTGTCGCAGCAATCCGTTGGTGTTCTCGTTGGATCCGCGCTGCCAGGGGCTGGCGGCGTCGCAGACGTCCACGTCCTTGGCGATGCCGAAGGACTTGTGCAGGGCCATTTCCGCATCCTGGTCCCAGGTCAGGGTTCCGCGCAGGTGTTGCGGCAGCGTGGCCATGGTCTCGATCAGTCGTGCTGAACTACACCCCAATTTGACGCACCTCGGCCAGCCCTCGAATTCCTTGCAGGACGGACGCCAGGAAATCAACCTCATATGCAGTCGGGTGGAAGCTTCCGCTCTACCAGACGAGACGCCTGTAAGCAGGCCGTGCGATTCGGCAGAAACCACATAAACGGCAATTCCGACCGTACACGCCGGTCGACCTAGTAAAGGAGGACTTGTGTCCTACAAGTTGCATGAACCGGAAGCCAGCGCTGCCTTCTCGCTCACGGGCGGCGGAGTGTTCCCAAACCCGGCGCTTTCTCTTTCCCTTGAAGTCATCACTTTAGAGGAGCCCCAGAGCAGAGACGAGAAGCTTAGCCGTGCCATCAGCAGACTCATACCCGCCGCTCTTGAGCGCAGGCAGGGAATCCTGGTCATACAACGCGATTACGGCAATTACACGGTTCGTGTCGACCACGAAGTGCCATGCGGCACAAGTCGGGAGTCCCGCGAATGGATCGTGCCAAGGTGAACCAGAGGACACGACGACTGGGCTGCGCCATCCACAAAGCCTCGAGGACAAATTTCCGTCCTGAATGCGGGCTACTGTCTGAATAGATTCCCTAAAACCACCTACCCCCGTGAGTAGGAGGTGGCCGCTCTCTATGAGCTACACCCCATCCTGACGTCAGGCAGGAGTGAAATGCTCGTCAGAATAGGGTCCGGAAAGCAGTTCCTGGACGGGTCCGCTGAACAGTCTTGGATTCAACCCTGACAGCCGGCCACGCTGAGGTATTCGGCAATTCCGCAACAGCCTGGTGGATGATTGCGGGTGTTTGGGGTGAAGGCAGGGCCCGCTGCCCACAGCCGGGGACGATCCTGATGGGTTATCCACCGCTACTGCTGCTGAGGGAGCACCCCAATGGCTCCCGATTTCCAGCCGTGGATAACCCGGATTGTCCCCAACCGTGGACAGCTTAGAGTCACCTAGTTCTGCCAGAGCTACCTCTCCTGGACTCGCACGTCGGGGAACCAGCCGTTCGGGGCCTTCTTGGGCTCCAGGTGTTCCGGGTCGCGGTGTTTTTGCATGTCGCATTTGTAGAACGGTCCGCGCGGGTCGAGGAGCACGCTCATGTGGTGGTCTGCGTGGTCTTTGAACCAGACACTGATTCCGGTGGCTCCGTCGAGCCTGAGGTGTTCCCAGGCCCGCCACAGCGCTTCTATCCGGGAGACTGCTTCGGGGTGGAAGTACCATTCGATGCACCATTTTGCTGCGCGGCCGTCGACGTCGCGGACGTAGGTGGGCAGGAGCTGCTCGTGCAGGAACTCTTCGGCTGAGCCGTAGACCAGTTCCGGTGGCTTCTGCTCGTCTTCAGCCGTGCTGGCGGGCTCTTCTGCGCTGGTGCCGGGCGCTTCGCTGAATCGGCCGATGTCGATGGTCATCTTGGAACTTCCTACCCGGTGACCCAGGGATTGGCGGCAGCTGCTGCAGCGAGCGGCACTTCGTCTTGCTCCGGCCGGGGGCTATACTTTTTGATGGATGCCTCTACAGCGTCCTTGTGCGGTCCGGTGTACCAGGGCATGGTCCGGACCAGGGTGGCCGGTGCGCCGGAGGCGAGGACGACGGCGCGGCCCCGGTCGAGTTCGGCGAGGTTGGAGACATCGAAGATGCGCTCCTTCCCTTCCTGTCGGGAGCGGCTGGACCCGGACTTCCCGGAGGAGACGGAGACGTTGGTGTAGCTGTAGTCACCGATCAGGTCCGAGAGGGCGCGGAGGAAGCCTTCTTCTGCGACGCCGCCGCCGTAGACCTTGACGTTCGCGGCGGACCAGATTTTCCGCATGTTTGCTTCGCCCCACAGCTCGACGCCCTGGGACCAGGACTGCAGGATGGCCATGACGATCAGGCCCTTGGAGCCGTAATGGCTGAACTGATCCGGCAGGGCTGCCCAACGGACGACGTTGGCCAACTCATCGAGGGCGAACAGCGCAGGTTTGGGCAGGCGGCCGCCGCTGCGCTCGGCCCGTTCCTCCATCGCCTCCGCGATCGCCACCGTCAACGCTGTCGTGAGCGGTGCAGCAGAGCCGGCTCCTTCCTTGGAGAGGATGTAGATCGTCTCCTGCGAGGCCGCGAACGCGTGCGGGTTGAACTGCCGGCGCGCGTCTGTGGCCACCGTCGCGCCGCCTGTCGGGGCGACCCAGCGCAGCGTGTTCCTGGACTTGAGGCACTGAATCATCTTCTCGGCCGTGCCGAAGATACCGTCACGCTGCTTGTCGGCAAGCTTCAGCGTGGACTCCAGACCCTTGTACTGCAGCTCGTAGTCATGCTCTTTCAGGACTTCGATAGGTTCCTGGCTGACCTGTTCGGTCACCCACACATAGACCTGCGTGATGGGCAGCTCCCCCAGTGCGGCCGCGAGGAAGTATGAGGAGAGGATGTCTTCGGCTTTGGGGTCGAAATAGGCATCCGGCTTGGATCCCGGAAGACGCGAACCGGCTGAGAAGTGCTGGGTGAGCTTGTAGGCCTTCTCTTCGTCGGTGACGTAGGAGAGCGGGTTCCACCACCAGTCCGGTTCCTCCTGGGCAATCTTCTGCGGATCGAACACCCACACCGGGGCCGTGACTTCGCGGACGCCACGGGTGCCGTCCACGACGTCGCGCTTGTTCGAGGTGGAGACCACAGCGCCGGGTGCGTCCAGGATCGCGGGCATGACCCGTGAGGTCGACTTACCGGTACGAGGGCCCCAGATATCGAGGCTGAGGTCTTCCCAGGACTGAATGAATGTCTGGCCGGTGGAGACGACCTTGCCCACGACGATGCCCGGCGTGCCTGTCACACCCAGCCGCTCGGCAGTCGCCCTCGCGCCTTTCTCGGAGAACGCAGCCAGGGATTTGCCGCGGCCCAGGTACCGGGCGGCCTTGTCGACGCGGGCACGCTTGGACGCACCCTTCCTCCACGCCACGAGCACGACGATGGCCAGAACCAGGACAACGCCTGCCATGAGGGCCCCCGCGACGGTGGACTGGACGGGCCA
This sequence comes from Arthrobacter sp. 2MCAF15, assembly GCF_052115605.1. Classification (NCBI taxonomy): domain Bacteria; kingdom Bacillati; phylum Actinomycetota; class Actinomycetes; order Micrococcales; family Micrococcaceae; genus Arthrobacter; species Arthrobacter sp. 2MCAF15. The sequence continues at coordinate 2,605 of NZ_JBFRGZ010000041.1, read as the reverse complement.
CGGCACCCGGCCCTTGACCAGCCCGGCGATCAGATCAATGGGATGTTTGGGCGGCGCGTCGATGCCGGCCATCCAGGATCCCAGGTGGGCGGCAGCGTAGGTCCCGCCGCCGACGATGACGATGAAGCCTATGGCGAACCAGACCAGCAGGGCATCTCCGAGTCCCATTCCTTTACGGTTCGGTGCGCTCACAGCGTGCCTCCTTCCAGGGGCAGGTCAGGGGTCATTGGCTCGAGAAGCGTTTCCGGCGCCTCATGCCACTTTCCTTCGGTGTCGTTGACTCCATCCGGGCCTTGCTCAAGGGACGTTAAGCCCACCAGAACGGGGATGCCGGGCCGGCCGCCGACCTTGATCAGGAACTTCCCGCGTCCGGGAGGTTCGACGTCGAGCCCGCGGTTGTCCCAGGCGGGCGGGTCCTGCCAAGAGATGAGCTTCTGCTGCTCCTGGCGGGACAGCGGAATGGCGGAGGTCAGTAACGGCATCTCGGAGGCCGGGAGGCCGCCGCAGATGACCATGCCGGAGCGTTCCACGAAGCCGCGGGCTTTCATCCGGTCTTCTTCCGCCGGCAGCGCCAGCAGGTCGGACATGGTGTGGGAAATCATGATCTGCCCGACACCGACGGAGCGGTTCAGCCGGGTCAGGGCGTCCACCCGGTCCACCATGCCTTTACCGGCGCGCAGCGCCCGCCACAGCTCATCCAGGACGACGAAGTAGTTCCGGCGCGGTTCCAGCCCGGCGTCGGCGAGGGCGTTGGCGACGTTGACCGTGCCGAAACCGTAGGACCAGCAGGCCAGCAGGACGGCGGCCTGCAGGTCGGTTTCGGTCTCGTCAATGCTGGAGACATCGAAGACCACGGCGCGGTCCCGCATCATGGGGTTGGTGGTGCGCCGGGAGAAGACTTCTCCCAGCTTCCCGCCACCGGACAGGCCCAGCAGGGTTGCCTCCAAGGCGCGGGTTTCCTGCAGGTAGACGGTCATGTCGCCACGGTCCAGGGCGACCTGCCGCAGCTCATCGGGTGCGGAGATGATCACGTCCAAAAGGTCCTTCAGGACGGGAACACCGTCGAACCGGTCATCAAGGACGCGCAGGGCACGGTCCAGGATGGTCTGTTCCTGATCGGTGGGCGGGTTGTTCCGGCTGATCGTGATCAGGGAGACAACCATGGTCAGGCGGCGGCCGTGCGCGTCGGCGCGGACGCGGGCGGCGTCCTCATGGTGGCCGCTGTATTCGAGCAGCTGCGCCGCTTCGACGGCCTGGCCGGGATCGAGAATGTTCAGGTAGCCGACGCCGCGGCCGAGCCTGATGACCTGTCCGCCGAGCGCCTGGACCGCTTTGACGTGCTCGCCTTTCAAGTCCCCCAGGATCAGGGGGTGGACGCCCTGTGCGGAGAGACCGATGAACATCCGGCGCACCACGGTGGACTTGCCCAGCCCCGGCTTGCCCAGGATGAACGCGGACGGATTGGAAATCAGGCGTGCCCGCTGGAACCAGCTGATCGGGTCACAGCAGACCGTGCCTGAGTCTCCTCATGGCGTCCGAGCGGGACGCCGATCATGGGCGAGGACGCCCCGGAGGAAAACGGCCACAGCCCGCAGACCTGGACCGTGGTTCCCCGGTATTCCGTCACGGACGGAACGAGCTGGGCCATGCCGCCGCCGCGTCCGGTCCAGCCCCGGGCAGCCGGCCCGGCCTCACGTGGTTCCTTCGTCGACGTCTTCTTGGGCGCATTCTTGACGGGTGCTGCAGCCTTCTTGGCAGGTCGGGTGAAAAGTTTCATGCGGGCCATTTACAGGGCATCCTTAATCTCGGACGGCACCATGCTGTGCTTGGGAAGGACCAGACCCAAGGGCAGGGACGCGGCGAACGCGGTGTCCTGCGCGCCGTAGGCCCGGCGCAGCAGCACCCGGGCGGTACCCGAGGTTTGTTCCACGGCCGCGACAGCGTCGGGGAGGCGTTCCTTATCGGTCACTGTGGCCGTGACGACCATCCCGAAGTTCACCAGCCCGGCGCCCTGGGCTTCCTCGGTCGCGGTCTGCGCAGCGGAGCGGGCATCGACCAGGGCGCGCGCGGAGGGCCGGGTCCCGGAGGTGATGCGGACGTTGGCGTTGTTCTGGTCCCGCTCGACCACGGCGGCGGCCCGGGCCGAGTCCATCGGGCGGTACAGCAGCGAGACGCGTTTGCGGTCGATGTCCCCGTGCGGGGCCAGCAGCCTGGACAGGACCGAGGAGTTCACCGACCCGCGCGGGGCGCCGGTCATGGTCCAGGAGACTGAGAACGCGCTGTCGTGCCGGTAGTCATCCCAGGACGCCTGCGTCGCGGAGGGGCCGACTTCGCCCCAGGTCAGGGAGACCGGGGAGCCGGCGGCGTGCGCTTGATCAATTATCAGGGCAGCGGGAGGATCGTAGGCGATCCGGACGACCTCGCAGAGTTCCTGCGCTGACATTGGACGGGCGATGCCGGCGCCGGTGGACTGCAGCCGGGCCGACAGCCCGGGGATCCGGGACGCGAGGTCACGGGCCACGTCCTCCGGTGTGCGCTTCTTCGATCCCGCCCGCAGGGAGGCGTTAAACGACAGGGATACCCAGGCCCGGAGCGTGGCCGACCC
>NZ_JBFRGZ010000040.1:0-6505 GCF_052115605.1 Arthrobacter sp. 2MCAF15 | reverse complement strand
GTCATCGCCCTGTTCATGGTCGGCCTGGTCCAGATCCTGGTCTTCCTCACCCCCATCGCCGTCGGCTACGCCTTTTTCCGCGACAAACTCGCCATCCCCGACCTCGACCTCTCGAACCTGAGATTCGAACCAGGAACAATGCTCGTCGGGGCACTGCTGCTGCTCGGCGGGTTCACCGTCTTCACCGGCGTCCTGGTCGCGATCGGCGCCGTCATGCCCACCGCCAAAGACGCCGGCACCATCTTCGGGCCCCTGATGGCACTGATCTTCGTCCCCTTCTACGCCATGACCCTCATCATCTCCGACCCTAACGCGCCCATCGTGCAGATCTTCACCTACTTCCCGCTCTCCGCCCCCGTAACAGCCCTGCTCCGCAACGGCTTCGGAACTCTCTCTCCCGTCGAAGCAACCATCGTCATCGCCGAACTCTTTATCATCGGATTCCTCATCCTCAGACTCGCCGTGCATCTCTTCCGCTACGGGTCCATCCAATATTCAAGCAAGCTCTCCATCGCCGGCACCTTCCGCAAACGCACCGCACCCGCCGGTAAATGACCCGGCCCTGCCGAAACACGACGGTCGCGCAAGGCGCTGGAGGCACCTGCGGCTAACTGTGGCCGACACACCTTGACCACTCGTCAAAAACCTACAGCTCACGTTTTGACTGGCTTTGTTTTCCGGCAACGAGTTCTGACCACCGCTGTTGGGGCATTCGGGTCGTTTTCGGAGGCTTGCCGTGGGCAGGACTAGAGATATCGGTCGTTTTTACATACGCATCCCAGAGCGAACGATTTGACCACCACAAATAAAAATATTCACTAGTTTTGACTTCTTATTGACAATATGATAGAATAGAGGTAATAGGGCAAGGGAAGGAAGTTCCCCGCCGGCTCACGACCGGATTGCCCACCACGCAGTAGGTCGGGGGTTCGAGTCCCCTCGTCTCCACCATCATGGGGACGTAGCTCAGTTGGTAGAGCAACTGCCTGTCTTAGGGCAAGGGAAGGAAGTTCCCCGCCGGCTCACGACCGGATTGCCCACCACGCAGTAGAGGAGCAGTAGGCCGAATCCGAAATTTAGCGAGACATCCGCGGGCTTTGCAACATATCCAATACGTTGCCCCGGGTGTGAGCCTTCCACCCGTAGACTGAGCCCCGGCGCCGAGCTCTGGATGAGCACCAAAACGGGCCTAAAACGGGGGTAGAAGATGCGGGTCAGACGGCTCTGGATTTCAAATTTCAGGGGCGTCCGGGAACTTGATTGGAAGCTTCCAACAGACCAACAACTTGTTGCACTGGTCGGCCCGGGCGACAGCGGGAAATCAACCATCCTGGATGCCCTCCACTACTTGCTCGGTGACCGGTGGAATATCCCTTTCGCAGACACCGACTTCTTTGGGGTCAACGTGGAGAACCCCATCGTCGTCAAGGCCTTGTTAACAGACCTACCCATGGCACTGAAGAAGGAAGCGGCGCTGGGGCTGTGGCTGAGCGGCGTAGACGACCAGGGAGAGGCGCACCAAGACCCCGAGGATGGTCTGGAACCAGCCCTGCTAGTCCAGCTAGTGGTTAGTGCAGACCTTGAACCGAGATGGTTCGTGGTCCGCTCAGAGGGGGAATTGCAGAGCCTTTCGTCATCCCAGCGCCGTGCGTTTTCCACTTTCAAGGTCGATGACCGCGCTGATGCTCAACTTCGCTGGAGCCGAAACTCGCCCCTCGGACGGATGTCAGCTGAGGGTGGCGGAGAACGAGAAGCCTTGGCCGCGGCCTCCAGAGCGGCTCGAGATGCGTTAGGTGGTCACCAAAGCACATCGCTGACCGACATAGCTGCGAAAGTTCAGGACCGCGCGAACAAAATAGGCAGTGGAAGCTTTAGCGACATCAAGCCTGGCCTTGATACGTCACGCTCATCAATGAGCGCTGGGCTAGCTCTCTATGAAGACGTCATCCCTCTCACCAGTTACGGCCTCGGCAGCCGGAGGCTGGCAAGCCTAGCGGTCCAACAGCTTGCGGCCGGGAGTCGGTCGGTGGCAGTAGTAGACGAGTTGGAGTCGGGTCTGGAGCCACACCGTGCAGTTCGCTTGCTGAATTATCTAGTTTCGGACAAGGACTACTCACAGGTGATCGTAACCACGCATTCGCCCGTGATAGTCGAGCAGGCCCGCATCGAGAACCTTGCAACCGTTCAAAACCGAAACGGCGTAGTGACGGTGACGTCGCTTGGTAACTCCGGGGATCTGATACAGCGACTCCGCCGGACCCGCCCTTCATCCTTGCTGGCCCGCCGCGTTGTCGTGGCAGAAGGAAAAACTGAGCATGGGCTACTCCTAGAACTCATTGATGTTTGGGATGCCGAACGTGCCGCCTCCGGCCAATCGACGTCTGCGGGTGAAGGCGTAGCGATCCAGGACGGCAACGGGGGCACCGAGGTTGGACCGCGATCCGAAGCCCTTGCACAGCTGGGATTTTCCGTTATGGCTTTTCTTGACAATGACGACAGGAGCGTGGATGCCGGCATAGCCGCTGCAGCGTCGTCCGGTGTGCAGATCGTTCGCTGGAACCACGGGCTGAATACCGAAACGCAGGTTTGTTCGGGACTCCAGGCTCCGGCATTAACAGCATTTATCACTCTCGGCATTCAGCGCCGCAGCAGCGAGGACACCGTCCGTCAGGACCTCAATTCCATTGATCCGGTAAATCCAGTGCTCTCGCTCGATGTGGAGGACTGGCTCAACGCCGGCGTGACGTTGGAGGCTGCTCGCAACCGTATCGCGCAGGCAGCGATTAAGCGCAAGTGGTTCAAGGACGTCGATGGTGGCCGAGCCCTTGGTGCATGGATTGTATGGAACTACAGCCAAGCTCAGCTCAGCTCCACCACCTGTTTGCTAGACGAGGTTCGCGCCTTCCTCTACCCGGGGGAGGATGCGAATCGCGCGGCAGGTGGGGTTTCGGCTGGTGAGCCGCCCCATGGATGACGCACTGCGCCTCGCAGCCAAAGGTCTTTTGGCTGCGGCGCCTTGCTCCATAGAGATGCCGGCAGGAACTGGTAAGACGCATCTTCTGGCCGCGGCCGCGGCCGCCGCGGCCGCAGATGGCAAGCGCTCACTAATCTTGACGCATACAAACGCTGGTGTGGACGCAGTCCGTAAGCGAGTCCAGAGTTTCGGCGTTCCTCCCGCGCTCGTCCGGGTAGACACGATTACCAGCTGGGCTTTCTCCTTGGTTCGCTCCTACTCGGTAATTGCTGGAGTTTCAGTGACTGCGGTACCCGATTGGACATACTCCGACATCTACCTAGCAGGCGCCACCAAAGTGGCTCTCTCCGCCGCAATCGCCCACGTTCACTCAATCAGTTTCGATTACCTGTTCGTAGACGAATACCAGGACTGCACCTTGGTGCTACACGAGTTCGTCTTGGCGCTGGCATCGGCGATTCCTAAGGCAGTGATCCTCGGCGATCGTCTCCAAGCAATCTTTACTTTCACTGGCCCGATGACCTCTTGGGATGACCATGTGATGCCCCACTTCCCGCCCTACGAAATGGACATAACTCCACACCGATGGACTGAACACAACGTGGCCCTCGGGCGTTGGCTTCTAGATATCCGACCTCACCTAAAGGAAGGAGAGATGTTCGACTTCGCTGCACACAGCGTTCCTGGTCTACAGTTCATCGCCAACACAGGGCAAACTACGGTGGGGTCGATTGCGCATTCCTTCCGGAATTTCAACGAATCGGTGCTCCTGCTCGATAAGTGGCCGAACGACGTAGCCGGCCATGCCAGTCGTTTGGGCGGAACCTACTCAGTCATGGAAGACATCAGCGGCAACTTTATGCGCAGACAGCTGCAAGATTTGCCTGCCGAGGGCGACCATCGATTGGCTTGGTGGTTCGCCTGTTTCGCAAAGGAATGCATCGTCGGCCTTTCCGGCATCGACTCCGTCGTAAAGACTCAGTTGGCGAGGAACAAGCAGGTCACGCACTACACGCGGAAAGGTTTAGAGCCGATTCTTGCGGCGCTCGATCAGCTCCGTCTGTGTCCGACCTATCCTCACCTGGCACTGACGGCTGACATTGTCCGGGCACATCCTGGTCTTCGGGTCTACCGTTGGGAGGCGTGGAACGACACCCGGGAAGCAATCGCCATGACATCCACAAATGGAGAACCGGCGATGGATAACTTTTCCCGTGTGCGAGATCGCCTACGACGCACCGGGCGTCGCAGCGAAAATCGCACCGCTTCGAGGACCCTACTGGTGAAGGGCCTCGAATACGACCACGTGATAATCGCTGACCTGAATAAGATGTGCGATCCACAGAACCTGTATGTAGCCCTTTCCCGTGCTCGGAAAACCGTGAGCGTGCTCGGTAGGACCTCCCAGATCGAGCTGACGCACAGCTGAAAGTGGGGCCAGCCAGGTCTTGACCTGGAGAAAATGCGACAGGGCCAGCGCGAGCTGGCCCTGTCTGGGTTTCCCTCTGCAAAGGAAATATGTGGTTCAGCTTAGCTGAACGGTTGTGGTGCTGCCGCGGGCCGGGTACCTCGTTGTTCCTGGTCCGCGGGGTGGCAGTCCACCGGTCGCGTTGTCGCGGTTAATGGCGGTCCGGCGCTGGTGAGTGGCTGCTGTGGTTCGCCCTGGGCGGCGGACCGCCCCACGTTCGGGACGTTCCCGGCCCTCCTGGGGTGAGCGGCCGGGCGGCTGCCTCTGGGGTACAGCCGCCCGGTTCCCCGTCACATTACTCGGCGTCGGCGGTGTACTTGTCGAGGATGATCTGCTCCACGGCGCTTGCCGTGTAGCCCCAAACGGTGAGCTGGTTCAGGTAGTGGAAGTGCCGCTTCTCGGCGCTCCGCCAAGAGTCTTTCTGGATGGTCTTTTCATACCCGGCGCAGATCAGGGCGATGAGGGAGAACTCGGGCCGTGCGGTGGTCTTGGCGGTGTGGGCCCTTAACGGGTTCCAGCCCCACCGGCCGGTGTCCTCCCCGGTCTTGGCACCGATCATTTCGGTGGCGACCTTGCCGTCGTAGCCGCTGGCGGTTTCGGGGTCGTGGGTGATGGCGTGGACGGTGAAGTACTGCCAGCCCTTCGGCGCGGTCTTGCGGGAAAGCAGGGTCTTCACAAATTCACGCCTGACCTTCGTGGCACTTTCCATCTCGCGGTTATTGGCTATCAGGGTCTTCCGCTCGGCTTTCTGTTCCTCGGTCATCGGGCCTTTCTGGGCCTGCGTGCCGCCGTCGTAGCGTTCGTACTTCGGGGTGAAGCCCAGGTCCTTCCAGCCGATGATGACTGGCTGGGCGTTGTGCTGGCCCCGGTAGTCGGTGCTGATCAGGTAGGCGTTGGCGTCCTCGTCGGTGGCCGGTTCCCCGTCGGCCCGCTTCGCGGCCGAGACGTACAGGTTCTCTACGTTGGCGTAGTGCCCGGCGTCCTCGACAATGGTCTTGCCCTGGGCTTCGAGCTCGGCGATGAGGGCGGCGAGGGCGGCGGCGCGGTCGCGGCGGTCCCGGAGCAGCTGCGCGACGTGCAGGAGCTGCTCGGGTTCGTCCGCGATGACGGACTCTAACTCATCCGTGGCGTCCTGGTTCCCTTCAAATTCGGCCATGATGAGCGCTTCATCGATGGTGTATCCCTTGCCCAGGGCGGCGGCTCCGGCGTTCGAGGACTTGGCTTTCAGCGCACCTTCCACGGTGGTCTTGGTGCGCCCGGTCTTCTTGGCGATCGCGGCGGCTGAGACGCCGATCAGGGACAGCTGGTGGTAGGCGTCGGCCTCGTCCGCTTCGGTCAGTTCGGCGCGCTGGATGTTCTCCACGACCTGCGTCACGATCCGTTCGGCTTCCTCGGGGGACTCGATGATCATCACCGGGATGCTAGCGCGCCCGGCTTCGACGGCGGCGCGGGTGCGGCGCTGTCCCATCAGGACATGCACGGTCCCGTCGTCCTTGCGGTGGGCGATGACGGGTTCCATCACGCCGTGCTCCTTGATGCTGGCAATGAAATCGGCGGTCAGGGCGGCGTCTTTACGGACGTTGATGTCCACGGTCAGGGTGGCCGGGTCGAGCATTTCGAGGGTGGGTGTGGTGTTCATGGTGTTGCTCCTTTTGCAGAGGATTCCGGTGGGTGGGGCGGCTCAGTTGACCGGCCAGCTTCCCCTCTCCCCCGACGCTTCTATGTCTGTCAAGCGGCTGGAAAAGGATGCGGGCGCGGACCAGTGGTGGGGCGGCTCGTGGTGACCGGCCAGCGTCCCCATTCCCCCCGTTGTTTTGGCTGCTGGCGAAGCTTGCGGAGCTGTGGCCGACGGAGGCCTGTCTACCCGCAGGGCAAGGGGCGGGAAATTCCCGGAGGAAATCAGCGACGAAGGAGTCTCACGTGTTTAAGAAGTCAAGCGGCAAGGTCTGCTGCCCGCGGGGTGAAGGCTGTAGCTTCATCGAAATGGATACGCGTGGTGAGGCAGTGGTGGAGTTGGCCTAGGAAGCGATTGAAGAGGTTGCGCTGGGCCGCTGCATGCCAGT
>NZ_JBFRGZ010000039.1:0-8229 GCF_052115605.1 Arthrobacter sp. 2MCAF15 | reverse complement strand
GGAGCCGGCCGTGTCCCTATCAGCAGTCAACGCGTGTCTCCGAGCCCGGCGACAACACCCCCCGGATCATCAAAGACAGGGCAAGAAAGTCATACCGGGCCCAGCGACCAAATCCCCGACCTTCGGGAACCCAATAAATGTAACGGGGCTCGTCCACGCAGGGCGGCACGGGTAAAGCACTGGGATGCGGCGAGCTCAAAACGTCACTCGTCTCGTGGCGTCGTTCGTTCCTCCTTTGTGCCGGTGTCGAAGGGCTTGCCCGCGGCGGGCGGCTCGCCTGCCGCGAGACGGTCAGACTCTCGAGCCCCAACAACGGACTGCGCTCCACCGGATCCCGCGTCGGCAGGTGAAGGGCCGGTCGGGATAGCCCCGGTTGCCGTCCGGGAGCCGGTGCCGGTCCGCTGCCCCTCGGTCATGGCGGGGTCGTTGAACACCTGCTCCACGGGCGCCTGGCCTGTCTTGGCCCGTTCAGGATGCGAATGATCCCCCTGCGCCTGAGTGCCCGCCTCCGCGACATCGACCGCCTCTCCCACATCTGCACCACTGCGGGAGTCATCGGCCTGGGCCTCGGCCCCCGATGAGGAATCCCGGGCGCGCGATGCGTCATAGTCACCGTGCAGGTTCTCGGTCATCGGTTTATCGTTGCTGCCTGTTGCGGCCCTGCGAAGGGGATCCACAGTGCCGTCCGCACCGTAGTCACCCTCGGCATACTGACCGATTTCCGACCCGGACGTGCGACCCGGGACGATACCAGCGTCGCCATAATCGGCCCGTACATAGCGTCCGGATTCTTTGGCCCTCTCTCCCAACGGTTCGGGCAGGCCACCCTCGGTGCCGGCCGCACCGTAATCACCTTGGACGTACTGGCCTTCCTCGTCCTCCGCGCGGCGGCCTCTTTGCACTCCGGCCTTGCCATATGTCCCTTCGACGTACCGGCCCCGTAGCTCCCGTTCTTCTGGTTTCTTCTCCGTGGGCGCCGGGCCCGCGGGTGATTCAGAGTCGCTGCGGTCTGTCATGATCCTGCCCTCCCGAGACGAATTCATGCGTCTACTCCGGCGCAATTCAAGTCTAGCCAGAGCCCCTGCACCCCAAAAGGTAATCATCAACGGCTCGACGGTGTTGCGGTGACAGGCCCTACTGCAGGGCTGATTGTCGAACGGGCGGAAGTCGTGCCGCGTGCTGCCATCTGGCGCCTGCAATGTCAGTCATTGTCGCTTGTCCTCCAGGGCCGTGCGCCGGAGTGTAGCGGGGCTCTGGGCGACCGGGACGGCAGCGAGCTCCTCGGCGCTGCACCCCCCGCGGCTGCTGGCTGGTGGATAAAGGCTCGGGTATGAGGTCTTGCCGCCGTCATTCTGCCGCAGCCCCGGGAGTGGATCCCTGGACGCCCGGCTCGAGGCTGGCTCTCGAGTCGGGCCTTGGGTCCACAGCTGGCGTTGCATGGTCGACGGGGTTCTCCATCGCCAGGCCCAAAGCGGCGCGGATGCGCCTGGCAGCTTCCCGATACCCGTCACCAAGACCCGCTGTCCTGGCCGCGTGTATCGAGCCTATGCCGTCAAACTGCTCTTGGATCCGTTCGCCCCGTTCAGCGAAGTCAGATGCCACGGCTTCCAATTTCTCGAGCCGTTCACCCTGCTCCCGCACCACGGAGAGGAGATAGGAACGGTCCCTGACCTTGCTTTCCACGATCCCGTCCGCACCCGGGGTCTCGTGTGCGGCGAGCCGCGGCTCGATGCCGGCCAGTTCGTCAGGGGCGCTCATCGGACCCTCCTCCATGAAGATCTCGCCAACAGAGTAGCCCCCATGAAGAGCAAAGGCGCCAGTGCTCAAGGTCCTGCCTTGGGCCCCGGGACCGACCCTGTGCGGGGAGCCGGTGGGCCGAGCCGGAAGAAGTCAGACAGTCATTCCTGTCCGGTGTCGCTCAGGGCCGGGCTGTACGCGGTGAAACCTTCGCGGAGCCGGACGGAGTCCGTGCCGATGATGTCGATGTCGGCCCATAGCACCAGGAACGACCCGCTGTGCCTCCACCGGAGGAGTTGGGCCACGGGCCAGGGCCGGGCGACCCCGGTTCGTTCGTAGCCCAGGAACGAGGATGCGCTGTGCGGGCTGGCGACCAGGCCCAGCAAGCTGGTGCCGGTGAGCAACTGGCCGGGTGGTCCGTCGATGGTGAACCGGGCGTCAGCTACCCGTCCCAGGCGGACTCCGCCGGGGTCGTGCACGGGCGTTCCGAGGAGATCACCGAGGATCATGGCGGCCTCCGGGGATGCGGGCGATGATTTTGTCGCGGATCCAGCGTTCCACCCAGTCAGCGTCCAGGGGCTCGCCGTGGATGCCGAGCCGGATGACGACCCCGACGTCGGCGACGTCGCGTCAGGGGATGCGGATGAGCCGGGATGACGGGGGCCGGCCGCCGAATATCCGTATTCCCAGCACGGGGCCGGTGAGCAGCGCGGTGAGTGTGGGTGCCGGGGTCCCGTCCGGTATTGGTGTGTCCGGTGGCGGGGCGCTGAGCGTCGGCCCGACGAGGCAACCCGAGCCCCCTCGAGGGCGGCGGCGAAAACTTCGGGTCGGAGTCCGGCCTTGGACTGGCGGCCCCAAAGGCCAGGACGACGTGAATTTTCCGTCCACGGCGGCGGGCCGCCGGTCAGGTCACGTAGTTCTCCGGTGCTTCCGGTGATTGGTGTCCGCCGCGGGAGACGTGGACTTTGGTGCCGGAGGTTCCGGACTGCTCAGGTAGCTGGGCGCGGATTTCGAGGACGCCGTCGATGTAGCTGGCCTCGACGGTGTCCGGGTTCGCCCCGCGGGGCAGCGGGATGCTGCGTGAGTAATCGCCATACCGCACTTCGCTGCGGTACCCCGGCTGGTCCTTGTGGGCGGGCTCTCTGCGCCGGGCGGAAATGTGCAGGGTGTCGTCGGTCACGGTGATGTCGATGTCCTTGTCCGGGTCGATGCCGGGGATGTCGGTTCTTACCACCATGGTGTTTCCGTCCCGGTATTCCTCGACTCGTAGCCAGGGATCGGACTCACCCTGCAAGAAGCGTCGGACGGGTTCGGGCACGTCGATGCCGGTACGGCGGAACAGGTTGTCCATGGCCTTCTCCTAAGCTCAGTTGCGTCCCTGATCCTCAATGCCGGGCGCAGCGCGCCCAGCCCGGAGGATGGCGACCCGTCCGGGGCCTCTTCGTTGCTGGTCCCGTCGGGCAGGAAGGTCAGCGGCGGCAAAAACGAGTTGTGCGAGTCAGGCCCCGCGCCGTCCGCGGGAACGATTCATGAGGAACATGATGACGGCGACTATCAGTAGGATCGGGGCGATCCAGAGCAAGAAGTTGACCGCTTTGACTGTTCCGCCGACGATGAGAAAGATGACCGCGACGGCAATGACAATCCAGAGAAGCGTGCTCATGATTCTGCCCACCTTTCTTCGTAGTTAGGGCCGGGATGTCTCCCAATTCCTGATGTTACAACTGCGCCAAGAGCCGCACCAGCGCTCAGGAAAGGTTCCCCCAACCAATCACGGACGGTGGTTTCTGCCCACCCATCGTTCTGAAAAAGGCTCGCCAGGCTCAGCCGCGCTCGCGGCAGGGCAGGGCGGATGCAGCCCTTTAGGCGTCCGGAGACTCTTTCGCTGCCGACGGGTGTTCTGCGGCCGGATGGTGTGCCTGTGCTTCCTTGAGATGGCGTGCGAGCTTTTCTTCAGCGTCCGCGCGCCGTTGCCCGACGGTGCGCATCTGGTGTGGGGCGAGGTCCTCGCGATGCCTCCGCGGGGCGGGATGTTGTGCCGGCCCGGGGCCGCCGGGGCCTGGTTCGGTGTGCTCGCTCATGAGCGCATCGTCGCACACGATCTTCCGGGGCAAAAGGCACAATTTGGCAACCTTCAGGGAACGCCGGCGTTCCCTGAGGGATCGAGGAATCGGCTCCCGGTCCAGGAGGCGCAGGGCCGCACCGGGCAGTCTAGTTTTGGCGCATTGAAAGTTCATGATGCCGTGGTGCGGCTGTCAACCGGGACGTACGCCCTTCAAACCGAGCGTCATTATCAAGGACCATGGAGCCTGCCGCTGGTGTTCACATTGGTCGTTCCGAGGGCGAATACGACCCCGGCGGGTGCCCCCGGGCGGGCTGGGTCCTGCGCTGGGCGGTTGCTTGTCCGGGCCCGGACCCTGGAGTTAGCCTGATTTACGGGGGACCCGATGAGGGGAGCGGGGTCCGGTGGGGCGGGCCACCTTTCTCGGACGAAGGAGTCTGTCAATGTCGACTGTTTCCCATCCGCGCAGGCCTGGGCCGCCCGGCGGCCCCCAGGGGCAGCCACTGTGGTGCCTCCAGTGCCAGACGGATGAATACCTGATCATCGAATCCATCGACACGCTCAGGCCGCCGCGCACTGGGCTGCTGGATGTCACGTATACCTGCGTGGAATGCGACTTCTTCTACGCCCACACCGCCTCGGTGGGGAGCGTTGCCGTGGTCCTGAACCGGCCGGGCCAAGGGTGCGGGGTGCTTCAGTTCGGCGGCAACTATCTGCACTGCGGGGAGCCGATGATGCTGGCCGGATCCCGGCAGCGCAGCGTAAACGCCGTACTCTCCACGGAACGGACCGGTGAAGAACCCCTGGACGTGTACCTGCGGACCAGGGTGCTGCGCTGCAGCTGCGGGTTCCAAATGGAAATACCCGACTGACACCCCAGGCTTGCCGAGTTGAAGCCCAGCGGTCAGGAGCGGTGGTATTCCTCCGACAGCTGGGTCAGCGCCTGCAGCGTGTCGGAAGCCATCGCGGGTGTGAGGTCATCGGGCTCCCTAACTGGCCGATCTTGTTTAGAGGGCCGACAGTCTCGTCCTCCGTGGGGACGCGGTTTTCCTGGACCCGGGCGGTGGAATGCCCGCCGGCGACCTTCAGGAGGAACTCCTCCCTTTCGACCTCTTCCTGACGCCTCAGCGCTGGTCGCAGGCGACCGAGCCCGCGAAGTCCTTCTCCGTGGCCGCCCACGAACGGCGTTCCGGCGAGTCTGCCTGGAAGCTCATGGTCAGACCGTAACGGCTGGACCAGCCTGCCGGATCTGGCGTCGGCGGATCTCGATCTGACCGTTGATGTGCCGTGTTTCGTATGCGGGCTGTCGGTGGCTGGCCGGGCCGCGAACGATGCTTCCGTCCTTCAGGCGGAAGGTGCTGCCATGCCACGGGCAGGTCACGCAGCCGTCGGCGATTTTCCCTTCGTCCAGCGGGCCGCCCATGTGGCTGCACACACTGTCCAGGGCGAGGACCACGTTTCCTTCGCGGTACAGCAGGACCGAGACACCGTCGATGTCCATTTTGCGGTGTTCGCCGTCGGACAAGGCACCCTCACTGAGCACCGGTGTCCACTCCGAGGGTCCGTCCCTGTCCGCGGTCTTGTTGACATTCACCGCGTAGCCATAGGTCAGGTTGCCGCCCAGGAAGCCGCCAAACATCAAGGTCCCGAACCCGGCCAGGCCCAGTGCTTTCCCGAGCCGGCGGCGGCCGGTTGCCCGCGCTATGGCGGATGAGGTGTACAGGCTGAGGGCTGTGCTGTTTGCGGCGGCGTGGATCAGCCCCGTTCTTCTGGCCTTGCCTTGAGTGTCTGACCAGTCGTTTAGTCCAGCTGCCGCTGTGGGGACTGCCGTGGCGATTCCCACGCAGACCAGGATGTCGGCGGCGGGTGCGGAATCCGGGCCGCCCAGGGCGTCAAGGAGCGTTGCCATGCTCCACGCCCCGATGGGCAGATCCGTGAGAACCGGATGCAGCGGATGTCCCAGGCCGGTCCCGCTCAGGAGGTTCCGAACAGGGCGCGCGCGCACAGCCCGCCCGACCGCCGTCGCGAGGGCCGAAGCCACTCCGTCCAGCCGGTCGGAGCGTTCGATGGCGGCGACTATTGAATCCAGCGGGTTCATGGCAGCTCCTAGGTCTCGTCGGCTTCTGCATCTGGAAAAGTCCAAACGTGCCGCTCCGGTTTTGCGTCGAGTGGACGGAAGCCCGGACGGCCCATGGCCCACAGCTTCCACCCAATCACCGGCCGTGACAAGGTGATCCGGGCCGGTCAGCGGCGGCCCCGGCAGATGACGGCCGCATCGTGTTCCTTTCCCGGCTGTTTCATTGGTGCAGCGATTCCCGCGTCCTCCGAGCTGTCTAGTTCCCCGAGGTCCCGGTCGGCATGCCTGTCATAGTTCCACTCAGATGGAGGGTGGCTGGAAGTGCCGGAGAGGGCCGGGGACGGGAGGGGCTTGTTGATGGGTCTGGAAGAATTCCACAAACCGGGTGAGTTGTTCTGAGAGGGTTTCCCACCCGTCGAAGTCGGCGGGAACGGCTGCACTCTCGGCACGGCGGGCGGCCTGCAGGGCGGCACTGCCGGCCCGGGTGATCTCGACCTGGAATTGCCTTCGGTCGGCCGGGTTCCGGGTCCTGGTGACCAGTCCTTCCGCCTCGAGTCGAGTGAGGACGCGGCCGAGTGTCTGGCTCTGGACATGAACCTTGGCGGCAAGCTGTTCCTGGTTCATGGGGCCCGGCGCGGCGGCTTCGAGGGCGATGACGGCTGCGCGGGTCAGTCCCAGCGGGGCAAGCGCCTCGTCGTGAAGCCGCTGGACAATGCGGGCCGCCGCCGTCAGGAGCCGGTAGCCGTCCCGGGCGTGGGGCTCACGGGGGAGGATCACGTGGAGAGCCTTCCTGCTGTGGGCAATGAGGGTCACGCGGTCAGGCTGGCGCCACAATACGCCGCCTCTGAGAGCTCCACCCTACCTCCACCCATCACTTTGGCAAGCATGCTTACTAATTTCGCGAAAAGGCCTTGGCATGGATGGGAAGTGTGCTTACTATCGATTTAGTAACCGTGCTTACTAATTTCATCCGGCACCGCAGTCACGATCCCGCGGACCCTTTCTGAAAGAGACCAACGATGACCCAGAACCCATGGAACCAGGCAGCCCCCCGGGCCTCGACGGAYGAGTACGCCGTCGGAACGGCGCGCCCCGCCGACGCGGAAAACCCGTCGTTCAAGCGGGAGATTGCGAAGGATGAAGCCATAGAGGTAAAGCACGAGGCCACGGACGCGGCCCAGAACGTCGCCGAGACGGCAAAGACGGAAGCAGCCAACGTGGCCACCGAGGTCAAGACCAATGCCCGGGACCTGCTGCACCAGGCCAAGTCGGATCTGACCGAGCAGGCAGGAACGCAGCAGCAGAAGGTCGCAGAAGGACTGCGCTCCGTCGCCAGCGAACTGCAGTCCATGGCCGCCGCCTCCGAGCAGCCGGGCGTGGCCACGGACCTCGTCCGCCAGGCCGCCGAACGTTCCTCCGCTGTCGCGTCCTGGCTCGATGGCCGGGATCCGGGTTCGCTGTTGACGGAGGTAAAGTCCTTTGCCCGTCAACGGCCCGGCACCTTCCTCCTGCTCGCCGCCGGAGCCGGTGTGCTGGCCGGCAGGCTCAGCCGCAGCCTCAGTGCCGGGGCCCCCGACGCCACGGGCACCCCGGCCGCGGGTATGCCGGCCGTCAGCCGGATCCCCGACACCGGGGTAGCCGTCCCGCCTCCACCAGTACAGATGCCGGCACCACAAACGACGACGGCAGGCTATGCGGACACCTATCCGCCGAATCCCCTGGACTCCGAGTTGGGAACGGTGGGCGCCCCGGACCCGATCAGGGACGGCGGGATGGGACGCCGGGCCGCGGATCCCGGTGTCGGTGAGCCCCTGCGGACGGCCGATCCGCTGCGCGGGGACCCGTTTGACGGGGGCCATCGATGAGCAGCGAAACGCCTCCCACCGCCGCCCACGCCAAGGCCGAAACCTCGACCCTGGGTGATCTCCTGGGTGAGGTTACACGGGACATCTCCACCCTGATGCGGCAGGAAGTGGAACTTGCCAAGGTCGAACTCAAGCAGTCCGCCACCCGTGCCGGAAAGGGCGCCGGAATGCTGGCCGGAGCCGGCGTCGCGGGCCACTTTGCGCTCCTCTTTCTGTCACTGGCGCTCTGGTGGGCGCTGGGAACACTGATGGGGCTTGGATGGTCGGGCGTTATTGTCGCCGTCATCTGGGCAATCGCCGGCGCCGTCCTGGCAACCAGCGGCCGCAAGGAACTCAACACCATCAAGGGCATGCCGCAGACCGCCGAGACCCTGCAGGAAATCCCACCCACGCTTAAACCCAACACCTAAATCCAGCGAGGAAACACGATGAGTGAAAACCCGGATGTCATCCGAGCAGATATTGAAGCAACCCGCGCCCGCCTGGGC
>NZ_JBFRGZ010000038.1:0-11159 GCF_052115605.1 Arthrobacter sp. 2MCAF15 | reverse complement strand
ATCCAGGCACTCAGCGCCGAACTCCTGACACTGACCACCGCGAAACAGGGCACCAAACCCCAGCCCGCCATCCGGGCAAAACCAAATGATTCCACGAAACAACCCAGGCGGGCATCTTGACATGATTCCCCGGGGACGTCGCGGTGACTCTAAGATGATCCGCGCGTAGACGAAGAATCCTGCGGTGCGCCGCCGACAGATGCCCCGCCGGGACGGCATCTCGCTTGGACGCGGAGCCGTTCCGTCGGAGACCCGGCAAGCGGTGTATGCCGGAGGCCCGCGTTCGCGACGGGCCGTATCCCAGCAATACCCTAAGAAATGCTAAGCAAGCTTGCAATAGCCATCACCGGAGAAGCGACCCGTCGACCTGTCTGGGCGGCGGCGGCCTGGTCGTTGCCGTTACCGATGGACGGCGGAGCCGGTATGAACTCGCGGACGCCCGGCTGGGCCACACCATCAAGGACGTGATCGGCGTAGTCCTGGCGGTCGACCCGGCGTGCTGCGCCCCGGACAGGGAGTGCCTGGTATGACGTCTCTGCTGCAGGCAAAGAGCGGAGAGCCGCGCCGTGCTGAGCCTCAGGATCCGGTTGTTCGCGGCGCGACCATCACCTACAACCTCATCGCTGTCGTGGTGGCGCTGTGGGCCGGCGGCGTCGCTGACTCCGCGGCCCATATTGGCTTCGGCCTGGACTCCGTCATTGAGGTGATGTCCGTCCTGGCAGTTCTCCGTCAAGGACCCGGAACGGCGTGAGCACCTGACTATCTGCCTGGAGCAACCGCTCGCGGCGGGCTCTGTTATGAGTTGGCGCGCGAGGGAACGGGATGATGCTCTGCAGCGAATGTGACGGATAGGTCTTCGGGGGTGCCGGCGCCGGGAGGCTAGGCCGAGGGGCCGTTTCCAATGAAGGTCCCGGGCGGCATCCGGGCGCCGAACACGGGGCCGGCGTCGGGCCTTTTGGCGTGCCGATCTTCTTCGGCGATCCGTTGTTTGAGGCGTTGAAGGACCCAGGGGACCAGATGTTCGCGGACCCAGACGAGGTCATCGGTCCTGGCCCCGCGCCAGCCACGCTCGGGCAGGACTTTCGGTGTCATCGGCTCCAGGTTGTGGGGGACGTTGAGGGTGTCCAGCACCATGATGGCAATAGTGTGCTGGCCCAGCGGGGAGAAATGCAGCCGGTCGGGGTCCCACATCAGCGGGTGCGTGAGCTGACGCAGTGCCCAGAGGTCGGCGATCACAGCATCGTGGCGGGCGGCGATGATGTGCAGGTTCTCATTGAAGATTGCCACCCTCCCGCGGATCTGTCCCAGTACCGGCGTCGCGCCCCAGTCCGGGCCGGCGAACAGCACCACCGTTGCCCCCGTGGAGGCCAGTAGTTCCACAGCGGCATCGAGGCGGACCGAGAGTTTGTCGGGGTCGCTTCGGTGGAAGATCAGATCATTGCCCCCGGCGTTGAGTGTTATCAGATCCGGGTGCAGCGCCAGCGCAGGACCCACCTGCTCATCCAGGATTTGTCGGACCAGCAACCCGCGGACTGCCAGGTTCGCGTATGCGAAATCCTTGTGCCCAATACTCAACTCTTCGGCGACCCGGTCCGCCCAGCCCCGCAGACCCCCCGGGCTCCGCGGTTCCGGATCTCCGACACCTTCAGTGAACGAATCGCCCAGGGCCACGTAGCGGTTCCACGGGTGCAGGCGGAACTGGTAATTACGGGAGCCACCCTGCGCTGGAGCGTCGGCGCTCGAAGGGTTCATTCCCTCATACTGCTCCCGCTTCACCGAGGGCGCTATGGTCGCCCGGCTTTGTACAGAAATGCCTCCCTATCTTTTCTTGTACTGTGGCTGTTCGCCCGCTGCGGGGCGGCACGTCAGGGTGGGTGGCCGGGTGTGGCGTTGAAACTCCCGGGCCACCTCTCTGATGAGCGCCGGTCAATTCCAGACAACAGGTTCCCAAGAGTCGTCGGCGCGTGATCGCGGGTAGGCCGGCGTGGCCGGACGCGTTGGGCTGCCTTCGATTACCTTGCCTCAAGACCAGAAGCCGAAACATGCGCCGGGATAAATGGGCCGGTTGGATGCCAACATCCGACCGTAAGTTCCGCAACTCGGCGGGCCGGCCGGAACACCGCTACATCCTGTCCCCGTGAAGTTCTGAACGTTGAACGCTGCCGGCGCCATCGCTCTGGGCGCCGAAAGGGTTCTGTCATGGCATCGGGGACATCGTGATGCTTCTGGGTCTCGGCCGCTTGATCAGCGCTCAGGTGACAAGGCGCCTGAAAGAGGCGGGCTCGCCTTTGCCCTGTTGGACAATAAGTCCAGTGTCTATCCTGTTGGTAAAGACCGCTTGACACACGGTCCACAGGCCGCCGGCACATCCCGGGAAGCCTTCCCGCTCCGGGGCCGTCTCGATGAGGAGGCGTCGATGTCCATTCCTGATGTGCCAACCCGCGGTCCGGCCAGGCCCAGTCCGTACATCATCACCGGAATCCTGTTGGCCATCGCCATTGTGGTTCCGCTGTTAGTGCCGACGTATTCGTTCGATGAGCCGCGCTTGGCCGGCATGCCGTTCTTCTACTGGTATCAGATGATGTGGATTCCGATCACGTCGGCCCTGGTGGGGGTCTCCTACCGGCTGATCAGCAAGGAAGACCGTCGCCGGCGCGAATCAGTGCAGGGGCGCTCAGACACCGAGGAGGAGTCATGAGCGGAGGCGTAGTGCCGCTGGCCGCTCCGGACAGGCCCATTAGTTGGGTTCCGCTCACGATTGTGGTCATCCTCTTCGTCTTGGTGGCGGCCCTCGGGTTCGTCGCCGCGAGGTGGCGTCGGGACGAGGGCACCGGGTTGCACAGCCTGGACGAGTGGGGCCTTGGCGGCCGGGGATTCGGCACCTGGGTGACGTGGTTCCTGCTGGGCGGGGACCTGTACACGGCCTACACTTTCGTGGCCGTTCCGGCTGCGATGTGGGCCACCGGGGCCGTGAGCGGATTCTTCGCCGTGCCGTACACGATCGTCCTGTACCCGATTGTGTTCCTGCTGATGAGCCGGCTATGGTCCGTCTCTCACCGGCACGGGTTCGTCACGCCCGCTGACTTCATCGGCGGCCGCTTTGGCAGCAGGGCGCTTACCCTTGCCGTCACCGTTACCGGCATCGTTGCGACCATGCCCTACATCGCGCTGCAACTCGTAGGCATCAAGGCCGTCCTCACCGTGCTGGGACTGGGCAGCGCCGAGAACGCACTCCTGACGGACCTGCCGCTGATCATCGCCTTCGTCGTCCTGGCTGCCTACACCTACACGTCTGGCCTGCGGGCTCCGGCCCTGATCGCCGTCGTGAAGGACCTGCTGATCTACCTGGCGGTGATCGTTGCAGTCATCTACCTGCCGATCAAATTCGGGGGATGGGGGCCAATCTTCGACTCTGCCGAGACGAAACTGGGTGCCACCAACCCGGCCACCGGCAAACCTGTTGGAATCTTCATTCCCGGAGCCTCCAGCTACTCCGCCTACTGGACACTGGCTCTGGGCTCGGCCTTGGCGCTGTTCATGTACCCGCATTCGATCACGGGCGTTCTGGCAACGAAGAGCAGGAACACTATCCGCAAGAATGCTGCCGTTCTCCCTTTGTACTCATTGATGCTGGGATTTCTGGCGTTGCTGGGCTACGTGGCCATTCTTGCCGGAACCAATCCCGTCGACCTGAACGGAACCGTGAACCCGCAACTGGTCGTGCCGCAATTGTTCCTGGACCAATTCCCGGCCTGGTTTGCCGGTATCGCCCTGGCCGCCATCGCCATCGGCGCGCTGGTTCCGGCCGCGATCATGTCAATAGCGGCAGCAAACCTGTTCACCCGCAACATCTACCGCGATCTGATCAGGCCCGACGCCACTCCCCGGCAGGAAGCCAGCGTCTCCAAGATCGCATCGCTCGTGGTCAAATTCGGCGCACTGATATTCGTCATCGCCATGGACCAGTCGGCAGCAATCAACATGCAGCTCCTCGGCGGTATCTGGATCCTGCAGACCTTCCCGGCGATCGTGTCCGGGCTCTACACCCGCTGGTTCCACCGCTGGGCCCTCTTCGGTGGATGGGCAGCCGGAATCATCTACGGCACTATCGCCGCCTACAACGTGGTCAACCCCGTCACGAAAGCCAACTTTGGCGGCTCCATCGCTCCCATCCCCGGCACGGACATACAGGTCTACATCGCCGTCGTTGCCTTTGCGATCAACCTCATCGTCGCCGCAGCACTCTCAGTTCTCTTCCACGCCATGAAACTCCCCGATGGGAAGGACATCACCCGCCGCTCGGACTACGGCGCCGACGAGAACGATCCGAAGGTCGCCCAGATCCAGCGCGAGCACCCGCTCGCCGAGCCCGGGGCCCCCACGCGCTGATTCACGGAGGGACTTGACCGATTGGACTCTTGAACATGTTCATCCGGGGTGTGGGCGGCTCCGGCCAGGTGGAATGGGTCCACCGCTAAGCGACGCCACCGAAGTCGCCAAGTCGCACCATGTAGTTCGTACACGACTGCCTGGGGAAGGCTCCGGTATTCTGTGGCCTAGGTGCCAGGAGTTAATGTGTCGGCGTGGCGATGGGCTACTTTCCATTGGCCGTCTTCGTGGCGGTATACCTGTGTGGCCCGCAGCGTGAAAGTGCGCGGTTCACCGTCCACGGAGGCGGAAATGTGTTCCATGCCGGCCGTGTACGCCATGCCGCCTGCGACGTCGTAAGTCTGCAGTTCGAAGTCGTAGGAGGTGCAGTCAGAGAAACTCTGTCCCAGTGCGGTGAAGAGCTGGTCCAGCTCATCGAGTCCAGCGGCGTTGCGCCAGGCCCCCAGAACGCTAACCGGTTCATTGCGGGACCAAATCTCGCGGCGAGGGCCCGGGTCGCCGTTATGCAGGGCCAGCTCCGCTTCGTGCAATTCGGACTTGACCCAGGCCAAGAAGTCTCCAACATCGCTCATGCTTCAGTATGCTCCTGGACCGGCGCCATCGGCATCGCCATCACAACCACGACGTGCGGCCAGTAACATCCGTCCTGCCGGGGCCGTCCCAACCTGTCACAGTCACCGGTTATTCAGTCGTAGTCGTATTCCGTGTCATCGTCCGTGGGGCGGTGGAAGTCCCTGGAGAGGTAGAGGGCCATCGCCGCCGAGTTGTTTTCATCGACGGTGACCGTCACGGTGGTGCTGCCCAGGGTGTGCAGGGCGTGCAGGCAGTGTCGGAGGAGTTCTTCGGCGAGGCCTTGGCGGCGGTGGTCCGGGTGGGTGAAGAGTTCATCGATGACTGCTTCGCCGTAGCGTTCAGTGATGATGATGGCGGCCGTAATCTGCCCGTCGGGCCCGGTCGCTACCAGGGACGCTGCTTCGGCGGTCCGGTGGCCCTCGGATGTGGGGGTGCCGATCCAGCCGGGGTCGCCACCCCGCCCCCGCGCGTCATCACGGGCGTACACGTGCCGGTGCAGAGCGGCCAGTTCGGGAAGATCATCGGGTGTCAGGGGCCGGACAGGGAAGCGTGCAGGCTCCGTTTTCTGGTGCCCGGTCACCGCAACCAGTCTGATCGAAGCGGTCATGACGGCGCTGCCTTCCCCGGCGCGCAGACGGCACCGTTGAACATAGTGTCCGGCATTGGTTCCGGGCGCGGAAGACACAGGAGCGCAACGATCTCCGGCGGAGCCCCGGGGAGCGGCAGCTGGCACGGACCGAGCAGTGCCGGGATGCGGCGCGCGTCACGGACGCGATCCTCCGGCACACTCCTCAGGCCGACTTCCTGTCGGGCTGGCTCCGCGTCCAAGCGCGGAGCCGGTTGGGGACAGCCATCCACAAGGCATGGGACCGGAGACGAAAAAACACCCCCGTACCTGACCTGGGGGAGATCATCGGCACGGGGGTGTTCATTGATGTCCCGTCACTGTTGGGGGGTCGCGGCGGAACTGAACAACCATAGGTCGAGACGATTTGCGAGTCAAACGTTGTCAGGGACTGCACGGCTTCCATATCATTTTGACTGGGAAGTGGCCCGGGGCAACCGTTGTCGGGGGCGGGCCACCGCCGCCAGGTGGCACGGCCCGAGTAGAGACGCCCTCACCCGAAATGGGTGGGGGCGTTTTCTTGCAACCACCGGGATTCAGCCCGCATGTTTGAGGCGCCAGAGCGGTTCTGGCGACAGCTTCGATGCCGCTCATGGAGATGTTCACTCGGCCCCGTTAATTGAATTGACGTCCGTACGCCACGACCGAGATTTCCCAGCGACGTCGCCGGTTAATTGTTCTATAACTGATATATAGCAGAGTTGCTGTGGGCGGAAGGCGGAGTGATGATCCTCAAAGTCGACCTGGACAGTGAGGTGCCGATCTATCAGCAGCTTCGGGACCAGATTGTGGAAGCGATCGCCGAGGGCGTCTTGACCGAAGGCAGTGCGTTGCCGGCCACGAGGACCCTTGCTGCGGATTTCGGGATCAACTTCCACACGGTGAACAAGGCCTATGACCTCCTGCGCCAGCAGGGGCTGATCCGCCTCAGTCGCAAGACCGGTGCGGTCGTGGTCCCGGCGGTCGCGGGCCCGCCGTTTCCCTCCGAATGGACGGCGAGGGCCCGGACTCTGCTGGCTGAGGCCGTTGCCAGAGGTTTGCCGGCCGACGAGGTCCTCCAGACCTGCCGGTCCGTACTCGATTCATTCGTTACCACGCAGCGGCAGAAGATGCCATGAGCGCCGCCGTCGTCCTGAGCTGTGTGTTGTTGGCACTTGTGCTCCTGCTCGCGCTTGTGCTGCCGTCGGTGACCAGTCCGACCGTGCCCTTCGGGGTCCGGGTGCCGGCCCAGTATGCCGGGGACCCGACGGTGGTCCGGCAGTCCCGCATCTACCGGTGGAGGGTACTCGTCGGCGGGTTGGCCGTTACCGGGATCGGTGTTGGTATCTACGCGGTGACCGGGGACCCGCTGCTGCTGCCCGTGTCGGTGTTGGTGCTCGACGGCGTCTGGTACGGATGCTTCTTCCTGGCCCACCAGGAAATCCGGGCAGCAAAGACCGCCGGGGGCTGGTACAACGGCCTGCACCAGGGCATCGCGGTGGACACCGAACTGCGGACCGACCCGCCCCGGTTCCCGTGGCTCTGGCTGACCCCGGCACTGATCATCACCGTCGCCACGGTGCTGTTCGGTGTGCTCAGCTACCCATCGATGCCCGAGGCGCTGGTGGTTCACTTCGGCGCTAATGGTGTGCCGAACCGGGTGGTCACCAAGTCGGTCGGCGCGGCTTTCTCACTCGTGTTCGTGCAAATCGGCATGACGGCACTGCTCGCGGGAATGGCGGCCGCGATCGTCCGCAGCAGGCCCGACCTCGACCCGGCACACCCGGCCGGCTCCGCACGCTGGTCACGGCACTACATCTCACTGGGCGCCAAGGCACTGCTTGGACTGGTCGCGATGATCGATGTGGGAATGCTGGGAGCATCGCTGCTGATGTGGACCGGGACCCTCACGCCGTGGGCGCCGCTGGTGGTCGCGCTCCCGATCCTGGCCGCCGTCGTGGTCACCGTTGCAGTGCTGGCCAGAAACAATGTGGAACGGGGAGAAGGCGAGGAGGAAACGGGTCTGACGCACCGGGACGATGACAAATACTGGCGCGGCGGCCTGTTCTACATCCACCGGGAAGACCGCGCACTGCTTGTGCCGCGCCGGTTCGGCATTGGATGGACCCTGAACCTTGGCAACCCCAGGGCGGCGATGCTTGTGGCCGGTCTCTTCGCACTGATCTTCCTGGTGACCACCGTTCGTTTCGGCGGCTGACCCCTGTCAGTCGCCGCCGAACGCTTTTCGGTAACGGATCTACATCGTGGAACCGACGTGCACCCCGGAAGATGACCCCAACGTGACTGATAAGAAGTGCGCCGGCAATCCGTCCCAGTCTTACCGCACCCGAGAACCGATGGAGGCCGTCGGTGAACTCGTGGGTTGGGCGTCCAGATAAGGGGCAGGTTGATATAAACCCGAGCTGACGAACAGCAGATAGATCTTTATCCTGTTCCAAGGAGCCTGATCCAACGCCCGGGCCCGGGGCAGGGCGACTGGTCCTGCCCGGGCCATTTGCTGGTTCGAAGTTCAGCCACCGCTCTCTTCGCGTCCTGCGGTGTCGAAGTGTTCCTTGCGGACTTTCTCCTTGATGGTCACGTCTTCGGTGACCGTTTCCGTGCCGATGTGGACCCGTTCGACCGGGACGGTCTCCTTGGTGACGATGACACGTTCTTCGTGGAGGATGACCTCGTTCTCATCGTCGGCACGGTCCGCCAATTCGCCGCGGTCGTCTTCGGCAATCGGTTCCCGCTCGATCCGTACTTCTTCCCGTTGCACTGGAACCGTCCTGGTTACGTAGTCCGTGGTGACGTATTTGCGCAAGCGTCCCCGGCCGGTGGCCTGCTGCTYGGCGCCGYGGTCTGTTGCTGTGGTGTTTGGTGCGGCGGGGGCCGGGGCGTCATCGGTGGTGGGAGCGGTGGTGTCGTAGCCGGGGGTGCCGGTGGGGGCGGCGGTGGCCTGCTGCTCGGCGCCGCGGTCTGTTGCTGTGGTGTTTGGTGCGGCGGGGGCCSGGGCGTCATCGGTGGCGGGAGCRGTGGTGTCATAACCGGGGGCGCGGGTGGTCTCGGATGGCTCGCGTGCGGTGGTGTCTCGTTGTTCGGTTGGGCTGTCGGTGGTTGGAGCCGTGGCGTCATAGCCGGGGGTGGGTGGTGCTACGGTGCGTTCAGTCCCGGGCTCCTCAGATAAATCTGGTGTATCTGCAGTCGCTTCGGTGTAGGTGTGCCCGGTCTCGAGCTGATAGTGCTGGTACAGCCGGTCTTCCTCATCTGGCTCGAGTGCCCGATCGGCGTCGATCCTTGGCGCGTCCTTAACCTGGTTCTTGCTGTAGGGGACGACGATGTCATCTCCCTGTGCCCGGGCCCCTTCAAGGGGCACGAATGATTCGGACATACCGAACAGTCCTGTGCGGACGGTCACCCAGCTCGGCTGCCCGCCTTCGTTGTCGACGAAGACTTGGCTGATGGAGCCGATCTTTTCTCCGTCCCCTGAAAGAACATTTGCGCCTTGGCTGAGCAAACGATCAATTTGTTCGATGGTGAGCATGACGTTTCCTTGGATCTCATAGCTTGAAATAGTTTTGGCTGATCGGGAACCCCTAATGAAGTACCCGACCGATACTGGGCAGTCCTTCGATCCTGACCAGTGCTTGGAGGCGCCGCGCGCTGCGGTGAGGACTGCTCGGGGGACCGGGAGGCGAATACCCCGCTGTTTGCCGGTATTACGTCATGGTCTTTAGATCCCGTTGAGGGGGACTCTCGGCGGCAAGTAGACAGGAGTGCCGATCGGAGGTTGGTAGCCGTTCTTATACGGCCGGCCCGCGGCCACTTGTCGGGAACGCCGGTCCGCCCCACCGGGCAGACATGGTCCTGCGGCCTCTATACCCTGCTTCTGCGGCCGGCTACTGCGCCGAAGATCAGGAGCACAATGACGGCGCCGAGTATGGAGAGGAGCCATGTTCGCAGGTCGAAGAAGTCACCGAGGCCTCCGCCGAAGATCAGGGAGCCGATCCAGCCGCCGAGGATTGCGCCCACGACGCCCAGAACCAGGGTGATCACCCAGCCGCCGCCCTGCCGGCCGGGCAGGATCGCCTTGGCTATGGCGCCTGCGATGAGTCCGAGAAGGAGAAATCCGAGAATTCCCATGACTGTCCATCCTTTCGGTAATGCGGTCGTGGATGCGGCCGTAACAAAATTTAATCAGCATGCTTAGTAGTGCGCAATAGCCCGCGGACGATGTTCTGAGTGCGCTCTCAGGACCGGTCCATCGCGGCATAGGATCAGGCTCGAAGCCGGCCTGGGATGTTTCCGCGCCGGCCCGATGTACCGTGGCGCACCGGCAGTCCCACGAGCCCGCGGCTCCCGAACCGGCCATAAACCGTCACCGGCGTACGGGGTCCGGGTTCCTCAAGTGTTGACTATCCGGCCAGCCGTGTCGCTTGGCTGTACTTCAGGCGGGAGCAAGCTTTATTCGCGTCCGGACACCGCGGGTGCTGGCCGTCTTATGTGCCCGTGGCGTGGGCGGGAGTGCCTAATTCAGCTCCGGCCCAATTCCGTGCCCGGATCCTCACCAGCCTCAGTCGGTTCCAGACCTATTAGCATGCTTGGAAATAGTCCAGAGTCGCCCTGCGGACGAATGACGGCCCACAGGGTCGGCCCMGGCGCCGTCATATCGGGCGGCCCGACATAGCCGGACAGAACGATTGTGCGCGGGCACGCGGAAGGGCGGCAAGCCCCCAGGCCGGGCCGTCCTCATCGCGGCGATCCATGACTGCATGGAACCTCAATCGGGCGGCCACTTAGCGTCGAAGGACCGGCCTGTCGAGCAGGAAGCAGGGTTCCAGTCGCTGGTACGACAGGTGGTTCAGTCCATCTCGGGGGGGGCATCCGGGCGCGGGGCCGTCGATGGAACCTGGTCAGGCCGTCGCGGGGTAGCTGGCCAGGATGTAGTCCGTGGCGGCCTGTCCTGTCATCCGCCGGTGGCTGTTGCGCAGATCGACGCCGCAGCGTCGCATGGCAGATCGGAAGGTGATGTCCTCCACGGGCGTGATGTTGTGGAGCCGGCACCAGCTTGTGTACAGGCCGTAGAGGCAATCCGGTCCCAGCGGCCAGTGGGTTTCATCCGGGACCGTGGCGTCAAGGAGGAATCGTTCGAAGTGCGAGGTGGCCATCATCGGGCCCTTCTCCGCGGGTGCATCCTTATGCCACCGTTCTGCTACAGCGGCTGTCTTTGCCGCCGTGCACCCGACGGCAAAGCGTCCCCGACCCGGAAAGGTCGACCAGGACAGTTCCGAATTTACAAAGTTCCGGCTGGCCTGTCCAGAGCACAGACGAGCCCGTTTCTGACCAGACCCTGCACAGCGGCTAGGTGACACGAGACATGCAGTTTAGGGGAGGGGTCAGCGGCGTAACAGCCCCCGTCGCCCGCGGGAAGGGGGGTGTCCCTATGCTCTTGGTCAAGCTGCCTGGGTGGGCTTCTCGTCGTAGAAGGTGCCGTGTCTGAGCATGCAGTAGATGACGTCGCAGCGGCGCCGGGCCAGACAGATGACGGCGGCGTTGTGTTTCTTTCCCTGGGCGCGTTTCCCTGGGCGCGTTT
>NZ_JBFRGZ010000037.1:0-12635 GCF_052115605.1 Arthrobacter sp. 2MCAF15 | reverse complement strand
GGTCTCCCTCTCGGCGACTTAGAAAACAATACACCCACCACGCCCCCACCGCAAACCCACCCCCACACACCCCCACCACCACCCCAAAACCCCCAAAACCCGCGGCCAAACGCACCTTCGGGCACCCAACCCGGGGCTCCGGCGTCGTAAGTGAGAATTGTGCGGTGCGTCACCGTGGCTCGGCGCGGACTCAGACCTCCGTCGTGGGGCAGGCGGCCACGCGCCAGTTGGCAGCCGCCCCGGTCCGCCGACCCGGCCCCCCGCCGGCCCACCACCCGGCGTTAAACGCAAGAAGGGCCGGCAACCAAACGGTTGCCGGCCCTTCTCAAGCCACTGGCTTCAGGAGTACTGAATTACCAGGAAGACTTCGTGATGCCAGGGAGCTCACCGCGGTGAGCCATGTCGCGGAAGCGAACACGGGAGATACCGAACTTCTGGAAGGTACCGCGGGGACGGCCATCGATGATGTCGCGGTTACGCAGACGTACCGGAGAGGCGTTCCGGGGCAGCTTCTGCAGGCCGAGGCGAGCAGCTTCGCGTGCTTCGTCGGTTGCGTTGGCGTCAACCAGGGTCTTCTTCAGTTCGAGGCGCTTTGCAGCGTAACGCTCGACGATGACTTTACGCTGTTCGTTCTTAGCGATCATTGACTTCTTAGCCATGTGTTTAGCGCTCCTCTCGGAATTCGACGTGCTGGCGGATTTTGGGGTCGTACTTCTTCAGAACCAGGCGGTCCGGGTCGTTACGACGGTTCTTGCGCGTCACGTAGGTGTAGCCCGTGCCCGCGGTCGACTTCAGCTTGATGATCGGACGTACGTCCTTATCCTTTGCCATTAGAGCTTCACTCCTCGTGCCAGGATTGCGGCGACGACTACGTCGATGCCACGTACGTCGATGGTCTTGATGCCACGAGCAGAGACCTGCAGCGTGACGTTACGGCGCAGGGACGGAACCCAGTAGCGCTTCTTCTGGATGTTCGGGTCGAACCGGCGCTTGTTGCGGCGGTGCGAGTGCGAAATGCTGTGTCCAAAGCCCGGCTCGGCTCCGGTCACCTGGCAGTGTGCTGCCATGACGACTCTCCTCAAAAAATAAATGAAACGGCTAACAGAGTTCCTGCTGACCGTGCGTTAGGCGGCGTCCGCATCCGGCTCCCTCCCCCAACCTTCGGTTCCGCGGGATTCAGGCAGACGGCACAAACCGGCTGGTTCCTCACTGCGGCGAAGATTGTGGGGCCACGGGCACTTGGCGTTGGCGGTCCGTGGACAGCCATTGCGAAGTGCCGGGATGCTGGGCGAAATACAGGAATGCGCGCAACTTGAGCCCCTAACTACCGGCCACCAAGACCGTCGATTTCTCAGACAGGTCCTGCCAACCGGAGCAATTGCACACGCTCCGCGCCACCTAGCGCCTACCAAGTCTACGAGTTCGACGAATTAAAGACCAATCCGGCGCTGAATGGTGTATAGGGATTGTCCCGCAGCCGGTCCGCCCAGACGGCGTGGTGTTCTCCCAGGTCATATGTCGGGCGAAGTATTTTCACAGCCAAATGATAGGCGGCGAGGAGATTCTTGCTTCATGAACACACAACTTCTGACGAGCCGTCCCGGGGTTCGCCGCAGCCCCCGTCGCGCTGTGGACCCGTTCGACGGGCAGCATCGGCGGCGGTTGCTGCGGGCGGATCTGCTGACAGTCCTCTTCTGGGCGTCCGTGGCCGGCGCGGTCGCATTGTGGCTGGCCGACGGCGGGGCCGCCGGCTTCACGTCGGCGTCCGGCTCCTTCACCGCGCTGGGGATTGTGGCGGGCCTCGCCGGGATGGACCTGGTGGTTCTCATGCTGCTGCTGGCGGCGCGGATTCCACTTATCGACAACACAGTGGGCCACGACCGCGCGCTGGAGTTCCATCGAAAGCTGGGAAAGCCCGCCTTGTACCTCCTGCTCGCCCACGGGATCCTCATCGCGATCGGGTACGGCATGGCCGAAGGGCTGGATCCTGTCAGTGAGGCGGTTGCACTGTGGGTCCTGGTGCCCGACATGTGGCTCGCCTACATCTCCATGCTCCTGTTCATCGCCGTCGTGGTCACCTCCCTGGTGGCGGTCCGACGTCGGTTCCCTTACGAATTCTGGTACGCCGTCCACCTTCTGACCTATGCGGCTGTCCTGACGGCCCTCCCCCACCAGTTCAGCGTCGGCGGCCTCTTTGCCGAGGGCACCTGGCAGCGCTGGTACTGGCTGGCGCTGTGCATCGGGACCGGCGCCGCCTTGGCGTATTACCGGGTGGCCCAGCCCCTGGTGGCATCGTTCCGGCACCAGCTGACGGTCAAACGGGTAGTTCCGGTGGCCCCGGGCGTGGTGAGCATCGAGATGTCCGGCCTGCGGTTGGACCAGTTGGCGGGCAGCGGCGGCCGGTTCTTTATCTGGCGGTTCCTGGCTCCCGGGTTGTGGTGGCATCCGCATCCGTTCAGCCTGTCCGCCGATCCCGTCAGGTTCGACGACGCCGGCCAGGGCACACTGAGGATCACGGTCCGCAACCTGGGCCGGGGTTCGGCCCAGCTCGCGTCGCTCAAGCCCGGCACCAAGGTGGCCCTGGAGGGCCCGTACGGGCTGTTCAGCACGGCGGCGCGGAGCCGCAACCGTGTGGTCATGGTCGGCGCCGGGATCGGCATCACCCCGGTCCGCGCCCTGCTGGAGAGCACTCCGTTCCAGCCCGGAAACGCCACGGTCATTCTCCGCGGTCACAGCGAATCCGAGCTGTACCTGGGCCAGGAAATACTCGAACTTTGCCAGCGGCGCGGAGCCACGCTGTTCCACCTGACCGGCCCCCGCCCGGCCGGAGTCCGGACCTGGCTGCCGGAGAACTCCGCACGCGCCGGCCATCGGCTGGCCAGTTATGACCCCAACATCGCCGACGCCGACGTGTACGTCTGCGGCCCCGCCGCCTGGGCGCAAAGTGTGCTTGGGGACGCCCGCGCCGCCGGCGTCCGGGAAGATCAGCTCCACTACGAAAGGTTCGACTGGTGAGAACCCGCGCAGCAATTTCAGCAGCCCTCGCCTCCGCCGGCATCCTCATTGCAGGCTGGCAGTCGGGCGTCCACGTTGCCGATACTGGCAGCACCGTCGCGAGCGCGGCGGCCGGCACTACCGGCAGCACCGGCAGCACCGGCAGCACCGGCAGCACCGGGTCCACGGGATCATCCGGCTCGAGCGGAACGTCCGGTTCAACGGGTTCTTCCGATTCAACGGGTTCGTCCGGTTCGTCGAGCGCGACCGGCACCACGGGAGCCTCGGCCAAGGCCGGRGGAACGTATGCCGGCTCCGTCGTCCAGACCCGGTTCGGCTCCGTCCAGGTTCAGATCACCGTGCAGGGCGGAAAGATCACTGACGTCACGGCGCTCCAGCTGACCGACGCTGAACGCAAGTCCGTGCAGATCAGTAACCGGGCCGCCCCGCTCCTGCGCGCCGAGGTGCTCCAATCGCAGTCCGCCAACGTGCAGACCATCAGTGGTGCCACGGTAACTTCCGACGCGTATTTGAACTCCCTGCAGGCGGCCCTCGATGCAGCCAACCTCTGAGCGGGGCGGATCGGCCCTGAGGGCCAGGACTTTTGGCTCCATGGGCACTGTCGTCAGCCTGACCATTCCTGCCAGAGCCATCAGTGACCGCGAACTCGACGCCGCAACTGCCGCCGTCGAACGGGTGTTTGCCGGCTCGGATGAGACCTTCAGCCTGTACCGTCCCGATTCCGAGGCCAGCCGGCTGGCGCGCGGCGAGCTGTCGCTTCGGGACTCATCGGCCGGGATGCGGGACCGCTACGCGGATGCTGTGGGCTGGCGGCTCATGACGGAGGGCGCGTTCTCCCCGGAGCGGCCCGACGGCGTGCTTGACCTGTCCGGGATCATCAAGGGCTACGCAATCGGGCAGGCCGGGGAGGCGCTGCGCATCCGGGGAATCACTGACTGGTGCCTGAATGCCGGTGGTGACGTGCTGGTGATGGGCTCGCCGGTTCCGGGCAGCGTGGCCTCGTGGGCGGCCGGAATTGCTGATCCGCTGGACCGCTCGGCGCTGCTGTCCGCCTGCGAGCTGGGCGGGCGCGGCGGCTGGAAAACAGGCACCCGGCGCGCCCTTGCGACGTCGGGCTCGGCGGAACGGGGTGACCACATCTGGACCGCCGGCTCCCGGGGCGCCGAGTTCGTCCAGGTCTCCGTGGCCGCTGCAGACATTGTCACAGCCGACGTGCTTGCGACGGCGATCGTCGCGGGCGGGACCGAGATGCTGCACCGGGCCACGGACGGCTGGGAGATCGATGTGCTGGCCGTCCGCCGCGGCGGGGATGTCCTCGCGACGCCGGGGTTCCGTGCCTAGCTTGCCGTTCTCTGACTTAGCGGTTTAGAGGTGTGTGAGCCGGCCGTACTTCGGCTCCAGGCCGTCGCCGGAGGACTTGCCGGTGACGCGCCGGACGACCCACGGGCCGGCGAATTCGCGCACCCACCGGGTATTCGCCCGGATGGCGTCCACCCGGCTCAGCTCGGGCACCGGGGTCATGGGCGGGACGTCGATTGAGTGCTCGTGCGCCAGGACGGTGAGGACGCGCTTGGCCATGTTCGCGTGGCCGGCAGGGGACATGTGCATCCGGTCCGCGGCCCACATGCCCCAGTCGTAGTACTCACTGAAGCGCCAGTAGTCGACCAGCAGGGCGCCGTGGTCCCCGGCGATTCCGCGCACCAGCTCGTTGTAGATGGCGGTGCGGCCGCGCATGGTGCCGAAAATCTTGGAGCCCCGCGCGTCGAAACCGGTGAACATCACCACGGTGGCGCCGGTGGCCGTGAGCTTGCGGATGCCGGCGTCGTACTCCGCCAGCAGGTCATCGATGTCGATCTTGGGCCTGAGGATGTCGTTGGCGCCGGCGTAGATGCTGACCAGGGTGGGTTTGAGTGCGACGGCGGCGTCCACCTGTTCGGCCATGATCTGGCGGAGTTTCCTACCGCGGATGGCAAAGTTCGCGTACCCGAAGCCGGGATCGGCGGCGCCGAGCCCCTCTGCCACGCGGTCCGCCCAGCCCCGCACGCCGTTGGGCCGGGTGGGGTCGTCGTCGCCGACGCCTTCGGTGAAGGAGTCGCCAAGGGCCACATAGCGGGACGTGAAATCCATGGGTCAAGTCTGCCAGCAGTTGCCGCGAGCAACAAAGACGGGACGGCCCGACGGCGGCGTGCAGCTGCAGCGCTCAGCGTTCGCGCAGGATCCAGTGGTCGTCGTCGAGGCGGGCCACGATCTTCTCGCCGATCCGGGCCAGATCCGCGACGTCCTTGGGACTGAGGGCATCCATGAACAAAGACCGGACGGCCTCCACATGGCCCGGGGCGAGCCTCACGATGGTCTGCATGCCTTCATCGGTCAGGTGCGCCGTCGTGACGCGGGCGTCGCCGGGGTGCGGCCGGCGCTCGAGCCAGCCGCGGTTCTGCAGCTTGGTGACCACGTGAGAGAGCCGGGACAGCGAGGCGCTGGTGCGCGCGGCGAGTTCGCTCATGGGCAGGAAACGCCCCTCGGCCTCGGAAAGCATCGCCAGCACGTTGTAGTCGAAGAGGGAAAGCTTGCCCGCGGCATGGAGCTGGGTGTCCAGGGCGGCCGGCAGCATGGTGTTGATGCTGAGCTGGGCGAGCCAGGCCCGGCGTTCATCGGCATTGAGCCAGCGGGGTTCGGTCATGGCTACATTCTAGGAGACTGGAAGCTTGACGATTCAACTTCAAACTGGGGAATTCCTTAAATGTTCCCGCCTGTCCCCGGCCAGCTACCGGTAGGCTGGCCGCATGTACGTAGTCTCCCTGACCTACAAGGTCCCCGACGACATTGTGGAGTTCCATCTCCCGGCCCACGTTGAGTGGCTGCAGGCGGCCTTCGACGACGGTGTCTTCATGGTCGCGGGGCGAAAAATCCCCCGCACCGGCGGTCTGTTGCTCTCCAATTCGGACCGGGCCAGCCTTGACGCCGCCCTGGCCAAAGACCCGTTCTACGTCAATGGCGTGGCCGACTTCGAGGTCATGGAGTTCCATGCCAACAGGGTGGCCCCGGGTTACGAGAACCTGCTGGATTCAGAGGCGCCCTCTTAAGCCCGGCGTCAAAATTTAAGCCACGCGTCGACACTCAAGCCAGTCGTCAAAGCTCGGCGCGTGACGCCTTCTCCATCAGCTTCTTCAGGCCGCCCTTCCGAGGGACCTTGACCGGCGACGGCCAGCGCGGGCTGAGCCGGTCGCCGAGGGTGACGCCGCGAAGCTTGCGGCCAAAGAGCGGCAGCACCCAATCGTGCAACCAGCGACGCTGCCGCCGTTCCCACTCCCGCAGGCTCAATCTGGCCGGCGGCTCCCAGTCCAGCGGGCTGATCTTATGGGGAACGCCCAGATGGTCCAGCACTTGGCCGGCGAGATATTTGTGGCCGGCCTTGGACATGTGCAACCGGTCCAAATCCCACATTCGCGGGTCGTGGAATGCGTCGAAGCACCAGTAGTCCACCAGCACAGCTCCGTACTTTGCCGCAATCTGCCGGACGCGCCGGTTATAGAGGGTGTTGCGTCGCTTCAGCGGTTCAAGGACGGCCGATACCTTGACGTCGAAGCCGGTGAACAGCACCACCGTGGCACCCGTCGCGGCGAGCCGGGCCACAAGCGCCTCATACTCGGCCATCAGCTCATCCATGTCGGTGCCAAAGTCGAGGATGTCGTTGCCGCCGGCGTACAGGGTGACCAGCGTCGGTTCCATGGCCAGGGCAGGCTCGAGCTGTTCGTCGATGATGTGGCGGAGCCGTTTGCTGCGGATGGCCAGATTGGCGTAATGCCAGCCCGGCTGTGCCTTGGCCAGCTTCTCCGCGACCCGGTCCGCCCAGCCGCGCACACCGTTGGGCAGCGTCTTACTCCGGTCCCCCACGCCCTCGGTAAAGGAATCCCCCAAGGCAACAAAGACCCGCCGCCCGCCTCGATCCGGAAGCAAAGGAAAAGAACCCACCCCGGCACCCTAGCGGCCCCAAAAAGCCGGAAGGGAAAGAGCGGATGAACCCAAGGTGACTGACCCGGGAGCCGACTGAGGGTCTACAGCTCGGCTTTGCCCTGCCGCCAGTAACCCATGAACGCAACCTGCTTCCGGTCGATCCCCACGTCCCGCACCAGATACCGCCGCAGCTCCTTGACGGTGCCCGCTTCGCCGGCGATCCAAGCGTAGAACGGCAGCGCCCCTGCGGGCTTGTCCGGGTTTTTGCCGGCTCCGATCGCCGCGGCGTCCATCCGTGCGGGGGTCTCCCAGAGGATGTCCTGGTCCACGTTGACGTCATCGGGTTCCGGGCCGGCGCCGCCCGCGGCAGCCTTGATGCCCACCCAGCCGGGCTCCGGAACAGCGGCGCGGACGGCTTCCTGCAGGAGTTCGCCGTGCGGACGCGAGCGGCCGATCGAGGCGCCGCGCGCCAGCCAGGTGATTTCGACGTCGGCGTCCGACTTAAGGTCCAGGAAGTCGCCTCCCTCAGGGACCTCCAGGAACGCATGCCCGCTCATGTAGGACGGGAGGCTTTCCAGGATGGCGCTGATGGCCGGAACGGCCGTCTCGTCACCGGCGAGCAGTACCCGCTGGGCCAGGCCCGGCCGCCATTCGATGCCGGAGTAGGTCTCTCCGCCGTGACACAGTGCGCGGCCCGGTTGTTGGGGCCGATGATGGTGAGGGCGTCCCCCGGCCTGGCGCCCACGGCCCAGTTCGCGGCGGGTCCGCCGTCGCCGGCATCGTCGAAGTGCAGGACGAAGTCGACGTCGATCTCCGGGTAGACGGCGTCGAGTCGTTCCTCCCGCACTGTGTAGGTGCGCATGGAACCACGGGTTGCGGGATCCATGGCCAGCCATTCCTGGTACCAGCCGGACTGCTCCATCGCGAACACGGGCAGCGGCAGGCGGGTGCCGTCCTCGGCGAGGGAGGGGATCATCAGCTTCACGCGAAGGTCCAGGGTGTCGCCGTGGACGCCGAAGTCTCGCAGGGAGTACCCGCCGAAGGTGATGCGGCGGAAGTTGGGGCTGAGCTCCTGCACCGCGGAGACTGTCACGTCGAAGGCCAGGGTCATTGGCTGGGTGGCAAGTTTGTCTCGTACCGCTGAATTCACGCGGGCTGCATTCGCACGGGTCAGATGTGCTCGGCTCGTCATGGGACCAACTCCAGGATTGTGGTTTCGGCTTTCGGGAAATCGGTGTGGTGCCGGCCTAGCGGAATGATCAGTGGCGTGCCGGAAACGGGGTCGGGAAGCACCCGCGATTCCAGGCCGAAGACGTCCCGGACCAGCTCCTCGGTGACCACTTCGGTGGAGGGCCCCTCGGCCACGATCCTGCCGCCCTTCATGGCGATCACGTGGTCCGCGTACCGGGCCGCCAGGTTCAGGTCGTGCAGGACGATTGCCACGGTTGTGCCGCGCTGCCGGTTCAGGTCGGTGACCAGGTCCAGGACTTCCACCTGGTGGGCCAGGTCCAGGTAGGTGGTTGGCTCGTCGAGCAGGAGCACGTCGGTTTCCTGGGCAAGCGCCATGGCGATCCAGACGCGCTGGCGCTGCCCGCCGGAGAGTTCGTCGACGTTCCGGTCGGCGAGCTCCAGCGTTTCGGTGGCTTCGAGCGCGCGCTGCACGGCCGCGTCATCGGCTGCTGACCAGCTCCGGAAGAAGCCCTGGTGCGGGTAGCGTCCCCGGCCCACGAGGTCACGGACCAGAATGCCGTCCGGAGCGGTGGGATGCTGCGGTAGCAGGCCGAGGATGCGGGCGAGTTCCTTGGCGGGGCGGGAATGGATGTCCTTGCCGTCCAGGGTCACGGCGCCGCCGGCCGGCTTGAGCAGCCGGGACAGGCCGCGAAGGAGCGTGGACTTGCCGCAGGCGTTGGCGCCCACGATCATGGTCACCTTGCCTTCGGGGATCTTCGCTGTGAGGCGTTCCACCACCCGGCGCTGATCGTACTGCAGCGTCAGGTCCTGGGCTTTGAGAACCGCCATGTCAGGCGTCCTTTCGGTTGGCCGTGACCAGGAGCCACACCAGGAACGGGGCGCCCAGCGCGCCGGTAACCACACCGACGGGAAGGACGGTGCCGTCAAGGAGCAAGGGGGCGATGTTGGCGGCGAAGTAGTCTCCGGCGAGGACAATGAGGGCGCCTACGAACGCGCCTGCGGGCAGGCTCGCCTTGCCGGTGAACCGGCGGGCGATGGGTCCGGCCAGGAAGGCCACGAAGGCCACGGGCCCGGCTGCCGCGGTGGCGACGGCGGCCAGGGCGACGGCAGCAACCACCACGCCCAGCCGGGTGATGCCCACCCGGATGCCGAGTCCGGCGGCGGCGTCGTCTCCGAGTTCCAGGATCCGGAGCGGGCCGGCGAGGACGGCGACGGCGGGCACCAGGACCAGCAGCGCCAGCGCCAGCACCCCGGCGCGGTCCCAGCTGGCGGAGTTCAGCGATCCGTTCAGCCAGATCAGGGCCTCCGCGGCGGTGCGGATGTCGGCGCGGGTCATGAGGAAGTTGACCACGGCGTTCAGTGCCGCGGCGATGCCGATGCCGGCCAGGATGAGCCGGCTGCCGGCGGCGTTGCCCCGGTTGCCGCCCCCGGATCCGAGGGAACCGCTCCGGGAGATTGTGTAGATCACGGCCGCGACGGCCATGGCGCCGCAGAGCGCCGCGCCGGAAACTGCCGCCCCGGAGGCTCCGAAGACGACGATGGCGGTAACGGCGGCCGCGCTGGCTCCGTAGCTGATGCCGATGACGTCAGGGCTGGCCAGCGGGTTGCGCAGCATGGTCTGGAACAGGGTGCCCGAGAGGCCGAAGGCGATCCCGATCATCGTGCCAATGACTGCCCGGGGCAACTTGTTTTCCATCACGATGAAGCTGGCGCCGGGGATTTTCTCGCCGCCGGTCAGGTGGGCGATGAGGATCTTGAAGAAGTCCGGGATGGTGACTGTGTAGCTGCCCAGCAGGATGCTGGCGGCGAGGAGCACCACGACGGCAACGGCCAGGAACCCGGTGCGGCTCCGGAAGAGTCCGCGAGATGGCAGATAACGGCGATGTTTGCGCGGATCACTGCCGCCAAGTGCCATCTCGGTGGAGGATTCCCGGGTCAGTTCTGCGTTGCTCACAGCCCGGCCCCCTTCCCGCGGCGAACCAGCCACACGAAGACGGGCGCACCCACGAGGGCGGTCATGATGCCAGCGGGGACTTCGCCGGGCAGCAGGATGACCCGGCCCACTACATCCGAGAGCAGGAGCAGCACGGGCGCCAGGACCAGCGAGAAAGGCAGGATCCAGCGGTAGTCCGGCCCGGTCAGGAAGCGGACCGCGTGCGGAACCACCAGGCCGACGAATCCGATCGGCCCGGCCAGTGCAGTGGCCGAACCGCAGAGCAGCACAACCCCCAGCGCGGTAACGCCGCGGGCGAGGCCGACGCGCTGGCCCAATCCGCGGGCGATGTCATCCCCCAAGGCAAGGCTGTTCAGGATCCTCCCGGTGAACAGGACGATCAGTGCCCCGGCGGCCAGGAACGGCAACCCGGGCAGCACCACCGACCAGTCCCGGCCGGCGATGCCGCCGACCTGCCAGAACCGGAAACGGTCCAGGGTGTCCTGGCTGGAGACCAGGACGACGTTCATGAGCGAATACAGCCCCGCGCTCAGGGCCGCGCCGGCCAGTGCCAGCTTGACCGGCGTCGCCCCGTCGCGTCCCATGGATGCGATCAGGTAGACGACGACGGCGGCGGCGGCGGAGCCGATGAACGCGAACCAGATGTAGCCGGTCAGGGACGAAACGCCGAAGACGTAGATCCCGGTGACGACGGCGAGGGCGGCTCCCGCGTTGACGCCGATGATGCCGGGGTCGGCCAGCGGGTTGCGGGCCACACCCTGCATGGCCGCGCCCGCGAGTCCGAGGGCGCCGCCGGCGAGCAGCCCCAGCACGGTCCGCGGGATGCGGGCGTGGATGACGGCGTGGTTGCCGTCGGCGGGGTCGAACTGCGTGAGCGCCTGCCAGACCGTGCGGAGGGGAACCCCGCGGGCACCGACAGCCAGGGACGCCGCGCAGACCAGAACAAGTACGGCGACGGCGGCCAGCAGCCAGGCCGCCTGCTTTGCGGGGGCTTTCCTCCCGGTGGGGGCCGGAGGCGCGGGCGCGCTGGCGGCGGGCGCCGTCGTCGTACTGTTCGTCATGGGAGGGTGTTACTTCGCCGCGGCAGCGACTTTGTCGGCTGCGCTGGCCAGCTGCGGCAGGAACGTGTCCAGGGACCATGGCAGGCTCAGCGGCGAGGAAGCGGAGATGGACAGCGTCAGGGTGTTGCTCGAGTCGGCTACCAGGGCGCCGGTCTTGATGGCCGGGATCTGGCCCAGCAGCGGGTCAGCCTTGATGGAGTCGGTGGTGGCCGCATCCGGGACCCAGGTCACGAAGATGTCCGAGCTGAGTTCGTTGGCCTTTTCGGCGGACCACGGGATGAAGAATTCCTTGGAGCCCTTGGACTTGTCCTCGACGACGGATGCGAGCTTCATGCCGATTTCGCTGAGGAAGCGCGGGCGGTTGTCGTTGGCCGTGTAGACGTTGACGCCGTCGCTCTTGTCCGGTTCCAGGTTGCCGTAGATGTAGGACTTTCCGGCGATCTGCGGGTACTTGGAGACCTTGTCCTTGATGGTGGCCTCGGTGTCGGAGACCAGCCTGGTGGCTTCGGCTTCCTTGCCCAGGGCCGTGCCGATGATGGTGGTGGAGTCCTGCCAGGACGTGCCGTAGGCGACCTCCGGCTGGGCCACGACGGGGGCGATTTCGCTGAGCTTCTTGTAGTCCTCTTCGGTCAGGCCGGAGTAGGCGCCCAGGATGACGTCCGGGTTCAGCTTGGCGATCTCGGTGAAGTTGATGCCGTCAGCCTCGGAGAACTGGACAGGGGCTTTCTCCGTGCCGAAGCCGGCGCCGAGCTTCTCGAGCGCGGCGTCCTTCCACGGTGTGGAGCCCTTGTCGTTGCCGCCCCATTCGTTCTTGGGGACGCCGACGGGCACCACGCCGAGGGCGATCGCGACGTCGTCGTTGACCCACGAAACGGTGACGACGCGCTTGGGCTGTTCCTTGATGGTGGTCTCGCCGAAGAGGTGCTTGATGGTGACCGGGAAGGCGGCGCTGGCCGGCTGGGAGCTCGCGTCCGCCGCCGTCGAAGTTGCTGGTCCGGTGGAGCATGCGGTCAGGGACAGCGCGACGGCGGCCAGAAGAGCTGCGGCCCGCCCCGCGGTCTTGCGGAGGCGGCGGCCGGCAGGGCGGCCGGCGGAACGGGGGAAGACGGCGGAAGCCACGGAACTCCTTAGGTAAGTGATGCAAACCTAAGTAAGGCTAGCCTACCCTTTCAGTAATTAAGAAAGGTTTGAGTAACGTAATTGTCTTAATTGGCCTGTGACGTGCACGGAAGCATTGATGCGCGGTCGTGTTTTCCAGGGCAATGCCCTGCTGTTAGGTGCAACGCGGGGGCACTTACGGCCGATCACGGTGGTCCAAAGTCAATTGGTCGTTGCAACATCGGGGTTTAGGCCGCGGTGGCGATTAGTTGGCGCATGCGTTGCTTTGGGGTTTCGAGGTCCAGGGTGGGCCGGGGCCGGTTGTTGAGTTTGTCGGCGATGGTGTTGAGGTCCTCGGCGGG
>NZ_JBFRGZ010000036.1:0-16994 GCF_052115605.1 Arthrobacter sp. 2MCAF15 | reverse complement strand
GCCAGGGCGCGATCATCGATATGCGCACGTTCTGTTCGGCTCAAAGAGGTTGAAGACATGAGATAACTATCTTCGACGAGGCAACGAACTCGAATGGGCCGTAAGGCTAAATTAACCCTCGGGCCTTGGTTGTTTGCATAAGTTCTTGCRTYTGGARCCCAGTAGTTGGGTCAGAACGGGTCCTCGTTCTGCAAGAAGAAGCCCGACATGGGTTTTGAGGAAAATGCAGCTCCGCGCAGCTTTGCCCGCCGTCGCGGTGAAACACCCGTGTGGGGCTGGCAGAAGGCCCACTGGCACCTGCTCGCCCAGCCCGAGTGGGATGGCGCGGCGCTGAACAGGAAGCGGGTCTGGCGCGACGAAGGCCTAGTGTGTAAACCCAGCGGGCCGGCAATGGCCGAGTCGGCCGAGAGCTGGTACAGGAGAATGAGGTTCTGCGCAGGACTGCTGCGTAGCCAGCACGACCTGACTCGAATAGACGTAGTACCACCGCAGGCGCGGGCAAAGACGGCCGGGAAACTCACGCCAATCGAATATAAAACAATCAACCGGAGCGCGCTCACAGCGGCCTAACACCGCGAGCCAAACAAAAGCCGCGGCGGTCCCGCGGGCGTACGCGTGTTACTTAGGACTTGCGTCTGGAAGTCTCCGAGACGCCCCCCGCCACGCTCTCCAGGGCAGACAGGGCTAGCCACAGCTGAGCTCGGTCACGCATCGAACTCAGATCACGGCCCGTCAGCTGTTCTATCCTGCGGAGACGGTAGGCGAGAGTGTGTTTGTGCACAAATAGTTGATCAGCGGCGACTTGCAGCCGTCCTTCATGCGAAAAATAGACCTGCAGGGACTCCATAAGGTCAGCATCTTTGGACTCGTCATAGTCAAGTATGGGACCCAGAGTGTTTTTTACGAGTTGAGCAAGTGCCGAAGGGGCAGATGGTAGCCATTGCCCCCATTCCTCTTCGGAAACGAAGTAACCGACGCCGCTCACGGGATCTCGGCGTCCATGCCGTTCGGCCCAGATTGCTTCACGGCGAGCTACGGCCGCGTCTATCAGCGATGCTCTGCTCGCGCTCACTCCAATACGTACTGGCAGGGTCGACGCAATCGTGTGCAGGATAGTAACAGAATGTGATGGCAGGGCCACTAGTGTCCGATCGTTTTCGGTCAGAAGCAAATGCACGATGCCTTGGTCGCTGAGTCGATGTTGAATTTCTCGGTCGACCTGCTGCGCCACAGGCTGGGAAGGGTCAATTCGTACAGATGCAACGCTTAGTCCATCTTCGAAGTTGGTTCCCCAACCTCCCTCGAGATCGCTTGAGAGTTGCACCGGATGCTCCCCATGCATGTATTGCCCGAAGAGTTCGGCTCCCTCGCGTCGACGAACTTCTCGATCGGCGTACAGTGCGGTGAGCTCCAGGCGGGCGATTGTTTCGATGTGTCCGAAGACGCTGAAACCGGCCGCAGCCCGGCCGGAGCCCTGAGCCACGAGAAATCCAGCTCGCCGACCCGACACGTTAATCGGGCGGGCGTAACCCCTTGGGATCGCGAGTGACGACCAGCGGCTTGACGTCGGCACCGTGCGCCGCACATGCTCGAGTAAGCCTTCCGGGAGGTTCCTGAATCCGGGTAGCAGTGCGCGACCGTCATCGTCTGTCAGAAATAGCTCGTACCCACTGATGTTCTCAATCTGCCTGAACCGGTGTGAGGACTCGATCTCGTCTTCCCGAGGCGTGATGGTTTCAAAGATTCGAATGGCAGTCACTAGTTCTTTTTGGATCTCCCCGTTATTGGCCGCGGCCACAAACTTCACGATGGCGATGTGAGCGGTCTCACGAGGAACACGCATGATGGGAAAACCGAGGTCGTCTGCTTTCTGGAGCATCAGATCACTCAGGTCCGGGCCACGAAAACCGATCGCAAGGCCGGCTGCTCCTCGCTCCTGCAGCCGCGTAAGAAATTCGACCTGCTCGTCGGGGTCTTCGGCTAGGTGAGCGCCCGTGACAATCACCAGTTCACCGCCATCGACCCATCCTCCGACGTCCGCAACGTCATAGACGTGAGCCCATGAAACAGTTCGTTCAAGCCCTGATCTACCTGCAAGCAGCGCCAATTTCCACGATGACATCTCTAGTAAGTCCGCGATGCAAATAGTTGTGGGCATGCCTCAGCTCCGTTTCGCGAGCGGTCTTCATCAAGTGCGGCGAGCGGGTACGCCACGCTTCAACAGCGCTCGGCCCCAGATCCCGCCCGAACTGGCCGTGGATTTGTTATGTCTGCACACAGGATACAAGCTAACAACTGGTTGGGTTACACAAATGCTTCGGGGATGTGACCTGCCGAGGGATGCGAAATTCAGCCAATAAAACAGTGCCCGTCAAGGATGGCCAATATGTTTCCTGACTATTCCCACCCGGCGTTGCCGACACGCCTTCGGTTGTACGGAAACCTTCCGGAGTGTCCCCCCGGCCTGCTGCTGATGTCGACGGGCAAACCCATCGCTGATCGAAAATTCCTCACGGGTCAGGTTCGGGCAGGGCAACCGTGGACTTCACTGCAGCTACGGGCTTGTCACAGCCCTGGGGCAAGGGATCGGTCCACCATCGATGCTAACGACTGTGGGACAGCTCATGCGGTGATCATGGCCAGTGTCCACATCCGGCGTCCTGCAACGAGCCGTTGCCGCCAAAGAGGATTGGTCGATCAAGCACGCTGGACGCGGGGCCGGCCGCGAAATGCTCCGCTCCACTCCGGGTTCTGGAAACTTGGTCGCCCCATTTCAACCGCGTTCTGTTTCAGGAAACAATAGGGCGGGTGCGCTTTGGTCTACGAACCAATTGATGGCGGGGGATCAGTGCTGCAAAGTTTCCTACAGGAGAAGTGGTTGAAGTCACAAACGGGTATCCGTTCCTGACTCAGAGATTAGCTGGAAACCACGATGATTGAGAGGAATCAGATGTTGT
Organism: Arthrobacter sp. 2MCAF15; assembly: GCF_052115605.1. NCBI lineage: Bacteria > Bacillati > Actinomycetota > Actinomycetes > Micrococcales > Micrococcaceae > Arthrobacter > Arthrobacter sp. 2MCAF15. Next base: position 14,037 of record NZ_JBFRGZ010000036.1, on the reverse strand, counting down.
CCAAGAAGTTGCTGGTCGGCATAACAGGTCTGGCGATGGTGGCGTCCCTTGCTGCTTGTGCTCCGGATACTGAAGGCAATGCTTCAGCCAGACAGGGAAATGGCGAACAAAATTTGACATTCGTCAACTACGGCGGAACCAGTATGACTGCCGCCACCAAGGGGTGGTTGGAGCCGTTCTCTAAGGAAAAGGGCGTTAACTTCAAGACCGACAGTCCCAGTGATCCGGCAAAGGTCAAGACCATGGTTGAAGCTGGTAGGACGACCTGGGACATCGTCGACCTTGATGCTGCTTCGGGTGGGTCTGGGTGTGGAGTTCTCTACGAAAAACGCGGGCCTGAGGTGGACATGAGCGCAGTCGACCCGAAGTACATCACAGACGAGTGCGGCGTCCCGGTTATGCTGGCTCCGATTGGGCTCGTGTACAACAAGAAGCTCTATGGGGACAAACCGCCGACTAAGATCACGGACTTCATGGATGTTAAGAACTTTCCCGGTCGCCGCGCGATTTTCAACTATGCGGTCGGAGGCTTCGAGCCGTTGCTAGTTGCGGATGGGGTTGCTCCTGACAAGATGTACCCGGTCGACTACAACCGCGCTGAAAACGTCATCAAGAAGCTTGGCAGTGACCTCACTCTCCAAGGCACGCTGGCCCAGCAGAACCAGATGTTGGAGTCTGGTGACTTCGGTACCTGCTTGTGCTACCTGGGTCGCGCCGCTCTTGCGTCAGCAAATGGTGCTGACATCGGAGTCGTTTGGGATAGTGCCTATTTTGTCTGGGATGCGGTCTACGCAGTCAAGGGGTCACGTAGCCCGGAGGCCCAACAGTCGTTCCTCTCCTATGTAGCCACGCCCAAGGCCCAAGCTGCATTCACTAAGTACCAGCCATACGCCCCAACCACCCCATCGTCGAACCTGGACGAGGTTTCTGACATATACAAGAGCTTCCTGCCAGCCGGTCATGAGGACGAGATAGGAACCCCGGCTGTATACGATGCACGCTGGTGGACTGAGAACAATGACGAGGCCATGGCGACCTGGACTCGGATTACTGCGGGCTAATGAGCAAGCTCCTTGAAGACGAGCCGGTGCGCAATTCAGTCACGTCGCGGGACAACCCAACACTAACCGTCCGCAAATCCAAACGCGGACTCGTTCCAAATCGATGGTCGTTGTTCGTCGTACCAGCGGTCATCTTCATTGCGGTGTTCTTCGCATATCCCGTACTAGCGATGTTTACCAAAAGCTTCACTGACTTCCCCACACCAGGAGAGTCACTGTGGGCAAACTATTCTTGGTTCGTCAATAGCGAAGTCCAACGCGCTATCATCGTCCGGACCCTGGTCGTTGGATTCTCAGTCACAGCAATCTGCCTGGTGCTGGGATTTCCATTTGCATATCTGATGACAGTCGTCTCGCTACGTTGGCGTTTCGTGATGCTTGCTGTGGTGCTGATGCCTTTTTGGACCAGCATGGTCGTTCGGACGTACTCCTGGGTGGTGTTGTTGCAGGACAGCGGGATCGTCAGAGAGTCCTTCGGCGCGCTTGGCATCGAAACACCCCGGCTCCTGGGAACCACCACCGCTGTCATAATGGGTTCAACCCAGGTGTTGTTGCCCTTCATGATCCTGCCCCTATTCACATCTCTACTGAAGATCGATCGGTCGTTGCTACAGGCGGCCGGCAGCCTTGGGGCCAAACCCCTAACGGCATTTATGAAGATCTACCTCCCGCTGGCGGTGCCTGGGATTTTGGCTGGATGCACCATCGTTTTCATCCTCAGCTTGGGCTTCTACTTCACGCCGGCGCTACTTGGTTCACCGCAAAACAGCCTGGTCGCGCAGCAGATCGTTGATCAGGTTTCGAAACTTCTAGCCTTCGGACGTGGTGGAACAATTGCCCTAGTTTTGCTTGTTGTCGCGGTCCTGCTCCTCGGCATCGGGGCCATTACCTCTCGTCGGATAGCACCGTCTCAAGACAGAAGGGGAGCAAATGAATAACAAAGCATCGGGAAAGAGCCCGGCCTTGGTAGCCTTTTGTGTCTTAGCCGGCTTGCTTTTGATCGCTCCAACTCTGGTGGTGGTTCCGCTCAGCTTCAATGAGAAGCAGTCCTACACACTCCCAACTGGATGGTCGTTGCGTTGGTATGAAAACTTCTTTTCCGATTCGGCTTGGTTTGACTCAGCTATGCTTTCGCTGCGGGTTGCCCCAGTAGTTGCTTTGATCGCCACCGTCCTCGGGACAGCGGCGTCGCTCGCCCTGGTTCGCGGCTCAGGAAGATGGCGCCAACCAGTTCAGGCCCTCTTGGTCTCGCCAATGGTCGTCCCTGGCGTCATCGTAGCGATCGGCATCTATTACGTGTTTCTGCGATGGCACCTCACCGAGACCTTCATAGGATTCGTGATTGCACATACGATCATGGCGGTGCCTTTCGTGATAGTCACGGTCTCAGCGAGCCTTCAAGGAGTCGATAGACAAATCGAAAGGGCCGCGGCGGTTCTAGGAGCTTCACCGTTGAAGACATTCTTCACAATCACACTGCCCATAGTGATGCCTGGGATCCTAACTGGTGCACTGTTCGCTTTCCTGACATCGTTCGATGAATCGATTATTTCCTTGTTTCTATCGGGCCCGTCCAACCGAACGCTGCCGGTCCAGCTATATCAGAGCGTGACAGCAGAAATTGATCCAACTGGCGCCGCTGCCGCGACAATTTTGATCACGCTCACCAGTCTTTTATTGCTACTAGTTGGATTAGTTACCGTGCGAAGGAGCACATCGAAATGACAATGGGCCATGGCGCACGTGTAGAACTACACAATCTGGGCAAGACCTATGGTGACACTTCCGTTCTTCGCGACGTGTCGCTAGACCTCGCTCCCGGCGAGTTCATGACTTTTCTGGGTCCGAGTGGTTCTGGCAAAACGACGACCCTAAACATCGTCGCTGGATTCGTAACGCCGGACGATGGGGACGTCACAGTGGCGGGGACACCTATTTCAAAACTTCCGCCGCATCGCAGGAACATAGGCATGGTCTTTCAGAATTATGCCCTGTTTCCGCATATGACAGTTGCAGGCAACGTGGCTTTTCCTCTGAAGCAACGCCGGGTCGACAGAAGAAGCATTTCAAAAGCAGTTGGTGAGATCCTTGAACTGGTTGGACTCGGCAACCTCGCGCATCGATACCCGCGGGAGCTTTCCGGGGGGCAGCAACAACGCGTGGCCTTAGCCCGCGCGCTCGTGTACGAACCCCAGGTACTGCTACTCGACGAGCCACTCGGAGCCCTCGACAAGCGGCTTCGAGAAGGTCTGCAGCTTGAAATCATGCGCATTCACCGCGATTTGGGTATCACATTCATCTTTGTGACACATGATCAAGACGAGGCACTCATGATGTCTGACAGGATCGCTGTGTTCAACCATGGCGAGGTAAAACAAGTTGGAACGGCCGAAGAGCTCTACGAACGCCCGGCCAGCCTTTTCGTAGCAGAGTTTCTCGGCAATTCCAACGTGCTCCCAGGACATCTGATTACTTCGCGGGGTCGGTCTCTGTTTAAGTCAGACGGCTATGAATTGGAACTTTCATCGACAGCCGCTTTCGACTCCCACGGTTCGCATGCGCTGATGGTTCGCCCCGAACGAATCCGCCTCAAGCATCCGCAGGGCGTCGAGAACCTGGCCGGCTTCAACGTGCTTCGCGGCAATGTGGCCCAAGTCATCTATATGGGAGGTAAGCGTCGAGTACACGTCGATGTCGAAGGTGTAGAAAAACGCATGGTCGTAGACGAGCCTGCCGCAGGTAGTCTGCTGAATGAGAGGGAGCAGGTGCTGGTTTGCTGGGCCCCCAATGACGGAGTCCTGATGAGCGTTGAGGACGCGCATCCCCTCGCACAAGACGGCGTGACGAATATAGGTCAAACTACTCCACCCATTTCGGTCAAGGTAGGCGCGCCAGGCTAGCGCCTGTGCTGCGAGAGGTCAAAGCCGTGCGCACAAGTATTAGCGCTTTCAAGCCATTCGATCACAGACAAGAAACATGAGGCACTCACAATGCACGAGATGAACGCCGAAGATCGCGATCTGAAGGTTGCGATCTATGGAACTGGAAAGCTGTCAGCTCTCCTTCTAGAGTTTGCCCCGGCTTCGGGACTCGAAATCGTGGCGGGAGTGACCACTGATCCGGCCAAGAGCGGGAGAGACTTTGGCGAGCTTCTTTTGGGCGACCCGTGTGGGATCCCGGTAACTGATGATCTGGAATCCGTTCTTGCCGGTCACATTGATGTCCTCTTGTACGGCGGCCACGGCGGCTCCAAGATGTTTGAAGTCTTGGATGCATGCGCCGACGCGGGCGTTGACGTCGTGACATCCGTGAGCATGTTCAGCGACGAGTCTCGGCGCGAAGACCTGGAATCGCTAGAGCGCCGTGCCGTAATCGGAGGTGCCCGCATTATCGGCACGGGTCTGGTTCCTGGTTTTAGGCTCGACTACATGCCGGTGGCGCTTGCATCGACCATACCTGATCCGGTCTGTGTCTTCGGTCGCCATGTGAGTGTCATCTCCACCTGGACTGAACACGTCCTTGTAGAGGAAGGTGGCATCGGTGTAAGACGAGAAGGCGGCGGAAGCGCCCTCTTCGGATATCTTGAGGAGGCCTTCTGGTCCCTTGTCCACGGGTTGGGTCTTGAGCTCGATTCGGTGGAGCGTGACAGTAAGCAGCTCACGACTCCCTTCGAAACGGCTGTGGGCGGCGTTGCCGTTCCTGCGGATGGCGTTATCGGCTTCTTCCACACCATCACCGGCACGATCGAAGGTAACGAACGTGTCAAGTTGGAATGGACAAGTTCCCGTGAGGTCCCCGAAGATCCGGCTGAGGGAACCGAACTGGTTGTGACTGGACCGAGGGGCCTGAGGTCGCGGATTGTTCTAAATCTCCCCCGTGATGGCTACCCAGGCACTGCAGCGCGGATGATCAAGGCCGTTCGTCCGCTGGGGGCGTTGCGCCCTGGTATAAAGCGGGTTCACGAGTTGTCGCTCCGCTGAACGCCAGCTGACGTGAGCGGCTCGTGGCGGCTAACGCCACGGAGCCGGTTGCCGCGTTCGCCGGATCCTTGGGGCTGGAGGTCAAGTTGCTGCCGCTGCGGGATCCGGGGTCCAAGGGCATGGTCGCGCGGAGGAACAGGTTCTTCCGGCAACGCTTCGTGCCGGGCCTGGACTACCGCTCGCCAGCGGATTTCAACCTGAGTTGGCTCACGGGCTGTGGGCTCGTGGCGAACTGTGCCGCTGACCTGCGGTGATGTTCGCGGGTGGGCGGTTTTTCACACACTAATGGGTTTGTTCTAGTGTCACCATGTGGCATTCATCAGGAGGGTCGGACGGCCTCGGGCGGTACCGGGGTGCAGATCGCTGAGTATGTCCGGGGCCGGCAGCGCATGGTTGAGCACGTCGGCTCGGCGCATACGGAGGCCGAGCTCGGTGTGCTGCTGGCGCGTGCCCGCGAGTTGCTGGAGCACCCTGCGCAGGGCGTCCTCGACCTCGGTGTTGAGCCCACTCCTCCAGTGCTGAGTCTGGTCGTTCCGGCCGACGATCCGGGCTTGTTCGACCTTGCCGCCACTGCAGAACCATCTGGGCGCGCCGGCCCGGCCCGCGGCAGCCCAGAACGCCTGGAGCGATTTCGTGCCGTTCCTGGACTACGACGTGGAAATCCGTCGGGTCATCGCAGCACCAACGCCATCGAGTCCGTCAACGCTAGGTACCGGCGCGCGGTCAGGGCCAGGGGTCATTTCCCCACCGAGCAGGCGGCCCTGAAATGTCCCTATCTGGCCACCCGGGCACTGGACCCGACCGGCAAAGGCAGGGCACGATGGGCCACGAGGTGGAAGCCGGCACTGAAAGCCTTCGCCATCACCTTCGAAGGAAGAATCAACTAAATGCCAGCCGCGGATCCACCGTTAAACCGACACACCCTGTAGATCTTGTTGTCAAGAGTGCATAGATGAGCGGCTCCTGGGTTTTGTTCCGGGGGCCGCTCATCGTGTACCGGCCGGTTGGGGTGTGATGCGGGCGAGTCGTTTTTCCGACTGCAGTGTCAGGCTGACATTCGCGGGTTGGTTACCGCATGACGATGTGTTCGACTGGAGCTTTATCGGTGTCTAAGATCGAGCGTCGACGGCTTGGGCTGTCTGCTCATAGTGCCTTCCAGAGTTAGCCCCAGGTTTTCATAGCGGGTCCGTGGGGATAGCGTGCTAATCAGGGAAAGGGTGCTCTGAACTGGGAAAATAGTGGTTGTCGAGACCGTTATTTGCCGAGCGAGGGAGCACCCTTTCGATGCAGAAGTCTACCGCTGTTTTTCCGTCCCTGCCGGCGAGAACTTCGCCCCTTCGCCGCCGTCCCCGGCCCAAAGGCCGAGGATGCCGCGTTCGCCGTTGGCGCTGACTCCGGTCGCGCGTAGACCGGCGGGTTGGTGATCTCCCCGTCCCGGACCTTGACGTGGATAGCGTCGATGAACACCACCGGATAGACCCGGTCCAGGGGCCGGTTCTGCCACTCGGTCATCTCGGCAATGACCTTCTCGGTGATCCTCGAGATGGTGTCCTTGGAGACCCGGGCACCGAAGACCTCGCCGACGTGCGCAGCGATCTCCCCGGTGGTAAGGCCCTTCGCGCTCAGCGACAACACGATCTCGTCGACTCCCGTCAGCCGCCGCTGTCGCTTCTTCACGATCTGCGGGTCGAACGTCGATCCGGTGTCTCGCGGCACATCGATCTCCACCGGGCCTATCTCGGTCATGACGGTCTTGGTGCGTGTGCGTGCGGGAGTTGCCGCTGCCGCGGCCGGACACGTCGTGTTTGCCGTAACCGAGGTGCTCGTCCATCTCCGCTTCCAGAGCGGTCTCCAGGACATTCTTCGTCAACCGGTTCAACAGCCCGCCCGGGCCGACGAGCTCGATTCCCTGCTCCCTGGACTGTGCCAGGAGCTGCTGCGATAACTCTTGCTGATCCACTTCAGTCGCCATGGGATCCATGGTTTCGCTCATGGTCAGTCCTCCCCGCCAGGCACCGCCCGTCGTGCCAGGCCAACCCCGGATCCACCGTTATTCAGACACTCCCACGAATTGCCCGTCGGAGCTAATCCAGGAGTACATCCGTGGCCAGATTGGGCAAGCTGAGTTCTTCAAGTTTGTAGAAAAGCAGACGCAGGCCACATTTCAGCCGTCGGCCGCCCTCCTTCCGGGGGGCGATCGTGATTGAGTAGAATCTCATCTGCCAGTTCTCGACCGCGGTCCGCCCTGTAGGTAGGTTACCGGCGGCGCCACTCAGGCTTCTCGATTCACCCTGTTCCACGGCCTACAGTCCATGAGGGCAGCTATTTATGGCGGGGGCCAAAGAATGCGGAATAGTCTGTTTCTCAGGCTAATGGATTACACATCATCCGCCCTCATATCGTGGTTGATGTGTCGATTTCAAGCATCCGCTCCACTTATGAGACAGCCCCCGGATTCGCGGAGACGTTTACGGGTTCGCGCGGCCAAAGCCTCCTGCCCGGCGGCTTTGGGCGTTCAACATTCGCACTAGCACGACGTATGCCAATGGCGGTACAAGGCTACGGGTGCTGGGTGCGGGACGATAACGGGAGGGAGCTCATCGACCTCAACAATAACTTCACGGCGTTGATTCATGGGCACGCACATCCGCAAATTACCGTTGCTGGCCAGCGCGCATTGTCCGACGGCGCATCGTTTGGTCTTCCGAATATGCATGAGATTCATCATGCGCGACTGATCCTTGAGCGAACGTTCTACCTTGAGCAGGTTCGCTACTGCAATTCGGGCACCGAGGCCGTGATGCTTGCCGTGCGGCTCGCACGAGCTGTGACGGGACGCAATAAAGTTGTGTTCGTTCGTTCCGCCTATCACGGCACCGCCGACTTGGCCTTGGTGCCTGGCGGGCACAAATCCCGACGAGGGATCCCGGAGGGCGTTGTGCAGGACTCGATCGAGGTGGCGATCAATGACGTTCGAGGCTTGGACAAGGTGTTCGAAGCGAGAGGCAAACAGATCGCGGCTGTCGTGATCGACCCAATGCCTAACCGTGCGGGCCTGATTGCAGCCACGCCAGAATTCCTTGACATGGCCCGCCGCAGGTGCAACGACACGGGTGCGTTGTTGGTTTCTGATGAAGTCATCGGGATCCGCCAGGCTTACAGCGGTGTGATGCATGCGAACGGTGTTGACCCTGATCTTCTTATAACGGGGAAGATTATTGGTGGGGGACTGCCAATCGGCGCAGTGCTAGGGCGGACGGAGATTATGGAGAACCTCTCTCCCCTGTCCCCTCAGGGGCTTGAGCACGGTGGCACGTTTAGTGCTAACCCAGTGTCAATGGCAACCGGCGTCGAGGCCTTGCGGCTCTTCTCCGAAGCTGAGGTCGGAAGGCTGAACCAAATGGGGGAGAAGATGCGGGGTGAGCTCCGTGCCAAACTAGATGGCTGTGGCTGGGAAGTGCGCGGGGGAGGATCCCTGCTCCGGTTGTTCCCGCAAAGTGCTGAGGCACTGGTTGCCAAGGATATGCAGATTTCACTCTGGTGGGAGTCCTATGACCGAGGTCTGCTCTTAATGCAGAACGGGCTCGCATCATTGTCCACACCGATGGACGAGCGCATAGCAGCAGATGTCGTCGACAGATTGGTGGATGCTGCCAAATGCGTCAGCGGTATGGCGAGAACAGTGTCCTAATGGGGGTGGCCACGAAACCAACGCCTACAGCGTCGAGCCCTCCGCGCGGGCCACAGCGCCTCAACCAGTCAGAATCCCCCGCGCCGAAGTGCTTGGATATGAACACCTCCCCGCTTTCCCCGCGTCGGCTGGGTGACTGCGAAGGCTTGGAGTACGGGGACCACGTTGAGGTCGCGGAAGGCGGGGTTGTTGTATTCGACGGCACCATCCACGACATACTTCACGGGCACAACGTCATCTGGGTTCAAGGATCAGTGCGGCATCTCGGAGAGCGAAAGCTATTCGTGCTTCACGATGAAGCGGTCTACTTGAAAACAGCGCCCTCCAAAGCAATCGACCCAACCAAGTCTTACTGAATCAAGCCTATTAGGAGTCAAACATGAGTAAGTATGCTGTGATCGATCCGGCGACGGGGGAGCTTGTCAAGGCGTATCAGGAGGCGACGGATGCCGAGATCGAACTCGCTCTCTCAAAGGCGCAACGTGCTTATGAGGAGTGGTCGAGGAAGACGACTCTGGCCGAGCGAGTCGAGCTCGCTCGTCGCGCTGCCGATTTGTTCGTCGAACGCAAGGAAGAGCTCGGCGCACTGAGTAACCGCGAAATGGGAAAGTTGCTGCCGTCTGCAATCGGCGAGGCGGCGTACTCAGGGACGATTACACGCACTTTCGCGGATAAGGCCGAGGAATGGCTGGCGGATGAGCCTGTGGAGGCCAATGACGGCCTCCATGGTTTCGTGCGGAAGCAGGGGCTTGGGGTGATCCTCGGGATCATGCCCTGGAACTACCCCTACTATCAGGTCGCGCGGTTCGCGGCGCCCAACCTGATCCTGGGCAACACGGTGATTGTGAAACATGCGAACCAGTGTCCTGAGTCTGCGAAGGCCATCGAGCAGGTGTTCCTCGATGCGGGCTTCCCTGAGGGCGCCTATGTCAACGTGTACGCGACGCACGATCAGATCTCCACGATCATCGCAGACGACCGGGTGCAGGGCGTCTCGCTCACTGGGTCGGAGCGTGCGGGCGCGATCGTCGCCGAACAGGCGGGACGCCACTTGAAGAAGGCGGTACTGGAGCTCGGCGGCTCAGATCCGTTTATTGTCCTGGAGACTTCCGACATCGATCACGCGGTGGCTCAGGCAGTGTCGGCGCGTCTCGACAATACCGGCCAGTCCTGCAATGGCTCGAAGCGCATTATCGTGATTGACGCTCACTACGATGAATTTGCGGAGAAGTTCACCACGGCGATCGGGGCGAAATCATACGATAATGGCGATTTCGCACCTCTGTCGTCGGCCTCGGCGACGGAGACGCTAAGGGAACAAGTGCAAGCCGCCGTCGACCATGGCGCAAAGCTGCTCGTCGGCGACCTCGACCCGACTGGCAACGTTTTTACCCCTGGCGTGCTCACCGACATTACGCCGGAGATGGACGTCTTCAGCGAGGAGTTGTTCGGCCCGGTCGCGCAGTTGTACCGCGTGGCGGACGAGGTCGAGGCTATCCGACTGGCCAACGCAACCCCATATGGCCTGGGCTCAGTCATCATCGCCGACGACCTAGAGCAGGCGGAGCGCGTGGGGAACCAACTGGACACCGGCATGGTCTTCATTGGAGCCGCCGGATTGGAGGGAACGGATGTGCCATTCGGCGGAGTCAAGCGTTCCGGATTCGGACGCGAACTGGGGAAGTATGGGTTCGAGGAGTTCGCGAACAAGAAGCTGTTCCGTTTCGCCAAATAATCGCCGAGCGGCCGCGCCGGATCGGCGCGGCCACCCTCGGTGGCTTACGACGATCAGCAGCATAGCCTCGTGGCGAAATGGTGCCCCAAAGGGCCTAGTCGCTGAAGCCGGTCCCCGGAGAGAGGTTCGGCCAGTCGGCCCAGGAAAGGATCGTATCGATCCCGCATGGCCGTGTTGGTGGCAGTGGATAGAGACTGAAAAGAAACCTCGGGGTAACGCATCCCGCGAAAACCTGCGAACTATCAGAGGAAGAAAATGAAAATCGTTGTCCTGGTCAAGGAGGTCCCGGACACCTATGGGGATCGAAAGCTCAACCTTGAGACGGGCTTGGCCGATCGCGGTGCGAGCGAAGCCGTGCTTGACGAAATCAACGAGCGTTCGGTTGAGGTCGCGCTCAGCTACGCTGAAACCGAGAGTGGCACCGAAGTCGTGCTCGTCTCGGTCGCCCCGCCTTCGGCCACCGCAACCATCCGCAAAGGTCTCGCCATGGGCGCCCACCGCGCGGTACATGTTGAGGATGAGGCGTTACTTGGAGCCGACCTAAGGTTGACCGCTGAGACGCTTGCTGCTGTTACCAAGCGAATTGGGTTCGACCTGATCATCGCAGGTAACTCTTCTACCGACGGCTCCGGAGGGATGATCCCCGCACTCGTCGCCGAATTGCTCGACGTGCCCCACGCGACTGGGCTGAGCTCGGTCATGGTCTCCCCCGGCGCTGTCTCCGGCAGCCGCCCGATCGAAGGCGGAGTGGATCAGGTGTCTACCACGCTGCCGGCGGTCATCTCGATCACCGAGGCTTTGCCTGATGCCCGCTTCCCGAATTTCAAGGGGATAGTCGCCGCGAAGAAGAAGCCGATCGAGAAACTTTCGCTCGCAGATCTCGGCATAAATGCCGAGGATCCCAAAGCTGCGCGCTCAATCATGTTGGCGGTGTCTGAGCGACCGACGCGTGCCGCGGGAATCAAGATTTTCGCCGAGGGGAACGTGGGCGAGCAACTCGCGGACTTCCTCACGCAGAATAGCCTCACGTAAGGGGACATTGACCATGAACGAATTCGCTCCTGATGCCATCCTCGTCGTCACTCAGACCACACGGGCTGGCCTCCTCGATCCGGCGGCCGCTGGACTGTTGGGGGCCGCGGCTAAAGTCGGCACTCCCGTCGCGCTCGTACTCGCCGAGCCAGGTGCCGGCGAGGCAGCCGCGAAGACTGCGGCCCAGCATGGTGCGTCACATGTGATGATCGCAGAGACCCCAGGCATCAGCGGCCTGAACCGTGCCCTGGTGGGCGCCATCGAGACCGCGGTCAAGCAGGTGCTGCCCGATGCAATTCTCTTTTCCAACTCGACGGACGGCCGCGACCTCGCCGGCCGGTTCGCGGCTCGCTCACGAGTACCGCTCAGTGTCGACGCTATTGGGATTAGCCGCGACGAAGAGGGGGTGATCGCGCATCACTCCGTATACGGGGGAGCCTACAACGTCACGTCAACGACCACCTTCGGCCCACTGACCGTTACGGTCCGGCAGGGCGCCATCGAGGCGCGGGGAGCAGCGCAGCCGCTCGCCCTTACCGTATTGGACATAGCCCCTTGCGCTGCCAACTCCGCACAAGTCATGGATTTCCAGCCGGAGGCCTCGACCTCATCGCGGCCGGAGCTCCGTGGAGCGGAGAAAGTTGTCGCAGGTGGCCGCGGCCTCGGATCCGCTGAGAATTTCACACTCGTAGAACAACTTGCTGACGTACTCGGTGCGGCAGTCGGTGCCTCCCGTGCMGCGGTTGACGCCGGCTACGTCCCTCAGGCCCACCAAGTGGGTCAAACCGGTGTGTCGGTTTCGCCGCAGCTTTACCTTGCGCTTGGCATCTCGGGCGCTATCCAGCATCGTGCGGGCATGCAGACAGCCAAGACAATCGTCGCGATCAACAAAGACAGCGACGCGCCGATCTTTGATATCGCCGATTTCGGCGTGGTTGGCGATGTCTTCGCAGTGGTCCCTCAGCTCATCAAAGCCCTTGAATCACGAAAGAGTTAGCTGATAATGGCATCGTTCACTGGAGCGCTGCGGCGCGGTCTTCCTCGCGAAATGGGAGGCGAAGCCTGGCCAGCAGCCACGGAGGTCTCCGATGCTGTTCTCACTGCAACTGCTAATGGCTCCCCGAACTTCGTTGGGGGGAGCGCTTCTCAAGCTCCCCTACGCCGAGGACTCCCGCGCCTCCCAGGCCGCGAGGCCGAGTTCGTCAGACCAACGGGGCAATATCCCGCACCGGAGACCGCAGCTCAGTTGAAACTCGTTGGGGAGGCGCCTGGCGCCGCGCACCGCGCATTACGCGATGCAGAGCAGCCGGACATCACCACGGAAGAAATTAATCGACCGGCTGCGGCACCAACTGAAGAACAGACTCGATTGGGCGACGCCCTGAGCGTACACCGAGGCCTTCCGCCGACTACCGAAGCCCGGGCCATGCCGACCAGGTCCGCAGCCGCCACATCCACACCGTTGCCTTCAATATACGCGCTGACTCCGTCTCAGCAGGCGAAAGCCAGACTGAGAGGCGCTTCGCCATCTGCGAATCCAACAAAACGAAAGCGTGAACCGCAGGTATTTCTCTCTCGAACACTCGCAAGGTGGACAAAGCTCGGGGTACTCGGCGCCATCGGTTCAGTGATCGCCGCAGCAATCATCGTGCTAACCGCGCGCGGTGTAACGACGCTGCCGGGCGTTAACGAGTTCCTTGAACGCTATCCAGGCGATTACAACCCGCGCGAGGCCGTGGATCCGGGGTTCCCGGCGTGGGTCCGCTGGACCCACTTCCTGAATTTCTTCCTGATGGTCCTCATCATCCGTTCCGGCTGGTTGGTGCGCAGCCAGCAAAGGCCCCCGGCTTCCTGGACGTCGAAGCGCGGCGGCCAGAAGATCAGCATCAACCTGTGGCTGCATACTTCACTGGATGTGCTCTGGCTTGGGAACGGCCTCATCTTCGTGGTGCTGCTTTTCCTATCCGGACACTGGGTGCGGATCGTCCCCACTAGCTGGCAGGTCTTTCCCAACGCTGCATCGGCTTTGCTGCAATACCTGACGCTGCAGTGGCCGGTGGAAAACGGTTGGATCAACTTCAACGCCCTTCAGCAGATTATGTATTTCGTCGTAGTCTTCGTCGCATCCCCGTTGGCTGCAATTACCGGTGTGCGTATGAGCGTGTGGTGGCCAAGTAAAGCGACGCGGCTCAACCGGATCTACCCGGCTACTTTGGCACGGGCGATTCACTTCCCCACGATGCTCTTCTTCGCGTTCTTCATCCTCGTTCATGTTCTCCTCGTCATGTCGACTGGGGCGCTACGCAACCTAAACCACATGTTCGCTGGCACAGACCTCGTCAACTGGACTGGGTTCTGGCTCTTTGCCACGGGACTCGCCACCACAGTCGGCGCAGTGTTCGCGACGCGCCCCGTAGTTCTTGCCCCCATTGCCGGACTATTTGGCACGGTGAGCAAACGCTAATAGTCCTCTCCCCCGTCCAACAACACACAGGAACCGTCCAGTTGGTTAGCGACGCAACGAGGGACCATCAGGAC
>NZ_JBFRGZ010000035.1:0-17124 GCF_052115605.1 Arthrobacter sp. 2MCAF15 | reverse complement strand
CCGCCAGGCAACCCTCAACGCCTGCCACGCCCGGCACCCTCACCGCTACCGGAACAAACCCACCGCACCAGCCGCCCCGGCCCACGCCGGCATCAACCACAAAACCAACCCGCTGTCACAAACAGCTTGATTCATTCCGAATCCGGCCCGATCCGGCACCAGTACGACCCGATCCGAAACCCAAAGTGTGGACAACGTCCACACCTCAAATTTTCTGGTCGACTCTGCCTCAATATTGCCGAACTTGCACCTCGCTCCACCGTCACACGGCACACTAATGCGGACACGATTGCCGGGGACGTGGCCCCGCAGCACACCGGCGAACCGGCAGGCCGAGTACCAGAAACCTCAGTACCCCATGGCGGCGCCCTTGATCATTTCGCCCGCCGGGTTTACCAGGTACCAGACGTCCTTGACGCCCTGGCCGAGGATGTCGCCCGGGGCCTTGTCGTTGACGAAGTTGTAGATAGGCAGACCGTTGATCGTCACTTGCTTCTTCCCGTTGGCGGTGGTGATGGTGCCGACGGTCCCGGTGACGCCTTCAACTGAGGGGGTCGCGGACGAAGTGGTCACGGCGGGCCACATTGCCACACAGGCATCGACGCAGGCGCTCTTGCCCGAATCTTTGACGTCCTTGGTGAAGACGTAGACGCTCATGCCCTTGCCGTCCACTACAATCTGGCCGGCGCTGGACGTCGCCGTCTTCAGTTCCGCGGCCGCCGAGGGCGCCGTCGAGGTCGAGTCGCTCGTCGCGGGTGCGGAGGAGCTGCTTGTGGTGCCGGCGGTGCCGCCGCAGGCACTGAGGACTGCGGCCAAGGCCAGTGCGCTGAGTCCCATGCCGAGTTGCTTCTTCATGTCTCGTTCCTTTTGCTCAGGCCCGGCCGAAAGAAGGCCGGACGCTAACCCCTACGACGCCACTGGGGGAAGAAAGGTTCACGGGACTGAACGTTAGGAGGCGGTTCCGGCCAGGACGAACGTTTCTGGAGGTCTGCTTCGGTGGCGGACGGGATCACCTGCTTGTCCTTTGCCTGGTCCGGCAGCGTTCCCAGATTGCCGGGCTTCTGGAATCAAATCTGAACAGGCCGCGTTAATTTCTTGTGGGCGTCATTGAGCGCCAGAAGGGAATGAAATGACAAGAAACATCGAGACCGTCGAAAACGAAAACGGCAGGTCCACTACTTACCGCCGGCATCCCAACGGAGGCGGCCTGATCGGTCCTGGCGCCCGGGCGGAAGGTGATTCCTTCATCGGTGCAACCACCTATGTCGAGGCCGGCGCCCGCGTCGGGTCCGGCTGTCGTATTGGCCGGGGAGGCTGGATCGACCGCCGGGCCATAGTCGGTGACCATGTCTTCATCGGAGACAACGTCTACGTCGGAGCTGGAGCCGTCCTGGGCAACAGGGTCCATATCGCCCGCCACTCACGCATCGGGGCGGGCGCGTGTATTGGATACGGGGTCCGGCTGCCCGCGGACAGCCACGTGCCGGAGGGCACCCGCATCGCCGACGCCCGGCGCTCCCGGAACGCCTTGATCCGCCGGCATCAGGCTCACGGCCCTGACTCCCGAATGGCAGCTTAGAGACCCCTCTCCGTACACCCGGCGGGGCCGAATCGCCGCAATATCCTGGATTGCTCCGGACGGTCGCCACCCCAGGACGTGAGCCTCAATCCCCCCGAGGCTCACAACAACCGCTATTCTGCGATTCCCGGCAGCACTGCCGTCCCTTGCGGCGCCGGGGCACCGTGAACTCCGCTCATCATCCCGGGCCTCCTGGATCAAGGGCCCAGCGCCAGGCGTACCCCATGGCATCGCCGAACACCAACAGAAATCCCAGGACGCCTAGACCCGCAAGCTGGGCGGAAAACCCTAGAATCATCAATGCGCAGCCCCCGAGTGCCAGCACAATGCCGACGGACCAGTGAAGCGGTAGCCGGGAGGACCTGTCTTTAGCAAGTTTCCGGGCCAGGGCCGGGCCGTCCGCTGCCAGCTCCGCTTCGAGTTCATGGAGGCGCCTGCGCTCATAGTCCGACAGCGGCATGGCAAACCTCCTTCCCTCGACCTTCAGTCACCGAAGAGGCAAGCGACCAACGCGCTTGCTTGCTTTCATTATCGGTCTGCAATTCACAGGGTTCCAGATCGCCCGACGCCTCTGGGGGCGCCGAGCCTCAGCAGTCCAGCAGTGGGTAGGCGGTTTCCAACCATCGTCGCAACAGGTTCGATTTGAAAATATCTGAATCCCTGTTCGTCATCGAGGTGCTGTCGGCTTGCACCAAACCAAGAGGCGCCCAACTAAAGTCTGCTGCAACCCAAGGCGTAGCTGCAGCCTAAGCACGGGGCGCGCAATCTCAGCCGTGGGACTGATTCCAAAAGCCTTCCGAATGGCGGGCCCATGACGCAGTACCAGTGCTCTGATAGGCGTAGGCTATCTTTGCTTCACCGCCGCCCGCTGTGCCGCCCCAGGGGCGTGCATTCCGGGGGGCGGGAAGCCCCCGGAATGGTGAAGGAGCTGTCGTGGACACCCGGAAGCTGAAGTATTTTCTGGCCGTCGTCGACCACGACGGCTTCAACCGCGCCGCGGAACACCTGCTGATCGCCCAGCCGTCCCTGTCCCAGACCATCGCGGGCCTGGAAAAGGAGCTGGGCGTGCCGCTGTTCCACCGCATCGGCCGCCGCGCGGTCCTCAGCGAAGCGGGCAAGGAACTCGTCGGACCGGCCCGGCTGGTGATGCGGGACCTTGATGCCGCGCAGTCCGCGGTGCAGGCGCTGCGCGGCGTGCGGAGCGGGCGGCTGGACATTATCACCATGCCCTCCCCCGGCATCGAACCGCTGACCTCGATGATCGCCGAGTACACGCGCACGCATCCCTCGGTCCGGCTTAACGTCAGCGCAGCGTTTACGCCCGAGGAAGTCATTGAATCCGTCCGCAACGGCAGCACCGAAATCGGCCTGGCCGGATCCCCAAACCCCATCCGGGTCCCGGGAGTCCAGGTCCTGGAGCTGGAACGCCAGCCGCTGATCCTGATCGTCAACCCGCAGGCGGACACGTTTGGCCCGGGGACGGCCATTCAGCGCGAGGATCTTGGCGGCCACCGGCTGATCGCAAGCCAGCGCGGATCCCTGATGCGCTGGCTGGTCGATGATGCGCTGGCCCGGGGCGTCAACACGGAAATCGTGGTGGAGGTAGCGCACCGGACCTCGATCCTGCCGCTGGTCCTGGCGGGCGTGGGACACGCCGTCATGCCGTCATCCTGGGCTCCGCTGGCGCACAAGTCAGGGTTGCGGACCCTGCTGATCGAGCCAGTGTCCCACCTGGACGTCGCCATCCTGAGCCGCAAGGAAGACCTGACCCCTGCCGCCAGAGCCTTCCTGGCCGTCGCAGAGCTGCATGTGGCAGTAGCCCAGGGCCCGCAGCCGAACGACCAATAGGCTAAGCCTATTTACCGTATCGAATCTTGGTCTTGGACGGCGTATGGTGCCGGATCGTCTACTTGAAGAGGACAGGCAGTGTGACGCTGCTAACACACTCAACGAGGAGGTAGGCACATGAGCGCCACCCAGAAATTCAGCATCGCTTCGATTCCCGCCGACGGCGTGGGCAAGGAAGTTGTCTCCGCCGGACGCCGCGTCCTGGACGCCCTGGCACAGAATTCAGGCGGCAGGTTCGCCTTCGACTGGACCGAGTTCCCGTGGGGTTGCGGCTACTACGAAAAGACCGGCCAGATGATGGATCCCAAGGGCCTGGAGGCCCTGAAGAACTTTGACGCCATCTACTTCGGCGCTGTCGGCTGGGAAAACGTCCCGGACCACATCAGCCTCTGGGGCCTGCGCCTGAACATCACGCAGAACTTCGACCAGTGGGCCAACATCCGCCCGGTGAAGTTCCTCCCCGGCATCCAGTCCCCGCTGCGCAAGGCCGACCACACCGAGCTCGACTGGATCGTCGTCCGCGAAAACAGCGAAGGCGAGTACGCCGGGCTGGGCGGACGGAACCTCAGCGGCCGCGGCCCCGGCAACGAAGTGGCCCTCCAGACAGCCCTGTTCACCGAAAAGGGCTGCGAGCGGATCATGCGCTTCGCCTTCGACCTCGCCCGGACCCGTACCGTGAAGAAGGTCTCCTCCGTCACCAAGTCCAACGCCCAGCAGTACGGCATGGTCCTCTGGGACGAAACGTTCCAGCGCGTGGCCCTGGACTACCCGGACGTGGCCACCGAAAGCGTCCTGGTCGACGCCATGAGCGCCAAGTTCATCCTGCACCCCGAAGACCTTTCCGTCGTTGTCGCCTCGAACCTTAATGCGGACATCCTCTCGGACCTCGGCTCCGCCCTGGCCGGAAGCCTCGGCCTGGCGGCCAGCGCGAACCTGAACCCGGAACGCCGCTTCCCGTCCATGTTTGAACCGGTGCACGGCTCCGCGCCGGACATCGCCGGCAAGGGCATCAGCAACCCCATCGGCGCGATCGCCAGCGCCGCCCTGATGCTTGACCACTTCGGCCTGCACGAGGAAGCCCGCCGCGTCGAGGCCGCGATCGAGCAGACCACCGCCGCCGGCTACCTGACGCGCGACGTCGGCGGCGAAGCCAACACCGACGACGTCACTGAGGCCATCATCCAGGCCCTCACCCACACTCTGGCTGCCGTCTAGCCGGACCACCTTCGGGGCGGGCGGCGCCGCGCGCCGTCGCCGCTGCCCGCCCGACCCAGCTCTTCATTCTTCAAGCCATTCTTCAAGCACCACGCCATTCACATTCCACAATGAGGTAGGAATCATGGGACCAATCACCACTGCGGGCGCAGCCGCGGCAGCTAAGAATCAAACCCCCAAGACACGCTGGTACCGCCAGCTGTACTTCTGGGTATTGACCGGCATCGTCCTCGGCATTCTCGTGGGCTGGCTCGCGCCCTCCGCCGGTATCGCCCTGGAACCGATCGGCACCACGTTCGTCAACGCCATGAGAATGCTGATCGGGCCGATCGTGTTCCTGACCATCGTCGGGGGCATCGCCAGCGTTGCGGACCTGAAGAAGGTCGGCTTGACCGGCCTGAAGGCCCTGACGTATTTCCAGATCGGCACCATCTTCGCCCTGCTCTTCGGCCTGGTCGCCATCAACGTCTTCCGCCTCGGCGAGGGCGTCAACGCCAACGCCAGCGCGATCAAGACTACGGACTCCGCGGCCAAGCTCATCGACGCCGGCGCGCACCAGGAGTGGTGGCAGTTCCTGACCCACATCATCCCCACCAGCATCGTCGCGCCCTTCGTGGAAGGCGACATCCTGCAGATCATCTTCATTGCCGTGATCTTCGGTATCGCCCTGAACGCCATGGGCAAAGTCGGCGCGCCCGTCCTTGACGGTGTCCAGCGCCTCACCGGGGTCATGTTCAAGATCCTGGGCTTCATCATGAAGGCCGCTCCGCTGGGTGCGTTCGGCGCCATGGCCTTCGCTGTCGGCAAGTACGGCGTCTCCTCCCTCTCCAGCATGGGCGGGCTGATCGCCCTCTTCTACGCCACCTCAATCCTGTTCGTCGTCGTGGTCCTCGGATCCGTCATGGCCTTCCTGAAGCTGAACATCTTCAAGATGATCCGCCACCTCAAAGAGGAGTACCTGCTGATCCTGGGCACCTCCACCGCCGAACCGGCGCTGCCGGGCCTGATGCGCAAGCTTGAACACGCCGGGGTCAAGAAGGAAACAGTCGGACTCGTCGTGCCCACCGGCTACAGCTTCAACCTCGACGGCGCCGCCATCTACCTTTCGCTGGCTGCCGTCTACATCGCGCAGGCCACCAACACCTCCCTGACCATCGGCCAGCAGCTGGGCCTGATTGCGGTCATGCTGCTCACCTCCAAGGGCGCGGCAGGCGTCGCCGGCGGCGGTTTCATCGCCCTGACCGCCACGCTGGCCACCGTCGGCACCATCCCGGCCGCCGGCATCATGCTCATCTTCGGCATCGACAAGTTCATGTCCGAATGCCGGGCCCTGGTGAACTTCACCGGCAACGCCGTCGCCACGCTCTTCATCGCCTGGTGGGACCGGACGCTGGACGCGGACCGTGTCCGCCGCGTCTTCAACGGCGAAGCCGTGGAGCCGCTGCCCAGCGAGGACCCGACACCCCTCGACGAATTCACGGACATCGCCGCCGACCTGACCGGCCACGACCCCCACACACCCAAGGAGATCAGCCCCCAGCCCACGGAACCGGCCAACAAGGATCTGGCATCGAGCGAGGACCGCCACCCTGTCTACTCGAAAAGCAACTGACATGGCCACAGCACCCGCCCCGAAAAGCGTGCGGGCCCTGATCGCACCGGACAAATTCAAAGGCAGCCTCACCGCCGGCGAAGTGGCCGATGCCCTGGCAGCAGGACTGCGTTCGGCAGCCGGATCCGGAATCGGATCCATCGACTGTGAACTGCTTCCCCTGGCGGACGGAGGGGACGGCAGCGTCGATGCCGCCGTCGCCTCCGGTTTCACCCGGCGCAGCTACACCGTCGCTGGACCCACCGGCCAGCCCGTCCAGGCCAGCATCGCGTTCGACGGCGCCACCGCCGTCGTCGAAGTGGCCAACACGTGCGGCCTAGGGCTCCTGCCGGACGGCAACCTTGAACCGCTGGCTGCCTCCAGCCGCGGCTTCGGCGAAGCTGTCCTGTTCGCCCTCAGCCTGCGGCCGGCCAGGATCGTTCTGGCCCTCGGCGGCAGCGCCAGCACCGACGGCGGCATGGGAATGCTCACAGCCCTCGGCTACAGCTTCCGCGACGCCGCCGGCCGCCAGCTCTACGGCAGCGGCGGGGCGCTGGCCCAGATCCACAGCATCCACCGGACCGCCCTGCCGGAACTGGCCGGAATCGAGCTCGTCGTCGCCAGCGACGTCCACAACCCGCTGCTCGGCGCCCAGGGCGCACCGGCGGTTTTCGGTCCCCAAAAGGGCGCCGGCCCCGAGGAAATCGCGGCCCTGGACAAAGGCCTCGCGCATTTCGTCGCCCGGCTGACGGCAGCGGGATTGGCCGACGCGGCGCAGCTGGCTGAACACGAGGGCGCCGGAAGTGCCGGGGGGCTCGGCTACGCCTGCCTGCTCCTGGGGGCACAGCAGGTCTCCGGCGCCGACTACTTCCTGGACCTGCTGGACTTCAATGCGCGCAAGGACCACTGCGACATCGTCATCACCGGCGAAGGCAGCCTGGACGAGCAAACCCTCGCCGGGAAGTTGCCCGCCGCCGTCGCACGCCGGTCCGGGTCCCGTCCCATCATCGCTGTCGCCGGCCGTTCCCTCCTGCCCCAGGAACGGTGGGCCGAAATGGACCTCACCCGGGTGTACACGCTGGCCGACTACACGGATCAGGACTCGTCCAAAGACCCCGAACTGTCCACGTCATTGCTCCGGCGAATCGGACAGGACATCGGACAAGACATCGGAACCAACCTCCTATAGCGGGTCTTCTTCTTGCCCGGCGCTGTTGGTGCTCGACCCGTTCCGGCGTCCGCGCCCGTGGCCCGCAGGTCGGAACCCAGCGCGGCCGGCACACCCCTGGCCGTCCGGTATGAGGGCCGGATCTGGGCCGTGGCAGCCGATCCGGTGCACTGGTTCGCCCGGGATGCCTGGTGGGACACCCGGCGCACGGCAGCCGTCCGTCGGCAGCGGCGACCCGGTCAGCATCCAATACTGGAGGGTGCAGGTCCGTCTTGGCTCCAGCTCCGCGCTGCGGACTTTCACGCTGCGCCGGAACCCTCGCGAACTCCGTCCTCCGCCCTTGCTCCCGGACGGAGCCGCGGGCACGATGACAGATAAGAACAACAACCGGCCCGCCCGGACCGGCCCGATCAGCACCGTGGAGGATTCATGCGAAGGGAAATCAGTATCCACACGCCAGGGCGCTCCAGCGCCGCCGCTTACAGACTCGATGACCTCGATAAGGTCATCGGACTCGGCTGCGACCACCGCGATCGGGCACCCGGAGAGCGGCAAGGCCCAGAGGACTTCAGAGACTGCGATCAGCACGGCGGCCCCACCCGGCTGGGTATGGTGCCGCGGCCATGAGAATCATCCGAGCGCTGGCCACCGGGGCCGTGGCCGGAGCCGCAGGGACCACGGCACTGAACACGATCTCCTACCTTGACATGGTCTGGAGGGGCCGTCCGGCCAGCAGCACCCCGGAGTCCACCGTAGAAAAGCTGGCAGACGTCACCGGAGTCACGATCCCAGGTACCGAAAACGAACGCGCGAACCGCGTCGCCGGGCTCGGCCCGCTGACGGGCCTCGCCGTGGGTGTCGGCATCGGTTGCGTCCTCGGGTTGGCCCGCATGGCCGGATACCGACCCGGGCTCCTCGGTTCTTCACTTACCGCCACGGCCGGCGCACTCATTGGCAGCAATGCGCCAATGACTGTCCTCGGAATAACAGACCCCCGCACCTGGTCCGCGATGGACTGGGCGAGCGACATCCTCCCGCATCTGGCCTACGGGCTCGTGACCGGCGCCACGCTGCAGGCACTGGACCCGGTCGCCTCCCGCCGGACCTGACGGCCCAACCCAGGCTCAGCACGACCCCGCAGACGTTCGGCCCATTCCATGGCGGCTACGAGATGACCCCCCGTTGGGACGGTTGCCCAGCCAGATTGCCGTCGTTCCGGTACCAGCCCAGTCAGGGGTGGCCTACCATTCCTGACGTTCGCGGGTCAGTCCGAAGGGGACGGCATCGCTGAGATCGACCGTGAAGGAGGCGGGACCATGTTGGGTGACCAGGATTCCCTGACGCCCTTCGCGCATTGCCTGTGTCAAGGCGGCACCGACGGCTTCGTCGAGCTGGCGTTCGATGCTCGCCCGGTCGGTTGCCATGACGGCCACCGGGAGGTCAGTAGTTGTATTCATGTGGATCTGACTTTCTTGTGTGTCGACAGTAATTGGGCTTTCACAGGCGCCCGTGACCGGCAGCTGACGGTATGTCAACCAATTTATTGAATGCTGAAGTATCGAAGATTCGTTCCGCTTCATCAAGTCGCTCGGCTGGCGCCGTTCGTCACTACTCGATGGTTGCGCTGCCCAGGGTGCACATCAGAGGTGGTCAGCCAGCCAGGCTTGGGCATGTCAGGCAACCAAGAGTGCTTCAGCATTGCCCGGGCGGCGGACGCTCGGCGTTCGTGCTCTCGCTCGAAGGCGACGAAAGTTACTTTTGAAGTCTCCGCCTCTTGCCTCAGGTTAAATGAATTGCATTCATATTAGAATAGCTCATCCGGGCAACACCGGCGGCCAGTCCGGTCCGCAGTGGTCGGTCTGCCGACGGTCAGGCAGCGGCGGTCGGCGCCCGGACGCCAAGGAGTAATGGCCATTCACGCAGCCTGACCCACACCGGAGTTCGTGAAATTCCTGATGGACAAAGTGCCACGAACCTCGTCGCTCACCAGGGGTGACTGCCCGGCGACAGAGCCCTTCAATGGGCACCGGTACCATCCACTGCCGCGCCACTAATGTCTCGGTCCTTCGGTATGCAAATGTTTACCTCCCTAACAGCGTGCTGGCTCTTATCTGAATCGCTGACCTGGAGTGGAGTGCCTTCTCGACTGCTCCAAGTGAGCGAAAGTACTGCGCCGGGATATAGCTGCCCCAAGGAAGACAGCGTGCTCACCGCCGATGGACAGGCCGATGCCCAGGAGTGGTGTGGCCGTGGGCGGTGAAGGTGCACGACGTCTGGACATAGCTCCCGGGTGCATGCTTCCCATCTGACACTTCCCACTTCCTCTGGAGATCGCTCCCGGGCCGGTGTGGCATGTCGAAGAACGAGGACATTGTGTCTGCTGTCGTGGAAGCCGACTGTTCCAGTCTGAGGTTGGCAAAACTTGCAGTTTTCGCCCGCCTTAAAATATTCAGCAGACTTACTACCGGCTTGTATTTTGGCAACTCTCAAGCCTAGGTTGAGGGTAGGGCCGCAGGCTGCGGCAGGTTCACCATGGTTTCGGGATTGCACGGAGGAGTACCGATGACAGGCCCAGCGGCGCCGAAGGACGACGGCCGGGACGAATCGCTCGCTGAGCGGATGGACCGCAACTGGGTGGAGCTGCTGCAGGAACTGCGGGTGCTCCAGACCGGGGTCCAGATTCTCGCCGGCTTCCTCCTGACGCTGCCGTTCCAGTCCCGCTTCGAAACGCTGGACGATTACCAGATCCGGCTCTACCTCGCCACCGTCGTCGTGGCCGCCCTCACCACGGCCACGATCCTGCTGCCGGTCAGCGTGCACCGCCGGCTGTTCCGGCAGGGGCTGAAGGAAACGCTCGTGGCCAGCGCCGATATTATCGCGAAGATCGCGCTGGCCGGCGTCGCGCTGCTGAGCGTGGGGACCACGTCGCTCATCTTCGACGTCACCATAGGCCGGACGGCGGGCGTGATCGCCGGCGTCGGGCTGCTGGCTGTGTTGGCACTGCTTTTGGTTCTTGTCCCTGCCCGGATCCGTCGGCAGGCACGCGAGGAGGACTCCCCATGACCGACGTTTCACGCGGGCGGCGCACGGGACGAACCACGGGCCAGTGGGTCAAGGAGCGCGGATTGCTGCTGGCCAACATTGGGCTGTTCGCCGTGTTCTTCGGCGGCATGATCCTCAGCGGGGCGAGCACCTACAGCGACGAGCAGCTGGCCCATGGGGAGCCGGCCGTGAACGTCCTGCAGTACCTCGGCACCGGGAACTTCCTGGAGGCGACGTTCGAGAACTGGGAGTCGGAATTCCTGCAGATGGGCATGTACGTCATCCTGACCGTCGTCCTGCTCCAGAAAGGGTCCTCCGAGTCCAAGCCCATGGGCCACACCGCCCCGCAGGACGAGGACCCCCGGCATGCAAAGCTCAAGGCATCCACCCCGTGGCCCGTGCGGCGCGGCGGCTGGCTGCTCAAGCTCTACGAACACTCGCTCTCGATCATGTTCCTCGTGCTGTTCCTGGCGTCCTTCGTCCTGCATGCGGTGGGCGGGGCTGACGACTACAACGGTGACCAGCAGGCGCACGGCCAGCCCACGGTGACGGTGCTGGGCTATCTGGCCACGAGCCGCTTCTGGTTCGAGTCCTTCCAGAACTGGCAAAGCGAGTTTTTGGCGGTGGCGGTACTGGTGGGCGCCTCTGTCTACCTGCGCGAGAAGGGCTCCCCCGAGTCCAAGCCGGTGGCCGAACCGCACTACGAGACCGGCGCCTGAATCCCGGCCGGTATTTTTGGCCCACGTGGTGACGGCATTCGGAGCCGGGGCGTGATTTCCCAATGCGCACCGGGTTTATGGATGGGCATGCGCGGCGCGGCGGGCGCCGAGGCGATCAGCCCTCTGCAGCTGTGCCGCTGCGTCCCGGTATCCGTAATCGGCATCGCAGCAACCGGTCAATAGCGGGAACATGCAAGTCAGCTCCGGCTGAGAGCGGCCGTAAAGTTGCTGCGTCAGACAGAACCCTCCCGGGGCGCACATCCAACGATGCCTTGCCCGTCAGCTTCTGCAGTCTTGTTCCCATTCTTGTGGCTGCATCGCAACACCGCCGCCGTCGACGATCTGCTCCGCACGGCAGATAGATGGCGAATAGCACTAGCATTCCGGAAGTGGAGCTGCGAGTGACCGTTCCTTGGAGAGCCTTGCCGGGTGGCAGTCTCTTCTTGGTTGCCATTTTCAAGAACGCGGCCCTGGAATAGGGTGAAGCGCACCACGCGATAGACGCGTGGCCCTTTGGCCGGAATCGCGAACTTGGATCTTGGGGAATGGATGCGACATCAGGGGTGATGAGAGTGGGCGGTACGACGGGGCGACTGGCCGTCACTGCCCCTCAGCGTGCCTCCGTCCATAATGTCATGCCTGCCGTGCGCCAAAGTGACGAGACCGGCCAGAGGCAAAAATCAGCATTTCCATCCGCAGACACACAAGGGAGACTCTCATGTTGCTATGGATAGCCATCATTATTGCTGTTCTCTGGCTCCTCGGATTGCTTGGCGGCATCGGAGGGGGGCTCATTCACCTGCTTTTGGTTATTGCCGTGGTGGTTCTGGTCTTCCACTTCATCCGCGGCAGGTCCCGCACTTAGATAAGCCGGAACAGCGGTTGGCGGCGACTGGCGGGTGTCAACGAACGATGGTCACCAAGAAGATCAGGGCGAAGATATCGGCCACCAGCATCGCCGCGCCGGGGCTGCCGAGGTTCAGAGTCCATCCAATGGCGAACCGGCGCGGCACAAGCAGTGCACGGCCTAGTGTTTCCCAACGGTCTCGCCCTCCGGCCCGGCACCAGCGGCTCGGGTTCGATAGGGCAACTGGCTGCCGTCGCGTTTGCCGCCCAGGAACAGCACGAGCGTCCGGGCGTTCGCGGCGGGGGTCGCGACGGGTCATGTCGAAGGCAGGTTACGTGAGGCATCAGGCTAGCGCAGGGGCCCAGGGCCTGCCTTTCCCGCCGGGAATGGCCGCATCCGGGCCGGGCCGGTACAACTAAGTTATGACGACCTCTCCCCTGGTGCTCGGCCCGATGATCCGGTACGTGGATGAGACCTCGGCGAGCGTGTGGGTGGAGACCCCGGCCGCTGCCCGCGTCTCCATCCGTGCCGGCGGCAGGGACTGGGCGGCCAGGACGTTCGCGGTCCACGGCCACCACTACGCGCTGGTGGAGCTGGACGGCCTGCAACCTGGAACGGTCACGCCCTACACCCTCGACATCAACGGAACACGGGTCTGGCCCGACCCTTCGTCCGGGTTCCCGCCGTCGATGATCGCGACACTGAAGCCCGGGAAGCCACTGCGGATGGCCTACGGCTCCTGCCGGACCAGTGTGCCGCACGATGAGTCCGGCAACCGGACCCACGGCGTCGACTCGCTGCGCGCCTTCGCTCTGGGGATGGCGGCCGGCCGTGAACTGCCGCGGCCGGATCTGTTGGCCTTCATCGGGGACCAGGTGTACGCCGACCTAACCAGCGCGCAGATGCAGGAGTTCATCCGCGCACGGCGGGACATCAAGGCACCACCCGGCGAGGAGCTCAAGGACTACGAGGAATACGCCCATCTGTACTATCTGGCCTGGTCAGACCCCGCGAACCGGTGGCTGCTATCCACCCTGCCCACCGCCATGATCTTCGATGACCATGACATCCGCGACGACTGGAATACCTCGCTGAGCTGGAAGAAGAAAATGGAAGCCACCTCCTGGTGGCATGGGCGGATTGTTGCGGGGCTGGCCTCGTACTGGGTGTATCAGCATCTGGGGAACATGTCACCGCAGGATCGGGCGAAGGATGCCCTCTGGCAGCAGATCGCCCGGCACACGGGCGAGCACGAAATCGACGTCGGCCGGCAGTTGGACAGTTTCGCGGACCGGGCTGATCGGGACCCGAAATCCTACCGGTGGAGCTACTGCCGGGATTTCGGGGACACTCGGCTGATAGTTGTGGACTCCCGTGCTGCCCGGGACCTGACGCCGGACGATCGCGCCCTCGTCGACAAGGCCGAAATGGCGTGGCTCGACGACCGGATGCGTGGCGGTTTCCGCCACCTGCTCGTGGCGACTTCGCTTCCTTTCCTGCTGCCGATGGGCCTGCACTACGTCGAGTCCTGGAATGAGGCCGTTTCCCAAGGCGCGTGGGGAAAACGTGCCGCCCGCGCCGGCGAGAGTCTGCGCCAGGCGCTGGACCTTGAACACTGGGGTGCCTTCCAGAACAGCTTCCGGGAGGTTGCGGCCATGGTGACCGAGGTTGCCGACGGCAAACGCGGCGCGGCACCGGAAACAATCGCCTTTCTCTCCGGGGACGTCCACTACTCCTACGCTTCGGAGGTGCAGCGCGGCTCGGGCAGCCGGATAGTGCAGGCCGTCTCCTCCCCCATCCGCAATCCGCTGCCCCGGCTGATGCGGTCCTTTGCGGCCATCATGTCCTACGGGCTGGCCGCCCCGGTCGGCGTCCTGGTGGCGCGCTCGGCCAAGGTCCCGGACCCGCCCTTCCGCTGGGCCGGGATCAGAGGCCCTTGGTTCGACAACAACCTGGCCTTCCTCGAGGTAGCACCGGAAGGGCTGAAACTATGGTGGCAGACCGGCGTCGTGGACGCCGGCGACCACATGCACCCCCGGCTGGAACGCATCGCCTCCGTCACAGTGGCGCCGCGGATCCCCGCCACGAGTTCCCGGCCCGGCATGGAGCCGCCGTTCTCGCCAGAACCGGGGAAGCACAGGACCGACACCAGGACCGCACGGTGGCGACACCGGAGGAAAGGCCGGCCATAGGCCGATCGCAAACCGCCGCCGAAACACGCGCTTTCGTGTCGCCGGAGATGAACCAAACAGCGCCCGAGTACCCGCCTCCTATTTCGTGTTCCGATAGCGCCATTCCTCCCTGTCCGGGTCGTTCCCGGGGTCTGTCGGGCCGGCCACGAATGGATTTAGACTGGAGCATTCCGCGACGCTGAGCGGGCAACAGGAGATCAAGTTCATGTCGGGAAGGGCTGGCCATGAGCGATGCCTCGCAGAAGGCTAATCGAGCGGTGTCCGAAGCGGCGTCGGCGAGCCGGGGCCCCGCCTTGCGAGTTCTGGCTCGCGCCGGATTCGTCGCCATCGGCCTCCTCCACATCTTGATCGGATTCATTGCCCTCCAGATCGATAGGGGTCAGGGCGGCGAGGCCGACCAGTCCGGCGCGATCGGATCGCTCGCCTCGAAACCGGGCGGCCCGCTACTGCTCTGGGCCGGGGTTGTTGGCTGCGCCGCACTGGCCCTATGGATGCTGACTGAGGCCATCTTCGAGGCCCGCTCTGAAGCCGATTCGAAGAAGAAGCTTCAAGGGGCAGGTGTGGCCGTGGTAAAGGCCGTGATATACGGTTTTGTGGCCTTCACGTTCGCGGTCTTCGCCTCGGGCGGCGGCAAGAACTCCAGCCAGTCGACCAGTGATTTCACCGCGAAGATGATGGGGGCCCCTGGCGGCGTGGTGCTGCTGATCGCGGTCGGTCTGGCGATCATCGCGTCCGGCGCCTACTACGTCTATCGGGGCGTCACACGGAATTTCATGAAGGACCTGCAGGACCCCGGCAGCGCCCGCGCAGTGGTCGAGTGGATCGGGATCGTTGGCTACGCCGCCAAAGGCGTGGTGCTCGTCGTCGTCGGCGTCCTGATCATCGTTGCCGCGGCCACCGCGGATCCATCGAAATCCACCGGCCTGGACGGGGGCCTGAAGACCCTCGGCGTCCAGCCGTACGGGGTGTTCCTTCTCGCCGCTGCCGCGGCAGGGTTGCTGTGCTATGGCGTGTACTCGATGGCCCGCGCACGCTACTGGAGGTTTTGAGTACTACTCAAAGGTGCGACCTAGACCATCGGGGGTCGTCCGTGCACCAGACAAGGCACACCGTGGGCGCGCGCCGGAAAATAGCCCTTGACTTCGCCGGACCGGGCTTCGACATCAGCTGCGGTCCATTCTTGTGGCGCCGCCGGGTGGAGCACTCCTGTCCCCGTGGTCCGGCTGGTCCTCGTCTGGGCCGCCGTGCTGTTCCCGCAGTTCCCGTCCGCGGCGGATGTCCTCTTCCTCGCGGGCCTGGAGCTTGTCGCTCTGTTTCGTGTCCCGTGGTGGCAGCTGGATGGTCTCTTCGGCCGCGATGCCGGCCTGGAGCTGGCGGCCGCGTTCCATTTCGGCGTCGAATTCGGCACCGAAGAGCAGCGACATGTTCAGGATCCAGAGCCACAGCAGCGAGATGATGACGCCGCCGATCGCACCGTAGGTCTTCTCGTAGCTGTTGAAGTTGGCCACGTAGAAGGCGAAGGCCAGGGATGCCAGCAGGAAGATCACCAGGGCGATGGTGGATCCCAGGCTCATCCAGCGGAACCTGGGCTGCTGTACGTTCGGGGTGGCGTAGTAGAGGATGGCGATCACCAAGATCACGAGCAGCAGGATCACCGGCCACTTGAGAATGTTCCACGCCGTCAGGACGGCTCCGCCCAGGCCGATGGCGTTGCCGACCGCGTCCGCCACCGGGCCGCTCAGGACCAGCATGGCGGAGAGTACGAGGACGATCAGCACGGTGGCAATCGTGACCAGGAGCATCGTGCCCCGAAGTTTGATGAACGCCCGGCCCTCATCGATTTCGTAGATCCGGTTCATGGCGCGGCCAAACGCCCCGACGTAGCCGGAGGCTGACCACAGGGCGGTGAGGATGCCAAGCACCAGGGTGAATCCGGCAGCGGAGGAGCTGCTGAGCTGCTCGACTGGCTGGCGGATGGCGTCCACAGTGCCACCCGGCGCGAACCCCTGGACGATCTCCAGGAGCGCAGAGGTGCTCTTCCCGGCCTGCCCGAAAATGCCCAGCAACGACACGATGGCCAGCAGCGCCGGAAATATGGAGAGGACCGAGTAGTAGGTCAGGGCTGCGGCGAGATCCGGGGACTGGTCCTTGGTGAATTCACGCAGGGTCTTCTTGGCGATGTACTTCCAGGACGGCTTGGTGACGTCGGTGGGGCTGTCCGGTTTGCGGGCGTCGTCCGGGGCCGGCGCCGTGCGGGCCTTGGCGGTGCTGCTCTGGGCTGTTTCGGGGCCGGTCATGGAGTCATGTTCTGGATTGGCAGGGTTCGTGGCCACGGAAGATCCTTCTTGGGTTAAGCGGCGTGGCCGGCCGCCCAGCGCTTGAGCGAGGGCTGCCGGCCGCTGTCCGATGCGGCTTAGGCCTGCTGAACGTTGTCCTTGGCCTCGGCGGCCCGGTCTTGGACGTCTGCCACAGCGGTTTGGCCTTCTGCCTTGAGGTGCTCGGTGGCGTCGACGGCGGTTGCCTTGACGTTCTCCATGGCTTCCTGGACGGGCGCTTTGAGGCCCTCGGCCACATGCTTTGCCGCGTCCGTCAGTTCCGTCGTGAGCGGCTCGGCAGCGGTCTTCAGCGCGTCGGCGGCTTCCCGTTCCTTCTGGCTGGCAGGGAGCAGGGAGGAGACCAGCAGRCCGGCGCCGAAGGCGATCAACCCGGCAGCGAGCGGGTTTCCTTGGGTTTTTGTCTTCAGCTGTGCCGGCGCGGTGGCGACGGCGGATCCCGCGTCGCTGACATGCGCGCCGGCGTGTTCTGCGGCGGAGTGAACGTTGTCGGCGGTGTCCTCGGCGGCTCCCATGACCTTTTCCTTCACTCCGAAGACGGCGTCCTTGACCTTGTCGGTTTGCCGCTGGACGATGTGCGACTGTGCGAC
>NZ_JBFRGZ010000034.1:0-19247 GCF_052115605.1 Arthrobacter sp. 2MCAF15 | reverse complement strand
CGCAGAATCATACGGTCGTTGCAACATCTGATTTTTGGAGGTTGCCATGCCGAGTGGTTATCGGGCGCCCGATGCGCTGAAGGATGAGTTCTTTTCACTTCTGCGGCAGGGGATGGCGGTCACGCAAGCCTCTGCCCGGATTGGGGTGTGGCGCAGTAGTACGCAGCGGTGGCTGGGCAAGACTGGCGGCATGCGGATGCGGATGGGTGTTGACGGCGGTGTTGAGGCGGGCCCGGTCCCGGCTGTCCGCCCGGGGTCCAACCGGCTTGATCTGGTGGACCGGGCGGTGATTATGATCCGGGTCCGCGAGGGCGCCAAGGTCGCCGCGATCGCCCGCGAAATCGGCAGGGACCGGTCGGTTGTATGGCGGGAGGTCCGTCGTAACCGGGGCGCTGATGGGTCGTATCAGGCCGATGTGGCACAGATATGGACCCATCAGCGCGCCCGGCGCCCCAAGGCGTTCCGGCTCCAGAACCCGGAGCTGGTCAAATTCGTCGAGGACGCGATGGACGACGGGTGGTCCCCGAAGCTGGTGTCCTTGGTTCTGAAGCAAACCTTCGGTCACGATGAGAGCATGCAGATCAGCCACGAAACGATCTATCAGAGCCTCTACGTCCAGGGCCGGGGCGAACTCCGCAAGGATCTCTACCGGTGCCTAAGCACCAGCCGGAGCAAACGGACGCCCCGCGGTGAGCGGCCCCACGGAAACGCAGGCCAGCACTACAAGGATGCTCCGAAGATCTCAGAACGCCCCGCGGAGGCCGATGACCGGGCCGTGCCCGGGCACTGGGAAGGCGATCTCATCATCGGCAAGGACGGCCGCAGTGCCATCGGCACGCTGGTCGAGCGCACCACCCGGTACACCGTCCTGCTGCACCTGCCCGGACGGCACACCGCCCAGGAAGTCGCCGACGCGATGATCACCCAGATGCGCCGGCTCCCGGAGCATCTGATCAAAACCGTGACCTGGGACCGCGGCACCGAAATGGTCGAGTACCCCCGCATCAGCATGGCCCTGGACGCCGGCGTCTACTCCGCCGAGGACCTCAACACCATCGCCGACAAACTCAACAACCGGCCCCGGCCCACCCTGGACCTCGAAACCCCAAAGCAACGCATGCGCCAACTAATCGCCACCGCGGCCTAAACCCCGATGTTGCAACGACCAATTGACTTTGGACCATCTGGACCGGCGCGAAGTGACCCGGCATTGTCCGGTTAACTCCTTGTCTGGCTAGCGCATTGTCCGGTTAGCGGCCGCCCTCGAGTTTCCGGCTGCGCTGTTCCTGGGCCATGGGCCC
This sequence comes from Arthrobacter sp. 2MCAF15, assembly GCF_052115605.1. Taxonomy (NCBI): domain Bacteria; kingdom Bacillati; phylum Actinomycetota; class Actinomycetes; order Micrococcales; family Micrococcaceae; genus Arthrobacter; species Arthrobacter sp. 2MCAF15. The sequence continues at coordinate 17,946 of NZ_JBFRGZ010000034.1, read as the reverse complement.
GTACGGATAGACGCCGACGCGCGGCCGGCTGACCTCGGTCAGGCGCTCCGTCTCGCCCGCGGTGAGCGTGAGATCCGCTGCCGCGAGATTGTCCGCCAGCTGACCTGTGCTGCGGGCGCCCAGGATCACCGAGGTGACGGCGGGCCGGTCCGCGAGCCAGGCCAGCGCCACCTGGGCCGGGCTCACGCCGTGCCGCCCGGCGGTTTCCTCCAGCTCGGCAATCACCTCCCAGGTGCGCGGATCGGCGTTCCCGGCCTCCCAGGCTTCCATCCCGCGCTTCGGATTTTCGCCAAGGCGGGTGGCCCCGGCCGGCGGCTCGTCGCGCTTGTACTTGCCGGAGAGCCACCCTCCGCCCAGCGGAGACCAGGGCAGCAGTCCGATTCCGGCGTCGAGCGAGGCCGGAACCACTTCGGATTCGATGTCGCGGACCAGCAGGCTGTACTGCGGCTGCAGGGTCACCGGCGCGCTCCAGCCATGGGCCCTGGCCACATGGACAGCCTTGGTCAACTGCCAGCCCAGGAAGTTGGAGAAGCCGTAGTAGGCGATCTTTCCGCTGGTGACGGCGTCGTGCAGGAACCGGAGGGTCTCCTCGAGGGGAGTGACGGGATCCCATGCGTGCAGCTGGTAGAGGTCGATCTGCTCGACGCCGAGCCGGCGCAGCGAGTCATCCAGCGCCCGGACCAGGTGCCGGCGGGAGGTCCCGACGTCGTTGGGGGCCTGGCCCATCGGGAAGCGGCCCTTCGTGGCCACTACAGCCCGGTCCCGGACCTCTGCCCGGTCGGCCAGCCACCGGCCGATGATTTCCTCCGACGCCCCGGAGCTGTAGACGTCGGCTGTGTCAATGAAGTTGCCGCCCGCCGCGAAGTAGTCATCCAGGATGGCCCGGGACTGGTCCTCGGTGGCCTCGGCGCCGAAGGTCATGGTGCCCAGCGCAAAGCTGGAGACGACGGCGCCGCTGTTGCCCAGGGTGCGGTATTGCATGGGACTCCTCAGGTTGGGGTCAGTCTTCTGTGGGGGTGGTGCGCAACGAGTGGTAGGTCCGCCAGCTGTGCTCGGGCGCGTAGCCCAGCAGCCGCTTGGCCTTGTCGATCGACAGCATGGTCTCGTGCTCGCCAAGGTCCTTGACCACCGTGACGTTGGGGAACACCTCGGCGGCGAGGCTGGCGCTGGAGCGGCTCATCACGGTGTCCTCGTTGGCGATGATGAACGCCTCGAAGCCCGGCTTGGCGTGCTCCAGGGCCCGGGCCACGGCCTGCGCGCCGTCCCGGCCATCAATGTAGCCCCAGAGGTTCCACTTGCGCATTGTGGCGTCGTGGTCGAAGGACGGGAACTCCTCATAGTCCTCCGGGTCCATCACATTGGAGAACCTCAGGCCGGTGATGCTCAGCTCCGGGTCCCAGCGCGTCAGCTGGATGGCCATCTGCTCCTCCAGGTGCTTGACCAGGGAGTAGGTGCTTTCCGGCCGTGCCGGGTAGTCCTCGTCCACCGGGATGTAAGGCGGATCGACGTCGAACGGCAGCCCCAGCACAGTCTCACTGGAGGCGTAGACGATCTTCTTGACCCCGGCCCGGCGGGCGGCCTGGAACACGTTGTAGGTGGAGAGCATGTTGTTCTCGAACGTGGCGGCATCCGGGGCAATCCCCGGCGCCGGAATCGCGGCCAGATGCACCACGGCGTCAAAGCCGGCGTGGCGGTCGTCCAGGCCAAGGATCACATCCACCACCTGGCCGTAGTTGCGCAGGTCCACCTGCGTGAACGCGCGGCCACGCACGCCCGTCCGGTCCAGGTTGGTCACGTCGTGCCCGTCGGCGCTGAGGCGCCGCACGACGCTTCGTCCCAGCTTTCCGCTTCCTCCGGTAACAGCAACTTTCATCAGGTACTCCTCGGGTGGCAGGCTCTGCTGACCGTCATGGTCCGGCAAGTGGTCCGGCACCTGGTCCGGTGCCGGCAGTCACCGTTCCACCCTATGGGGAGGCGGGCGCGGTGCCCAGCCCCTCGCGTTCCATCTTCCGGCAAGCCAGGATCCGCCCGGCGGTCGACGGCGGTCGACGGCGGCCGGCCGCCGTGCCGCCGTCGGGCCGGCCCGCATGACTTTCGGCCCTAGGCAGTTCCCGGACCAGGCGGGAGGCTGGGGGCCATGAACGGTGACCAGCGCGATGTTGCGGGCGCGGACCGGCATCATCCCTGCCACCAGGTCCACCGGACCGCCGAATGAACCACCCCGGAACTCCGCCGGCAACCCGGCCGGCCAAGCACGCCCCCGGCCAGATGCGCGGACCGCTCGCGGCGCTTGTCGCGGCAGCTGCCGGGGCCGCTTACGTCCTGGCTCTGCGTCCACGGCTCCTGCGCTGGGGTGCCACCACCCAGGAGGCCGCCGGACCGCTCGCCGGGGACGAGATGGTCCCCGGCCCGCGCATGCAGACCACCCGCGCGGTGACCATTGCGGCGCCGGCGTCAGAAGTCTGGCCCTGGCTGGTCCAGCTGGGCGCCGGGCGCGGCGGCTTCTACTCCTACGACTGGCTGGAAAACGCCGCGGGCCTGGGCATACGGAGTGCCGACAGGATTCGCCCCGAGCTGCAGCACCTGGTGGTAGGCGACACCGTTCCGCTGTCCCCCGACGGCGGCCTGCCGGTCAGGCTTCTCGAGGCCGAAGCTGTGCTGGGGCTGGGCGGATCCTTCGATTTGCGTACGGGAAAGATGTCGCCGGCCGGAATGCGTCCAACCGGACCACGCCTGGACGTCGGCTGGACGTTCGTGCTGCGGCCCGCGGGGCCCCGGGCCACCAGGCTCTTGTCCCGCACGCGGTACGACTATTCGCCCGTGGCCGAGGGAGTGGCCCTGCGCACGCTGCTGGAACCGGCGCAGTTCCTGATGGAGCGGCGAATGCTCCTGGGTATCCGCTCCAGGGCAGAGGGCCGCCGGCGCTAGGGCGCCGGGCGCGTAGGCACCTGCGGCTGCACTCCCCGGTTGCCCTTCCCGGCTCCCCTCAAACACCCGCGGCCCGCGGGCTGGGAGTGCCCAGGGGCAGCAGGTAGTCGACAAACCAGTCCCGGGCCAGGATGGCCGCCGCCGCGAGCGTGCCGGGTTCTTCAAACAGGTGCGTGGCCCCCTGCACGACCGCGAGCTGGCTGGGGCAGCGCATCATGGCCTTCGCCCGCCGGTTGAGCTCCAGGACCTCGTGATCCAGGCTGCCCACGATCAGGAGCGTTGGCGCACTCACGGCGGACAACCGCGGGCCGGCGAGGTCGGGGCGTCCGCCGCGCGACACCACGGCCGAGATCCGCGCTGACGGCTCCGACGCCGCCCACAGCGCGGCCCCGGCGCCCGTGCTCGCGCCGAAGTAGCCCACGGCGCACGCGGCAGTGTCTGCCCGGGTGGACAGCCAGTCCGTTGCCGAGGACAGCCTGCGGGCCAGGAGCTCGATGTCGAAGACGTTGGCGCGGTTGCGCTCCTCCGCGGTGGTCAGCAGGTCCAGCAGCAGCGTGCCGAGCCCGGCCTGCTGCAGGACACCGGCCACATACCGGTTCCGGGGGCTGTGGCGGCTGCTGCCGCTGCCATGGGCGAACAGCACCACGGCCCGGGCCGGCACGGGAAGGTGCAGCTGGGCCTGGAGCCGCATCGCGCGGGACGGGATCTCCACCTCCTCGTCGACGTCGGCAGCGGCGTCGGCGCGGGCCCCCGCCGCGGTCCGGAATGGCGACGGCGCGGTCTCAAGGCGTTTGGCCGCCAGGTCGAGCAGGCGGATCACCTCGTCGTCGTCCGTCGGCGAGAAATCCCGGTAGTGGTAGCCGACGGCGGTGAACTGGCGCGGCGTGGCCAGGCATACGACTTCATCCGGCTCGCTCAGGTTGGCGAGGGTCTCCGCCGGGGCAACCGGAACGGCCAGGATCACCCGTGCCGCCCCCTGTTTGCGGGCGACCCTGCAGGCAGCCCGGGCGGTGGACCCGGTGGCGATCCCGTCGTCGACGATCACCGCGACGCGTCCGGTCAGGTCGTGCCGCGTCCGGCCCTTCCGGAACAGGACCACCCTGTTTTCCAGGGCGGCTCGTTCGTGCTCCTCGACGGCCTGCAGCTCCTGTGGGGTGATCCGCGAATGGGCCAGGACCTGCTCGTCCAGGACTTTCGCGCCGCCCTCACCGATCGCTCCCATGGCGAGCTCGGGCTGGTAGGGAAGGCCAAGTTTCCGCACCACGATCACGTCCAGGGGAGCGTCCAGGGCGGCGGCGACCTCAAAGGCGACCGGCACGCCGCCGCGCGGCAGGCCGAGGACCACGATGTCCTGGCCACGCAGTTCCGCAAGACGCCGGCCGAGCTGCCTGCCGGCGTCGACCCTGTCTTCAAAGATGCTCATGGGTTATGGCTTTCCAGTCGAGGCGTCGGCCATCGGCCATCAGTCGGGTGCTGAACTGGCGCGCTCCTGCAGGCTCCCCACGCCCGGAATGGACCAGATGGCCGCTCCCTCCAACTATCCGCCCGCCGCCGAAGCGCAGTGAGGGCCTTAATGCCCGATTTTGCGCCAGCGGCGCCTTCCCGGGCCGCGGTTGAGGCGCCAGCGGCGCCTTCCTGGGCCCCGGTTGACGAGCAGCGGCGTGGCCGCGGGGATGCTGAAGCGGGCGGCCCGCCGGGCAATGCGGTGGGTCCGGCCGCGGTGCCTAAGCGGGGCCGGCCGGGGTGGGCGAGGCTGCTGTGCGGCGCGCGTGTAGAACCAGACTTTCGCCAGTTCCACCAGCACCAGGTACACCACTGCCATCCCGAGCAACGCGAGGAAGAATGGGACCGGCAGCGGGTCGAAGCCCAGCACGCCGGCCAGGGGCGAGAACGGCAGGTACACCCCGATTGCCACCACGCCCACGGATGCACATACGAGGCCCGCCGACGGCCTGCTCCGGAAAAAGGGTACGCGCCGGGTCCTGATGACGAAGATGATCAGCGTCTGCGTGACGATCGACTCGATGAACCAGCCGGCCCGGAATTCGCCGGGAACCGCGTCGAAGACGAAGAGCATGAGTGCGAAGGTCGCGAAGTCGAAGATGGAGCTGATGGGGCCGAACAGGAACATGAAACGCCGGATGAAGCCGATGTCCCAATGCGACGGCGCCACCAACTGTTCCTTGTCCACCCGGTCGCCCGGAATGGCCAGCTGGCCGGCATCGTAGAGCAGGTTGTTGAGCAGGATCTGGCCCGGCAGCATGGGCAAAAAACTCAACAGCACGGAGGCCGTGGCCGCGCTGAACATGTTGCCGAAGTTACTGGACGTGCCCATCAGGACGTATTTGATGGTGTTGGCGAAGATCCGCCGGCCTTCCATGACGCCCTCGGCCAGGACCCCCAGGTCCTTGTCGAGCAGCACGACGTCGGCGGCGTCCTTGGCGACGTCGGTGGCGCTGTCGACTGAGATGCCAATGTCCGCGGCGTGCAGGGCCAGGGCGTCGTTGACGCCGTCGCCCATGAACCCGACGGCACCGCCGCTTTGCCGCAGCAGCCTGATGATCCGGGCCTTCTGCTCGGGCGAAACGCGTGCAAAAATGCTGGCCTCCCGGGCCGCCGCGGCCAGCTCGGGATCGGACATGGCCTCCACCGCGGCGCCGCTGAGCGTACCGCCGGAGAGGACACCGAGTTCGTCGCAGACCTTTTCGGCGACCCTGGCGTTGTCTCCGGTGGCGATCTTGACCATGATGCCGAGCGCCTCAAGCTGGTCCAGGGAGGCCCGGGCGCTGACTTTCGGCCGGTCCAGGAAGATGAGGAACCCGGCCAGGACCAGGTCCTTCTCGTCGGCCGGCGTCAGGTCCACCAGCCCGTCCGCGGGCCGGGTTCCGACGGCCACCACCCGGGATCCGGCGTCGAATTGCTTGTCCAGCATCGCCTGCACGTCCGCCGGCGTGCCCACGCAGAGGGCCAAGACATCCTCCGGCGAGCCTTTCGTGATGATGCGGGCAGGGCCGCCGGCTTCGCGCACCAACACGCTGGTCCGGCGCCGCTGGTGGTCGAAGTCAAGGACGTCCAGGCGTTCGTACCGTTCCGGCCGGAAGGCCGCGGCGCCGGAGGACTCCCACAGGGCCGCATCCAGCGAGTTCAGGCCCACGGTGGAGAGCCTCGCCTCGGCGTAGTCCGCCTCCGTGGCCAGCAGCCCGAGCGTGAGCAGTTCGGCGGGCGGGACGCCGGGGCCGGCGGGCAGCCCGCCGCTGAAACTGATCCGGCCCTCGGTCAGCGTCCCCGTCTTGTCCGTGACCAGGATGTCCATGTCGCCCAAATCCTCGATGCAGACCAGGCGCTTCACGAGGACCTTGCGCCGTGCCAGCTGCCGGGTGCCCGTGGCCAGGCTGGTGCTCACCACCGCGGGCAGCAGTTGCGGGGTGATGCCGACCGCGATCGCCAAGGAGAACAGCAGCGATTCGATCAGGGGCCGGTGCAGCAGCAGGTTCGCGACGAAGATCAGCGACGTCAGCCCGATGGCCACCTGCAACAGCAGAAAGGAGAAGCGTTTCAACCCCAGCTGGAACTCGGTCTGCGGCTGCCGCTCACCCAGGCCCAATGCGATCCGGCCGAATTCCGCCCGGCCTCCGGTGGCGACCACCACCGCGGTGCAGCTGCCGGACTGGATCACGGTCCCCATGAAGAGGCAGCTGCTCAGCTCCGCCAGCGGCGCATCCTGCGGTACCGGCGCCGCATCCTTGGCAACCGGCAGCGATTCCCCGGTCAGAATGCTTTCATCGCACACGAGATCCTTCGCAGTCAGCACCCGCATGTCGGCCGGAATGATCGCGCCGATCCCGAGGCGGACGACGTCGCCGGGCACCAGCGCGGTGACGTTGATTTCACCTGGTCTTCCGTCGCGGACGACGACGGCGCGGTGCGTGACGCGCGAATGCAAGGCCTCCGCTGCGCGTTCGGCCCGGAATTCGTTGCTGAACCCCAGCCCGACGCTGACCAGCAGGATCACTCCGATGACGATCGCGTTCGTGGCGTCCCCGAGGAACAGGGATAGCCCCGCGGTGATGAGCAGAAGGATCAGGATGGGGCTGGCCAACTGCCGGCCCAGCACCGACCACCCGCTGGCCATGTGGGTCCGCACCGCATTCGGCCCCAGTTCCGTGAGGCGCTTGGCCGCTTCGGCACCGGTCAGTCCGTTCTCGCCCGAGCCTAGCTCTCCCAGTATGGTGGCAACTGGCCGGCCCGCGGCGCGGGAGATCGCCAGTGGTGCGGAGTGAGAGTCCTTGACATCGAGGTCTGGCATTCGGAATCCGTTCACGACATTTCGCCTAAGGCACAGCCTATGCCCGGGACGAACGGTTCAGCGGCCTCTGGATCCGAGCCCTGTGTGTGGAACCGCGTTTTCGGATGTATATGTTTTCGGATGTATATACTCTCTCGGTACGGTTTTGCAGCGAGCCGTTGGATTGTTCTTCGATCCGGCCGCTGCCGTATCCGCCCCTTGCCGCGGTGGGAAGCGCCGCCGGGTCGTCTTGACCTGAGTGAAACGGCACAACAGACAAGTGGTCAGCGAGTCAACCGCAAATTCAATAAACCAGCAGTTGCATGAACTGGTGCTCAGCAGCTCCGACGTCGAGGACTTCCTCGCCGGGCTCGCGCGGGTGTCCGCGCGCAGCCTCTCCGAGCCGGGGGACGAGATCCTCTGCGGCATCACGCTCCTGCGGCAGCGGAAGGCGGCCACCGTCGCCAGCAGCAGCCCCGCCGCGCAGGCAATGGACGAAATCCAGTACACCTTCGGCGACGGCCCATGCATGACGGCGTCCCGGGAACAGGAAACGGTCTACGTTGAGGACCTGGATCTCGATGGTCGCTGGCCGCAGTACGCCTCGACGGTGCGTGGACACGGCTTCCGGTCCATCCTGGCGCTGCCGTTCCTGCTCGACGGCGAAACCCGCGCCGCCTTGAACCTGTATTCGCACCGGCCCGGCCGATTCGATGACCGTGCCACGGAACTGGCCCGTGAGTTTGTCCACCAGACATCCATGGCCCTGCGGCTCGCGGTCCGGTTTGCGAACAGCAGCGAGACGGCCGCCAACCTCAAGGCCAGCCTGGAAACCCGAACCGCGATCGACGTAGCCGTCGGCATCATCATGGCGCAGAACCGCTGCAGCCAGGTGGAGGCGTTTGAGCTCCTGAAGTCGGCGTCAAGCGCCCGGAACATCAAGCTCCACGCCGTCGCGGCCGGAGTGGTCGAGTCGCTCGGCCAAGGCCCTACCCGGACCCACTTCGAGGTCTAGCCCGGTCCCGGACCAGCCAGTGCGGACAGGACCGGGCTAGACACCCGATCCGCCCGGGACCTTCCCTGGTGTTCAGGTGTTCAGGTGTTCAGGTGTTCAGGTGTCCCGCTTGTCCCGCTCTTCGAACTCCTCATCGAGGTCATAGTGCCGGAATTCCGTCTCCGGATTCGGCTCCCCCTCCGATACGTACTCATAATCCAGCTGGCGCTGGACTTGGCTGTCGAGGACCTGAAGATCCTTGTCCGCAACCTTGGTGAGGTCCTCGGGGAATTCATCGTCCGGACTGAGGTGTAGCTTCTCGGTCATTACATGCCTCTCTGGGCCAGGCGGACGGACTCGAGCCTGCACTGTCCTGGCTGGAATCAGGATAGCTCTAACCGGCGCGGGTCGGGCCGCCGGCGTCGGCCCTTCCTAGGCGGGCTCGGAACCGACGTTCACCAGCCAGTCCACGCCGAACCTGTCCTTGCACATGCCGAAGATGTCGCCCCAGGGTGCCTTCTCGAGCGGCATCGCGACGGTGCCGCCGTCGGCCAGCTTGTCGAAGTAGCCGCGGAGTTCGGCTTCGTCGGCCCCGCTGAGGGACACGGAGAAGTTGTTGCCTGGGGTGTAGTCCATGCTGTTGGGTGTGTCCGCTCCCATGAGAACCATGCCGCCGTCCGTCCTGAGCTGGGCGTGCATGATCTTTTCCTGCTCGGCCGGGTCCTCGCTGGCGTGGTACTCGGCGAAGGTACTCATGGTCAGTTCCCCGCCGAATACGGTCTGGTAGAAGGTCATGGCATCTTTCGCGGTGTCGCGGAACCCGAGGTAGGGATTGAGCGTGGTCATGTCCGAAATCTCCTTGCTGCTTGGGGGCGCCGGCCGGGCGGCAACGACGACGGTGCACGTACAGGGCATATCCTGCCGCATAACCGGCAGCGTGGGTAGGTGCCCGGCGGAAGTTCAAAACAAAAGAAGACAAAGCAACAAATGAACGAGCGGGAGGCGTCCGACGGCGGCCGATACCGCCGTCGGCTGCTTGCATGGGAACGCGGTCCGGGAATGACCAGGGCGTGGAAGTCGGCGGCGTCCGCCTCGGCTGATGATATGACGCGGGGGTCTCCGGCGACGGACCCGAAGCTGGCAGAATAGGCCAATGGAAGTCGCTTTCGGGCTGCTGGCCCTGGTCGCCGTTGTGTGCGCCTGCAGCGCGCTGGGGCACAAAATCAACGTCTCCGTCCCACTCCTGCTGGTGCTGGCCGGCGTTGGATGTTCCTTCCTCCCCTTCGTCCCGACCATCGAGCTGAACCCCGAGCTCGTGTTGGTCGGGCTGCTGCCGCCGCTGCTCTACGCGGCGGCACTGCAGACCTCGCTGTTCGATTTCGGTTCCAACCGCCGCGCCATCGGCCTGCTGTCGGTGGGCTATGTCATCTTCGGCACCGTCTGCATCGGGTTGGTGGTCGCCTGGCTGTTTCCCGAGATCCCGCTGGCGGCGGCCATGGCCCTGGGCGCCGTCGTCGCACCGCCGGATGCCGTGGCTGCGACCGCCATCGCGCGAAAGGTGGGCATGCCCCGGCGGATTGTCACCATCCTGGAAGGCGAGTCGCTGGTCAACGACGCCACGGCGCTGGTCTGCCTGCGCGCTGCCATCGCGGCCATCGCCGGAACGGTGTCCGCGGCGGAGATCGCCGGCGGCTTCGTCCTGGCTGCCGGCGGGGGCCTGGTGGTGGGCATTGCCGCGGCTTTCGTGTTGACCTCGCTCCGCAAGCGGATCCGCAACGTGGCCATCAACACCTCCATTTCCCTGATTGCCCCGCTCGTGGCCTACCTCCCGGCGGAAGCGATCCACGCTTCAGGCGTGCTGGCCGTCGTCGTCACCGGCCTGATCATGGGGACCAAGGCGCCGTCCATGCCGAACGGGGCCGCCCGGCTGAGCCAGCGCAGCAATTGGCACACGGTCCAGTTCCTGCTGGAAAATTCTGTCTTCCTCCTGATCGGGCTGCAGGTCCGGACCATCATCGAGGGCGTCCGGGATGACTCGCTGGGCCCGGAACGGATCTGGCTCGGCTGCGCCGCGGTGCTGCTGGCCGTGCTGGTCCTGCGCCCGGTCTGGGTCTTCCCCGCAACGTACCTGCCGAGGCTCATTCCCGCGGTCGGGCGCAAGGATCCCCGGCCGTCCTGGAAGGTTCCGGTGATTGTCTCCTGGGCCGGCATGCGCGGCGTGGTGACCCTTGCCGCCGTCCTGGTCCTGCCGGCAGCGCTGGAGCACCGGTCCGTCCTGATCCTCATGGCCCTCGTGGTGGTGGCCGGCACGCTGACCCTGCAGGGCCTGACGCTCCCGGCCCTGGTCCGGCTGCTGCGCCTGAAGGGACCGGACGCGCGCGAGGACGCGCTCAACGAGGCGTCGCTCATGCAGATGGCGACGGCGGCGGGCGTGCAGCGGCTCCGGGAGCTGCGCTCGGACGCCGACCCCCCGGAGGTTGTGGCGATGCTGAAGCGGCGCACCCAGGAGCGCGGGCTGGCCGCGTGGGAGCGGCTGGGACGGCCCATCGCGGAATCGGTCACCCCCAGCCAGCGCTACGCCCAGCTGCGGCTGGCGATGCTGGACGCCGAGCGCGCCAAGGTCCTCGAGCTGCGGCGCGGCGGCGGATACGCGCACGAGGTCCTGCTTAACGTCCTTGACCGCCTCGATGTCGAAGAGTCCATGCTGGACGCCACACTGGAAGAACCAGACGCTGACGGCGGCAGCGGCGGCGAGGGGATCGCCCGTCCCCGCGGCGTGTGCCCGCACCTGGAATCGGCCCAGGACCAGGCTGTTCCGGCCGATCCCTTCTGCGCCGCGTGCGTGCAGGAAGGGACGACGACGGTTCACCTGCGGATGTGCGTGCAGTGCGGCAACGTGGCCTGCTGCGATTCCTCGTCCGGAACCCATGCCTACAAACACTTCAAAGCCAGCGGCCACCCCGTCATGCGCAGCATCGAGCCGGGCGAGGACTGGCGCTGGTGTTACCCGGACGAACTCCTTGGCTAGGCCAAGGACCTAGCCAAGACCGTGCCGCAGGCGGGTGTGCCGCGGGAACCCCTGTTCAGGGTCCCTCCCCCTCCGTAGGCTGGGAAGGGACCTGCGGAGGGGGACCGCCGCCGTCGGACGAAAAGAGGACACCGTGGACAACCAGGACATCCTGGAGCGCATCAAGGAACTCGTGGCGGAAGAACACAGCCTCCGCGAAGGCTCCGCCCCGGCCGGGACGGGAGCCCCCAACGTCCTGAGGCTGCAGCAGGTGGAGGAGCAGCTGGATCAGTGCTGGGACCTGCTCCGCCAGCGGCGCGCCAAAAAGGACTACGGAGAGAACCCCGACGAGGCGGAGGTGCGGCCGGTCAGCGAGGTCGAGGGCTACCAAAGCTAGCCCCGGCCATGACCTGACGGACCGGTTGGCCATGCGGATTGCGCTGCTGGGAGACGTCATGCTGGGCCGCCTGGTGGACATGCACCTGGCAACGGCCGGGCCGGCCTACCCGTGGGGCGATACGCTGGAGGTCCTCCGGCAGGCGGACCTCCGCATCGCCAACCTCGAATGCGTCCTGGCGACCGGCGGCGAGCCCGAGCCCGGCAAGGTCTTCACCTTCCGCTCCGACCCGAAGAATGTCGCCAGCCTCCTCGCGGCCGGGATCGACGTCGTCTCGCTCGCCAACAATCACGTCCTGGATTACGGCCAGGACGCGTTCCGGGAAATGCTTCCGGTACTGGCTGGCCGCGGCATCCTGCATGCCGGGGCCGGCCTTGACTTGGACGCAGCCCGCCGGCCGGCCGTGCGGCGCGTGGGCACCACCGCCGTCGGCGTCATTGCCTTCACTGACAACCAGCCCGACTGGGAGGCCGGCCCCACGGCCCCGGGAGTCCACTACGTTCCCGTGGAGTACGTTCCACTGAAGGGCTTTCCCGCGAACGGCGGCGGCGGCCGGGACGGTGCCGCCCGATTGGACGACCTGCTGGACCTGGTCCGGCGGACCAAGGCCCGCGTCCAGCTGCTGATCGTCTCGGCCCATTGGGGAGGCAATTGGGGTTCCGACGTCCCGGCCCGGCACCAGGATCTCGCCCGGGACCTCATCGACGCCGGCGCCGACGTCGTCTTCGGCCACTCCCCGCATGTCTTCCGCGGCGTCGGGATCCACCGGAACCGGCCCATCATATTCAGCGCCGGGGACTTCGTAGACGACTACGCCGTGGACCCGGCAGAGCACAATGACCACTCCTTCGTCTTCATGCTCGATACCGACGGCGGCGAACCCCGCATGCTGAGGCTGCATCCCACGGTCATCACCGGATTCCAGGCCCGGCTGGCCCGCGGGGCGGGGCCCGATATTGCCGCCCGGATGCAGCGGCTGAGCCGGCACCTCGGCACGCCCAGTGGCTGGAACTCGTCCGGCCGCTGCCTGGAGATCCCGCTCGAGCAGGCCAGCGGACCGGGCTGACCGCGGCCCCTGCCCGACAGTGGGAGCACTCTCCCGCCAGGGGAGGGACCCTCCCCTAGCGCACAGTGACGCCAAAAATCCGCCGCGGCGGCGCCTCACTGCCGGCCGGCAAAGCATTCTCCCGCAGCCCCCGCCGTTCCGCCCTTGCGGCGCCAGCGTCCAGCACGGGGCAAGGCGTCCGCAAGAGACACCGTTTACATGCCTGAAACATGCCGGTCACGCGAACTTCACGCCGTCGCGATTCCTGTAACGTGCCCGCAACTTTCCGCCCCACTGCCGGAAACATGGCTCCGCGAGGATTAAATCCGGATCGGGGGGCCGGTGGCGACGTGTCCCGGCAAAGGAAGAATGACGAGAAGGGACCCCCGGTGGAACTCACTGCTGGAAGCGTCTGGATGATTTTTTCGGCGGCGCTCGTTCTGCTGATGACCCCGGCTCTTGGCCTCTTTTACGGCGGCATGACCCGGGCCAAGGCCTCACTGAACATGATGATGATGAGCTTCGTCTCCATCGGGATCGTCGGCGTGGTGTGGGTCCTCTGGGGCTACTCGATGACCACCGGGCAGGGCGTCCTGGGCGTCTTCGGCAACCCGTTCGCCAGTTTCGGCCTGAGCAACGTCATCGGCTCGCCCGACCTGATCAAGGCCGGCTACAGCGCCACGTTTGCCATCCTCACCGTGGCCCTCATCAGCGGCGCCATCGCGGACCGCGCGAAATTCACTTCCTGGGCCCTGTTCGTTCCCATCTGGATCACCCTCGTCTACTGCCCGCTGGCCTTCATGGTCTGGGGCGGCGGCCTCATGAGCGCCGGCGGTGCCGTGAGTGCCGTCTTCGGCCAGGTCATCGACTTCGCCGGCGGCACCGTGGTGGAAATCGCCTCCGGCACTGCGGCGCTGGTACTGGTCCTGATCCTGGGCAACCGGCACGGCTTCGGCAAGGACCCCGGCCACCGGCCGCACAACATCCCCTTCATCATGCTCGGCGCGGGCATCCTGTGGTTCGGCTGGTTCGGCTTCAACGCCGGCGCCGCCAGCACCGTGGAACAGGCCGGCCTGATCTGGGTGAACACCCTGGCCGCTCCCGCCGCGGCCATGATCAGCTGGCTCGTGGTGGAAAAGGTCCGCCACGGCCACCCCACCTCCCTGGGTGCGGCGTCCGGCGCCGTTGCCGGCCTGGTGGCGATCACGCCGTCGTGCGCCAACATCAGCCCCCTCGCCGCGCTGGGCCTGGGCTTCGTGGCCGGTGCGGCCTGCGCGGTGTTCGTGGACCTGAAGTTCAAGTTCGGCTTCGATGACTCGCTCGACGTCGTCGGCGTCCACCTCGGCGGCGGCCTCATTGGAACCCTGGCGCTGGGCTTCATCGCCCTGCCCGTGGACGGCGCAGGCGGCGGCCTGTTCTACGGCGGCGGGCTGCACCAGGTCATCGCTCAGACCGTGGCCGTGCTCATCACCGTGGCGGTGTCAGGCCTCGGGACCGCCGTGATCGGTCTCGCCATCCACAAGACGCTCGGGTTCCGGGTCAGCCGCGAGGACGAACTCGCCGGAGTGGACCGGTCCGAGCACGCCGAGACCGCCTATGCCTTTGCCGAGCTCGGTTTCAGCCGGTTCAATCCGTTCGGCCACCACGCCGGACACGCCGGACACCCCGGGCGCGCCGGACAGTCCGTGCAGGCTGCGGCGTCGGCCCACGCGGCTGGCCGGGGACCGGCGAGCGCGCCCGTGAAGGAAGACAGCCTGGTCTGAGGCCGCGGGCTCCCCAACCGACGCGCAGCGGGGCTGCACAAGTTTTTTCAAAGGGCCCGGGTGTAAGACGCGGCCGGAGGCTTAAGATATGGGCGGGGGCACTCGAATTAGCGAACTCGCTTAATGGGAGGCCACGATGTTCAGCCAAGCCAGCCGCAAGGCGTCAAACCCGCAGCTAACATCGGTGGCGCGGGTCCCGCGCAGACACCGGCGAAGCGCCCTTCCCAGACGGGACAGGCTCCCCTTTCGGCGTGCGCTGGCCTCGCTGAGTGTCCTTGCGCTGGTTTCCGGCTTTTCCCTGGTGGCGGCTGCCCCCTCGTCGGCGGCTGAAACGGGGCAAAGCTACATTGTGGTGCTCAAGGACGGCGTCGTGGACGCCGGGGCGGCGGCGGCCGCCCAGCAAAGCGCCTACGGATTCACGGCGTCGAAGGTCTACCGCAACGCCGTGAACGGCTACTCTGCCACCCTGACGGCGGCGCAGGCGAAACGCCTTCAGGCCGACCCCAACGTCGATTTCGTCACTGCGGGCCGGACCTTCCAGCAGCCGCGGGATCTGGGATCCGCGGCCAGCCAGGAGACACCGTTCTGGCGGGAGCGGATCGCCGGAACGGACTCAGACGTCCGGAAGGCGCTCGACAAGGGGCCTTCACGGATCAACGTCAACGTCGCCGTGATCGATAGCGGCATCGATGCCACCCACCCGGACCTGAACGTCAAGGGCGGCGTTGACTGCCAGTCCGGCTCACCTGTGGACGTGACACCCATTGACGTATTGGGGCACGGAACATTTGTCGCGGGTGTCATCGGCGCCAAGAACAACCGTCTGGGCGTCATCGGGACAGCCCCCGGCACCCCGCTGTGGTCCGTACGGGTGGTTGACGACAACGGCCTGATCTCCGAGCAGAGCCTGATCTGCGCCATCGACTGGGTGACGTCCACACAGAAGGACGATGACCCGGACAACGACATCGCGGTGGCCAACATCAGCATCGCGGGCGGCGCCGCGGACACGCCTAACTGCGGCAAGGGCACGGACCCGATGCACTACGCCATCTGCCGCTCAGTCCGCGCCGGTGTCACCTACGCTGTCGCGGCCGGCAACGCCGGTGAGGACTTCGCGAACACAGTGCCCGCCACCTACGACCAGGTGCTGACCGCCACCGCCATGGGCGACTTCGACGGGAAGCCCGGCGGCCTCGCCGCCCCAACCTGCGGCACCACGGATTTTTCGAAGTACGGACAAAAGGATGACGATCCGGCATTCTTCTCTAACTTCGCCACCACGAGCGACGACAAGGCCCACACGGTCTCCGGCCCCGGCGAGTGCATCCTCTCCACCGTTCCCGGGGGCGGGTACGGCATCAACCACGGCACCAGCTTCGCCAGCCCGGCCGTGGCAGGGTCCGTGGCCCTGTGCATCAGCCAGAAGGCCTGCACGGGATCAGCCGAGCACGTCATGGAACAGTACTTGTCCCTGACGAAGGGATACACCAAGCGCCACCACGACTACGGCTTCGAAGGCGATCCCGTCCACCCCATCAGCTCGAAGTACTACGGCTACCTGACCCAGACCACCAGCTTCTGAGGACCAGCAAGGACGACCCGGCCGCGAGAGACCTGCGGCCGGGTCAACCTTTGGGCCGTCATCTTTCGAGCCAACTGCCGCCGGTGCGCGTAACATGACGGCCATGACCAAGGCCGCGGTTGAGGTCACCGCCCCCGCCGACGCGGTGCCGTACTCCCTGCTGGACACCATCTTCTTCGTAGTGGGTGGCGTCGCGGCCGTGTGGCTGACCTCGCTGCTGTTAGAACTGAGCTTCCAATGGGGCTGGGGACAGGTCTGGTTCATCTTCGTCTTCTGGGCTCTGCTCGCCTATCTGGTGCTACCCCGGCTGCACAGAATCCTGACCCGGCTCTACGTACCCGACTACTTCATCGGCCGGGCGCGAACCAGCGACGGGCTTCTCGGCGATCCCGTGAACGTGGCCCTGCTGGGATCCGGGCCGCAGGTGCACGGCGTCATGCAGGCCGCGGGCTGGACGCTGGCCGATGACGTGACACTGGCCAGCAGCCGGCGGATCGTCTCCTCCACGCTGCTGCGCCGCAGCTACCTCGAGGCCCCGGTGAGTCCCCTGTTCCTGTTCGGCCGCCAACAGGATTTTGCCTATCAGCAGGAAGTTGATGGCACCCCGGGCAAGCGGCACCACGTCCGATTCTGGCGCTGTCCGCCCGGCTGGCTGCTCCCCGGCGGCCTCGCCGTGGACTGGTTGGCTGCCGGCACGTATGACCGCAGCGTCGGGCTGTCCCTTTTTACCCTGCAGATCACCCACAAGATTGCTCAGAACACCGATGCCGAACGCGACCACGTGGTCGGAGCCATCACCCAGGCAGACCCCGCGGCCGAGCTCCGCGTGATCCGTGACTTTTCGACCGGCTATCACGCACGCAACGGCGGAGGCGACACCATCACCACCGACGGCGACCTCCCGATCGTGGATCTCAGGCAGACCGCGGCGGCGCTGGCGGCCTTGCCTCCAACGGACACGTCTCCAGGCGACACTTCTCCAACTGAAACTACTCCAGGCGGCAGGCTTCCGGGCGACAGCAGGAACAGGCGCCCGGCGCCCACCATCGTCGGTGCAATCTTCGTCGGCGCCCGTGCGGTGGCGGCAGTCCTGCTCGCCATCTCAACGGTGGTCTTCCGGGACGCGCACGTCGGATCCCTGGTGCGGCCCGCAACCGGCCTGGGAATCACGGAGGCCCAGGCTGAAGTGGCCGTCAGCATCGCAACGGTGCTGGTCCTGATCTTTGCCCTGGCCTACGTCCTGCTGGCCTGGTTTGTGTTCCTCGGCCGGAACTGGGCCCGGACACTGGCCATGGCGCTCAGCACGGGCGCCATCTGCATCCAGGCCTTCGACGTCCTCCACGGCGGTCCCGACATCACGCTGGTGTCCAATCTGCCCGGCCTGACGCTGGACATCCTGCTGCTTCTGGCACTCTCCAGCAAACGGGCGCGCGACTATGCCCTGCGCCCCCGCAAGGAACCCAAAAGGGATTCCAGCCGCCCGGCCGGCCGGGCACCGCTCTGACACCGCACGGATCCGGAAGGCCTTGACAGCCCTGTGACTGCGGGAGCTAGATGATCAATAGTCGACAATCCACCGCAGGATTCGCAGCAGAGGAGCGGACATGAGCCAGGACTCACAGGCGCCGGAACGCGCCCACAGCGAGACCCCCGCCGAGGGCGACGCAACGGCTGAACCCTTTGACGACCGGGCCCATTCCCAGGATGCGGCAGAAGGCCCGGATATCGACGACGAACCGGGGACCACCGCCTAAAGCTTCGCCCACGCCCGAGTTCGCTGGAATCCTGCGAGTTCGCCGGAACTTCCCTGTGTGTCAGGCTGTTGTGTGACAGGTTCCCTGTTGCTGGAGCCGGTGCAGTGCGGGGGAAGGTCCATCATGGATTTCGTTATGCCTGTTCGTGTTTCGAACCGGAAGCACTTCACTACCGACCAGAAGCACGC
>NZ_JBFRGZ010000033.1:0-22375 GCF_052115605.1 Arthrobacter sp. 2MCAF15 | reverse complement strand
GCATCAAGCACATCAAACGAACCGCCCGCGGCTACCGAAACGCCGGGAACTACAAATCGATTATCCTCATGAGAAGTGCCGTCCGGACGGCGGCATGACACTCATCCGGGAATCACTTTCCCCACGAACCGTGAAGAGCCAGTAAAGGACCGTCCACTTCRCAGAGTGCACGACGGTGGTGCAAGTCCCGGATCAGTCCATTTAGTTCATTGCGCTCGGCCTGTCGTTGCTGTCGACGCAGGGTCAAAAAAGCGATCGCTACTGTTAGGGCAGCGCCAAAGACCGCCACCAGAATATCCGGCAAGAATGTTGTCCACATGCGACCAGTATTACCGACGCCTTGATGCTCACCTATTTCCAAAACCGCGAGCCATGCCAGACGAAATCAAACTAAGTTCATGCCTTTGGCATGTCATGCAGCACTGAAGTTCATGGGCCGGCCGGTCGTGATCCTTATCTGGATGTCATACCCTGGCGCAGTGACTAATTTCATTGGGGGAGTGGCGGCGGAGCAGCTGCCCGAGGGCTTGTACGAACTTCTCAACACGGAAGCACTCGGCAGTTTCCTGAACCACGGAACACAACTGCAGCCAGTCTTCGCGGACATAGGAGACGAAGACACCCCGGACATCCTCTCCCGCCACGTCGCAGAAGCCGTCCGGCGGGCCCTGGCCGCAGCCAAGCCAACTGACCGCGTGGCCCTCGCTAACAAGCTCCTCCAGGAATTGAACACCGGAGACCGCATCGCACCCGGCCCCACTGAGCTCCGGTCTCTTCACCGCCCGGACACTCTCAAACGCCGCAACCTGCGCCGCCCCGCCACGAAGCTAAGTGATTCAGCCCTGCTCACCAACAGCAAGGATGATCCCAACCTAGCGGCGGAGCTGAGAACCGAGATTGAGTCCGCCGACACCGTGGACCTGCTCTGCGCCTTCGTCCGTTGGACCGGACTGAGACTTCTCGAACCAGCACTGCAACAGCTTAAGGAGCGCGGCGCCAAACTACGCGTCATCACCACCACCTACATGGGCGCCACAGAACGCCGCGCCATCGACGAGCTCGTGACCCGGTACGGGGCCGAGGTGAAGATCAGCTATGAAACGCAGGCAACGCGGCTGCACGCCAAAGCCTGGCTGTTCCGCCGGGACTCCGGATTCGATACCGCGTACGTCGGCAGCTCCAACCTCAGCCAAGCGGCCCTCCTCGACGGCCTCGAATGGAACGTCCGGCTCAGCTCCGTCGGCACGCCCGCGCTCCTGAACAAGTTCGAGGTCACCTTCGATAGCTACTGGGCGCAGCGCGCCTTCCAGAGCTACGATCCGGAACGCGACGGCGAACRGCTGGACGCCGCGCTGGAACGAAACGGCGGCCGGCGGACGGCGATCCCCGGTGCAGCCACCGGACTCGAGGTCCAGCCATTCCTCCACCAGGAGGAGATGCTTGAAGACCTGGAGGCCGAGCGGCTCAAGGGTTTCGACCACAACCTCGTGGTCGCAGCTACGGGCACCGGGAAGACCGTCATCGCAGCCTTGGACTACAAACGCCTGTGTGAAGCGGTCGGCCGTGATCTGAAGCTGCTCTTTGTCGCCCACAGACAGGAAATCCTCAAACAGGCCATTCGCACCTACCGTGACGTCATGCAGGACGGCGCCTTCGGCGAGCTCTACGTCGGGGAGCACAAACCCCGGCAGTGGAAGCACATCTTCGCCTCCGTCCAGTCGCTTTCATCCCTCGGCGTTGAACAGCTGGCACCGGACTTCTTCGACGTCGTGGTGATCGATGAATTCCACCACGCCATGGCGCCAACTTACCGCCGGCTGCTGGAGCACCTCCGGCCGCAGCAGCTCCTCGGACTGACCGCGACGCCGGAGCGCGGCGACGGTGTCGACGTCGCCAAGCAGTTCTTCGACGGCCGCACCGCCAGCGAACTGCGCCTCTGGGACGCCCTCGACGCGGACCTGCTGGTGCCGTTCCACTACTTCGGCGTTTCGGACGACGTCGATCTCAGCCAGTTGGAGTGGAAGCGCGGCAACTACGACACCGCGCAGCTGAACAACCTCTACACCGGCAACGACGCCCGCGCCGCCAAGGTGATCCGCGAACTGCGCGACAAGGTCACCAGCACGGACCAGATGCGGGCCATCGGCTTCTGCGTCTCGGTCCAGCATGCCCACTACATGGCCGAAGTGTTCAACCGCGCCGGCATCGCCTCGGTTGCCGTCGACGGGAGCACCGACGACGCCGACCGCTCGGCGGCCCTGGAGCGGCTCCGCACTCGGGAGATCAACTGCATCTTCGCCGTCGACCTCTTCAACGAAGGCCTGGACCTGCCTCAGACGGACACCATTCTGCTGCTCCGACCCACGCAGAGCGCCACGATCTTCCTCCAGCAGTTGGGGCGGGGGCTGCGCCGGGCCGAGGGAAAGGCGGTGCTGACCGTCATGGACTTCATCGGCCAGCAACGGCGCGAGTTCCGCTTCGATCTGCGCTACCGGGCGCTCACTGGCTATGGCCGCAAGGAGTTGGAAAAGGCAGTCGAGCATGATTTCCCGTACCTGCCGTCGGGCTCGCAGATCGTTCTGGACCGGGTGGCGCAGAAGGTGGTGCTGGACAACATCAAGGCGCAGCTGCGGTTCAACCGGGCGCAGCTTGTTCGGGACGTCACCTCTTACGCGGAGACCGAGCTGGAGGCCTATCTGGAGCGGTCCGGGAACGACCTGAAGTCGATCTACCGCTCGACCAAGGATTCATGGACCGGCTACCTCCGCCAGGCACAGTTGATAGACGGGTTCTCACCGGTGGAGGCCGTCCTCAGCGTCAGGATCCAGGAGGACCTGTCGGACGCGGACGAGAAGAAGCTGCTCGGCCGCATGGCTGCGCTGATTCATGTGGACGATCCGGAACGCGCCGAGACTTACTCGATGCTCGTCGACGCCGATGCACCCCGCTACGTGGATCTCGGCATGCGGGAACAGACGTTCGCCCGGATGCTGTTTTACACGCTGTGGGACGACGGCGGCGGGTTCCAGTCGTACGACGCCGGCCTGGACTATCTGCGCGGCTACCAGTTCGTATGCAGCGAGATCCGCCAGATTGTGAAGCTCGGAGCGGCGGCGTCCAAGCATGCCGCGAAAGGCCTCGGGGCTGGGCTACAGAACGTTCCGCTACTGTCGCATGCCACCTACCGGCGTGAGGAGATCCTTGCGGCCCTGCAGTATGGGTCGCTGGAGCTCGGCAAGAACGTGCAGCACCGCGAAGGCGTGGCCTGGTGCCAGGCGACGTCCACGGACGCCTTCTTTGTCACGCTCAACAAAGACGACAAGAAGCATTCGGCGACCACGATGTATAAGGACTATGCGATCAGCCCGGAGCTGTTCCATTGGGAGTCGCAGAACGCCACGTCGCCTGGAAGCCCGACGGGACGACGATATCTCGACAGGCTGGCGCACGAGTCGCA
Organism: Arthrobacter sp. 2MCAF15; assembly: GCF_052115605.1. Classification (NCBI taxonomy): domain Bacteria; kingdom Bacillati; phylum Actinomycetota; class Actinomycetes; order Micrococcales; family Micrococcaceae; genus Arthrobacter; species Arthrobacter sp. 2MCAF15. The sequence continues at coordinate 18,918 of NZ_JBFRGZ010000033.1, read as the reverse complement.
CATACTTCTGTTCACCAGAGACACCGCCGACGACGAGACCGGGCTGACAGTTCCGTACATCTGCCTTGGTCAGGTGGACTACGACCAGCACACTGGAGCGAAGCCCATCGCGATTAGATGGAGGCTCCACCGGCCGATGCCGGCAGACATTTTCTCCATCGCAGCAGCTGCTGTGGCGCAGTAGCCCCCTTTCGACACTAAGAGACTTTGGTTGGCGGACGTGAGTAGTTCGGTTCACATATGGGACCGATCCACTGTGGCCGTGGCCCATCAAGAATTCATGGCTCATAAGGAGCTGACCGGGAGAGTGCAGAAATAGCCGACCAAAGACGGGAGGGTCGGCCCACGTGCTGATAGGTCTGGGTGGTCCAATCGTCATATCGGTGGAGGATCAGGGCAGGTCGAACACTCAAGTTGACTAGCCTCACTATTCGCAGCCAACACCATCGCCGTCGCGGTCCAAACCGTAGATGTCACTTCCAACGACAGTTACTGGTCCACGTACGTACGCTGGGCCGTTGCCGCTCCCGCCTGCGCAGTCCACATCAGAAGCGATCGGTACGCAAGCACCTGAATAGTTGCGATCGCATCCAGATGGAGCCGCTGGGACAACCGGCCGCACGAGGGGTTGAACTTTCGCTGCGGCAGCCGCTGCGGCAGCCGCTGCTGCAGCTTGCGTGCGTGCGGCTTCCGCGGCAACGGCCTGCTGGCGTGCGGCTTCTGCAGCTGCCGTCTGCTGGCGTTCGGCTTCCGCCGCGGCTTGTTCCCGCGCAGCTTTCGCTTTCGCTTCTTCGGCGGCTACATCAGATGCTGCCTTGTCGGCAGCAGCTTTAAGCGCGAGCGAGGCGGCCGCCCCCCGAGCATCCTTTACCCGCTGTGAAGCTGACTGCTCCATCCACTGCAGTTTTCCATCGTCAGTTTTCGTGCAGATGAAGACAGTCTGCTGGTGGGATTCACGGGAATTTTCCGTGCTGCAGGAGATTGTTGCCGGAGCAGTCGTTGTGGCCGACGCCGATGGAGTCGCGGAAGCTGATCCAGAAGCTGATGGCGTCGATAGTGAGGCCACAGCTTGGCCACATGCCGTAAGCGCCAGGAGAGCGGCGCTCGCCATGGCCGCGCTCTTCGCGAGCCGACCAGAAATTGACGAAAGCCGTTTGTCGTCGGCCGCCGGGAAAGTCATTGTTCCGTGCTGAAACCGAACGTATTTTCGGTGAATGCGTGTATTCATTTGTGCCCCCAAAAAATCAGATGCAATTGAAGTTCTCGCCGACCTTAGCACTGGCACTCGCGTTCGAAATAGACTTATGCACCTAACAAAAATTGTCATTGAGGGCGTGAATTTTTTGTCAACTGTGAGGATCTGCGTTTCGCCCCTCGTCCGCACTTGACATGCTAGGCCGCATGAACTCCGCCATATTCTCGTGCACGAAGAAGTGGACTGAACCCGGGACTTGGCCCCGGTGTGGATATTGCAGAGTGCGTTAGGATCTGTGTACGGTCGGCTGACCCTTTCAGGGCTGTCCAAGCTTTAGGAGAATACTGAATTTCGATCCTTTGCCCGTCAAGCGCTGAAATCGGCTGAACGGCTGGCGTTAGGCGGGATGGAGTTGATTTAAGCATCCAGGGGTCTCTTTTGGGGAAGGTAAACCACTGGTACCTGCAGCTTGTGCCGACTTCGCCTGCGATGTGCACTTGCTTGAGGTTGTCTGCTCAGGGGGACAGCTGCCGCTCGCCGACGCTGACGACATCGCGGGTGAGGAAGGCATCCGGCTCGGGACCGCCGTATATCACCCCGGCAGCATGAACGAGAAGTTGGGGGGGTGTTCAGGTAAAACGAGTTTCACGGGTCCTGCCACGCCCCGCCCATTCGCCGCTCCAGCAGCGGGTGCTCCACACCATCCCGGGTGAGCCAGTAGCTGGCGGCCCGGCTTGGCCGACGCCGTTCACCAGAGTGTTATCTCTTTGCGGAGACTGATGTTGGGCCGGCTGCTGCGGGCATTGCAGGAATGGCATCGCACCAAAGTGGGGGCTGCCCGGCTCCCTAAGCGCCGCAGGTCCGGTTCCCCCACAAAGTGCGGGACACTGGAAGTCCCGAACCACGAAAGCGGGCCACCTTGATTAGTCTCCAGCACGATGCCGATGGCTTCACCCGGCTGACGCCATGGGACTGAGCAGTGACGGCGCCGGCCATCTCGATCCGCTGCTGTATCCGTGGGACCCGCCCGTGGCCTCGGGTGTCATGGACGGCAATGAATTCCGGCCCCTTGAGCTTTCAGCCGGACTGGATGAAGCCCTCGCGCAAGCGGGCGGGGCACCGTTGGAAGCCCGTTCCCTGGTGGTCTCCATAGGCTCGAATTCAAGCGCCGACGTTATGCGGCGGAAATTCGCCAACTACCACCAGCCTGTCAGCACGGTCCTGCCGCTGGTCCGTGGGCAGCTCCACAACATCGCCGTCGGCCACTCCGCCCACGTGAGCAAGGCCGGCTACATCGCCGCGGCCCCGTATCCGCTGATGGGGGAGTGCGCAGCGGTCTGGCTTTCGTGGCTGGACGATGTCCAACTGATGGCCCTCGACGAAACGGAGCCCAACTACCGGCGGATCCAGCTCGACGGCGAGGCCTGCCCGCTCGTGGTGGACCACGGAGAACGCCCGGAGGCGTTTTCGCTGTTCACCTCGCGCTGGGGCGTGCTGACCGATGGCGACGGCGGGATGCTTCCCTTCATCGGTCAGCCTGCCCTCTTCGGGCTCCTCGCCGGCAGCGGCACCGGGGACCTTTTGGAGGAGGGGAAGGCCGTGTTCGACGGGCCGCCGGAGCTTGTTGCCGAGCAACTCGCCATACCCTCGGTTCAGGCATGGGCCAGGGAATGGTTCAGCTCGGCCGGCCTCGCCGCGCCAGTGGACTTCGACGGGCCTTGCGCGGGGTAGCCACCCCTCTTGAACGTCGCCTTCACGGGCCCGCGATGTGCTCGGCGACGTATTGGGCGTCCTCGCCCACGAGCGCCAGGGTGGCCGAGGCGTGCCTGGTCAGCCAGGGAAGCCCCACGGCGTACAGCCCGGCAACCTCGGTGACACCACGGGAGTGCCGGGGGTAGTTCCACTCGTCCAGCACCGGGATGTCCAGGAAGCTGAAGTCCAGGCCGTATCCCGTGGCCCAGATGACGGACCTGATGTTCTCCGCATCCAGGTCCAGCCGCGCGCCGGGCTCCGCGGGAAGCCAGGAATCGTCCAGTGGTGGTTCGGCGGCCGGCGCGTCGATGCCCGCCGCCTCGATGTACGCGTCCGCCATCGGCTTGAGGCGTTGGCCAAACCCGGCCTCCACCATCTCCAGGCGTCCGGCGAGGTCGTCGCTGAAGGCGAGGACGCCGTCGTCCGTTCCCTCGAAGTGGCCGTGAAGCCGCACGCCGCGGCGGCCGAGTTCCCGAAGGTGGATGCTGTGGCCGCCGTCGTTGCCGGAGACCAGCGGATTGCACATGAAGCGGGCGGCGGGGGAGGGGAGTTGCTCCACCTGGAGTCCGTTGATGCCGTACGCGGGGCCGTGCAGGTTGATCTGGACGATCCAGTAGAAGGTGTCCTGGCCGCGGTACCGGCGGGGCGCCTCCGGGCATGACGAAACGGACAGATGGACCTCGCGGCCGGCGGCCAGCAGGTCCTCCGTGATCTGGCCGCCCGACTGCCCGGTGCCCACCACCAGCACGGCACCGTCGGGCAGCTGCTGCGGGTTGCGGTAGTCGTGGCTGTGGAGCTGGTGCACATGCCGTGGGAGATCGGCGGACGCGGTAGGGATGCGCGGGCGCTGGAAGGCACCGTTCGCCAGGACCACGTTTTCTGCTGTGAAGCGCCCGCTGCCGGTCTCCACGCTGAAGTGGCCGCCCTCGCAGGCGATCCGGGTGGCCTCCGTGCCCAGCTGCACCGGGGCGGCGATTCCCTGCGCATAGTCGCGGAACAGGTCAATGACGGCGTCGCGGGGCAGGAAGGCATCCGGTTCGGGACCGTCGTACGTCAGCCCCGGCAGCATGAACGAGAAGTTGGGCGTGTTCAGGTAGAACGAGTCCCACCGGTCCTGCCATGCACCGCCCAGGGCATCCCGCCGCTCGAGCACCTGGTGCTCCACACCGTGCTGGGCGAGCCAGTAGCTGGTGGCCAGCCCCGCCTGCCCGGCCCCGATCACCAAGGTGTTGACTATCTGCGGTGCCGCATGTCGGGCATCTGCTGCGGGGGACGGCATGGCTACTTCCTGGCGATCCGGGGCTTGGGTGCCTTTGGCGGCAGGCCGGTGAGCTGGGCAGACGCGCTCTCCGCGCCGGTCGCCGTCGGGGTCTTCATGGTTCTCTCCCGTAGCAAAGGGAAGGGCTGGATTTGTTGGCAGGATATGCCCGCAGCGTCGCCGCGTACAGGTGCCCGACGACCCGACATTGCGCTCTTAGCCTTGCCGAACTTTCGAACACCGGAGTACGCTCTGAGCCCTCGGCCGTTTGTTCGGCCGGCACATCACACGCAGCCACTCCGGGGGCGGCAGTCAGGGCATGACCCGTACGAATTGCGGCGTGCGGTCTCCTCTGATGCTTGGGGGCGCGCCATCAATGAAGAAGCCCAGCTTCTCACTCGATGGAGAAAAATCATGAGTAAAAGAATGCGACGACTCGCGCCCGCAGCAATGCTTGCGGCCCTGATGCTGGCGGGAGCTCAACCGGCTTCCGCTGCCGATTTTCCTACCTCAGACCCCCTCCCTGGATGCCCGGGGTTCGACATCACGATAAGTGGAACTAACGGCAACCAGGCGGTGAAGGTGACCCGGGAGAAGAACGGTTTCATCCGCACTGTTGCGGGCGGAAACGGTTTCATCCTGACCTTTACCAACGTGACAACACGCAAGGCCATCACCGTGCCCACCAACGGGTCCGTGACGCACACATTGGCGCCCAAGCCCCCCGCCACCGGAACGACGACGTTCACTCTGACGGGTCAAAACGTGTTTATCTTCTTCCCGACGGATACGGGCGGTGCCCGCACGATCCTCTACACGGGTAAGGCTGTGATCACGAACGACGCGAATGGAAAGTCCACGTTCCAAAGCGCCTCAGGGAAGCAACGGAATCTGTGCGACGCCCTGGCCTAGGCCGTTCAGCTGGCCTGTGCGCCTGACGTCGAGGGTGGCGCGCCGGCATAAGGTGTTCTACTCCGACGTGGTCGCCTCCCATAAGTGATTAGGGGTTGCAGGCTGCCGCCGCCCTGGTGGCAGCCTGCAACGCCGACACAATCAGATGACCGACTTATCGCTTACAAACTTAGGCAATCGGCTGGCGCTCGCCGACGGCGACCGCATCTTCGAGCCTGACGTAGGTCCGCCGTCGTCGTTCCAGCCTTTCCTGCTGGCCTGGCGAGGGGATCCGCGCACCCTTGGCGCGGTTGCATCTGCTGCAGGCGGCCACGAAATTCTGCAGGCTGGTGGACCCGCCCTTTGACCACGGGTAGAAGTGATCACCATGCTCTGCATGACGGGAACAACGACGGCGGAAGCCCGCCTCCATCTCGCACTGCCCCTGAGCCCGGGCCATCCCTTCGCGGCGCTGTTGCCGTGTGAACCGGCGCACGGGATCCCGGCGCCGAACATCCCTGGATTGGATAACAGCGGCGGTGACGATCAGGACGACAAAAAGCACACCCGGCAACGCGACTGCGGCCGGCACTCGGTCAAATACCTGGCCAAGGATGCTCTTGACGGTGGTCGGGTGCACGGCCCCAGGATTCGAGGCATTCGGCATGAGCGCGAAGATAGCTGCTGCGAAGATCCAGAGACAGATCGTACCTTCGCTGGCGCTACGGGGAGGCGGTGCCTCTCCACGCGTGGTGTTCGTCAAGGGTGTTCTGGTTCAGTGCGGACCGCTACCTTTTTCCTATGGCAACGGGCAAACAACCGTGCTCTGACCCCCTGCAGGAATTTCTACTCAGAAGGAGTGGGAACGGTCATGAATCGACGAACCAAAATCATCCTTGGTGTGATCGTCCTGTTGCTGGCTGTTGGCGGGGCGACATTATTTGTCCTCGATAACACAAAAAGGAGTATGGCCGCGGAGTACAACCCGCAGATCAACCCCGCCGATTTCACCACTGAAATCACCAACAAATACTTCGCCCTCCCTGTCGGCAAAAAACTGACTTACGAGACCACCGAACAAGGAAGAGTCACCGAGAGGGTCGAGATTGAAATCCTGCCGGAGACCAAAACCATAGAGGGCGTTGAGACCGCGATCTATCTGGATAAGGAGTACAAGAACGGGCAGCTCGTGGAGGAAACCCGGGATTACCTGGCGCAACACAAAAACGGCGACGTCTGGTACTTCGGCGAGGACGTGGACAACTACTTGAATGGAACGCTGGTAAACCACTCCGGCAGCTTTATCCATGGAAATGACGGGGCAAAAGCCGGCATCTGGATGAAGGCCGAGCAGCGCGTCGGTGACTCCTACAAGCAGGAGTTCTACCCCGGCCACGCGGAAGACATGCGGGACACCATAGCTACCGGCGAGACCGTCTCCACCAAGTCCGGCACGTACACCGACTGCGTCAAGGTCTACGACTGGACGCCGCTTGAAAAGGGCGCCCGGGAGTACAAGTATCACTGCCCCCAGATCGGTGGGCTGGCGCTCACCGAGGACCTGGGGACCGGCAGCCGGTCAGAACTGGTCAGTGTTGTGCTGCCCTAGCTTTCCAGCTTTTTGGGCCGGGGCTTAGAAACCTTCTGCTCCTTCGGCGGCAGCCCGGCCACGTGCTCGAATGCTTTCTCCACCCAGGCCTTGGCCCGCGCCTCGTCGCCGTCGCCCTCGGCGTTCCAGACCTCCGGCAATCCGGTGTAGCCGCCCATGGGGCGCTCCGGCGGCCCGAACGGAACGGTCCGCTCGGTGCTTTCAAGCGCCTCCTTGTCCGCCTCGGCCAGCTTCACACCGATGGTGGGGCCGAACAGGCCAGCGAACATGTTCCCGTGCACGAACGCCCCGAGGTTCCCGAACATCGGCTTGACGACCACCTCGGGCTGGTCGGGCAGCACCGAGCGGAAGTGCTCCTTGTCGGCGTCGGACGCTTTGGGCATTTCCATGGGTCTTCCTCCGGTGACAGGTCGCGGCTGGTCCTCCTGCAGGATATGCCCGCGGCCGGGGACGGTACAGGCGGGTCGCGAAGACGTTGCGAGCCAGCTTTCGGTGGGCATGATTCAGGGACTAGCCCTGGAACAGCCGCGTCCTGGTCCGTAATACGGGTTCCATGAGACGGCCTTTCTTGCCGCGGCAAATTCGGACGCAGTAAATCCTGACAATTTGCCTTTTGCCTGGTTCGGAGTGCCTGTCCGAGCAACAGATAGTCAATTCCCAGATCGCGGGTTACTATTTCCAAAGTCTGGCTCAGCAGACTTTGGTTGCGCAGCTTTCGCTGACGCATGAACTTGGGGGAAATACATGCTCGCAACGACGAGTAGATTCCGCCTGCCTGCCTTTATTAGCGCAGTGCTGGCGATATTCATGATGCTGGGTTCCGTCCCGGCCACAGCGGCCGACACGGCAACGGCTTCCATTCAGGGGACGGTGACGGCTCCGGCTGGAGTAGACGTTGCCGGGACCTATGTTTTCGCCTGGTCGGCGGCATTCCAAAGCCAAATGGGCCGCTCCAGCGTCGGAGCTGACGGGGATTACAAAATCATCGGCCTCCCGGCGGGGTCCTACAAGCTCAGCTTTGCGGGCCAGGATACCGGCGCCCAGGACCAGTGGTACAAGAACGCAGCCTCCTACGACACTGCCGCTGCCGTGACCGTCGCCGAGGGGCAGGCCCTCACCGGCATTAATTCCACCCTGGCCAAGGGCGCCACCGTCAGCGGAAAAGTCACAATTCCGGCCGGCGTCAGTTCATCCAATCTTTCAGTTTCTGCCAATTCGGCCGGCTCACGTCAGCAGGCGGGGCGGTCCGACGTCCTCGTGGACGGCACTTACAAGATCACCGGGTTGCCTGCGGGATCCTACAAGCTCAATTTCTCCGGTTGGAATACGGGCCTCCAGAATCAGTGGTACAAAAACGCCTCCTCCTTTGACACTGCCATAGCAGTGTCCGTCAACGCCGGCCAAGACCTGACTGGGATCAACGCGACGCTGGTCAAGGGCGCCACGATCAGCGGAAAAGTGACGGTCCCGGCGGGCCTAGATCCTGCCAAGATTATGGTCATAGCCTCTCCGACGGCAGCACAAGGCCAGGAAGGCAACTCCTTTGTGGCGGAAGATGGCAGTTACAAGGTCATCGGCCTGACAGCGGGATCCTATAAGCTCCACTTCTCGGGTTGGAGCACCGGAGTCCCGGACCAGTGGTACAAGAACGCATACTCCTCTGACACAGCGACTGCGGTGACAGTCACAGCCAGCCAGGACCTCACGGGCGTGAACGTCACCTTGGTCAAGGGCGCCACGATCGGCGGAAAAGTCACGGTCCCCGGGGGCAGTCCTATCGGAATCTACGTCAATGCCACAGCGACGGCGATACACGGTCAAAGTGGGCAATCGACCGCGGAGCCGGATGGCAGTTACAAGATCACCGGTCTTCCGGCGGGATCGTACAAGGTGTCCTTTAGCGATATGTCGGGCCGAACCATACGGCAGTGGTACAAGAACGCTTCATCCATTGACACTGCCACTGCAGTGACAGTGGCCGCGGGCCAGGACCTGGCCGGCATCAATGCCACCTTGGTCAAGGGCGCCACCATTAGCGGAAAGATCACTGCTCCTGCCGGCGTCGTGCTCACGAAAGTAGTCTTCCCGGGCGTCACGATTGCATCCACAACCGTGAAGGTCTACGGCGTCGGCTCTTCAACAGCGCAGGTCGCGCAGGGTTATGTGAATCCTGATGGCACCTACCAGGTGACTGGATTGGCTGCCGGATCCTACAAGGTCTTCATTTCCGGTTGGAACACGGGTGCGGCCGACCAGTGGTACGACAAGGCGGGCTCGTTCGCAGCAGCCCGCACCCTGACGGTGGCGGCCGGGCAGGACCTGACCGGCATCAATCCCGCCCTGGTCAAGGGCTCGACCATCAGCGGAAAGATCGCCGGCGGTGGCACCGCGGGCACGCCCGTCAGCGTGCTGGATACAGCGGGGGCAGTGGTCAAGGACGGCTACTCCAACGCTGACGGGACTTACAGCGTCGGCGGACTGGCGGCAGGATCCTACAAAGTCGCATTCAACCGTGCCAGCGGTTCGTCCCTCGCCGAGGCTCAGTTCTACAACAACAAGCCAGAATCAGCCGGGGCAAGCGTGGCGCAGACGGTTACCGTCGGCGCCAGCGCGTCAGTGCCGAACGTCAACGCCACCCTCGTCACGGGCGGGTCGATCGCCGGAGTTTTGACGGACGAGTCTGCAAAGCCGCTGTCCAACACGCGGGTGTACGCCTACACCCGCGATGGAAGTCTCATCACGCGTACAGGGATTACCGGCGCCGACGGAAAGTTCACTGTGGCTGGCCTAAGCACCGGCAAGTATGTCGTCGTCGCGCAGTCCCGTGCTGACGGATCCAAGATCTATTCAGGAAACGTCCTCGCCGAGGCTAGCGCCAAGACCGTAACGGTGACAGTCGGCAAATCGACCAACATGGGCGCGCTGTCCTTCGGTTCCTCACCGCTGGCCTTGACGGCTGCGCCGGTTCCGACGGTCACGGGCACCACCGTGAGCGGGCAGAAGCTGACGGCGGTTCCCGGCATTTGGGGCCCGGCGCCAGTAACCCTGGCGTATCAGTGGAAGCGTGCCGGGGTGAACATCTCCGGGGCAACCGGGTCCACGTATGTCCTGACCTCCGGTGATGTCGGCAAGACGATCACCGTCACGGTGACCGGATCCAAGCCCGGGTACACGACGGCGGCCAAGACCAGCGCCGCAACCAAAGCAGTCACCGCGCCGGTGGCACTGGCGGCTGCGCCGGTACCGACTGTCACGGGCCGTACCGTGACCGGGCAGAAGCTGACGGCGGTTCCCGGTGTGTGGGGCCCGGCGCCAGTAACCCTGGCGTATCAGTGGAAGCGTGCCGGGGTGAACATCTCCGGGGCAACCGGGTCCACGTATGTCCTGACCTCCGGTGATGTCGGCAAAACAATCACCGTCACTGTTACTGGATCCAAAACCGGGTACACGACCACCGCCAGGACGAGCGCGGCCACAAAGTCCGTGACGGCCAACTAGGACTTCCAAGCCCCGCAGTCCGCATAACCAACCGCTCTACCAGCCCCAAATGAGCATCACCACAAGGAGATCCGTGCCCTTTCCCATCCGAACGTTGGAAAGGGCCCGGATCTTCGCTCCCCGGGTCTGCCTATGGATGGTGGCGTGCTCGGTCCTGGTCTTTCAGCCGGGCGGGCTCTTCCGGTTCACCTGGATCAAGGTGGTGTGGCTCCTCGTGGCAGTTGGGGCAGGAGCCCTGGCCCAAACCGGAGGCGGGCTGCCTCGCGGAATCCGGCGGGCCCTGTGGGCCACTGCTATTGCGTTGGCCATTTCTGTAGGGTTCTCCGTCAACCCGCTGGCCAGCTTCCTGGGACGCTGGCCAAGGTTTGAAGGCGCCCTGGTCATCGCGCTGTACTTCGCCGTCTTTGTGCTCGGCGCCAAGGTCCTCGGAGGGCCGGGCAGAACCCGGAATTGGGCCATATTCCGCACCGCACTCACCCCGGCGTTGGTGATCGTGGGCGTCATCAGCGCCTTTGAGGCAGCAGGCTTACGGCCCCTGGGCGGAGGCGCGGACTTGCGCCCCGGTGGGACCCTGGGCAACGCGACGGATCAGGGAATCATTGGTGTCCTGGCCGCCGCCATGCTGGCAATGCCGGCACTCCGCGGCCGGGACTGGCCGGCCCGAATCGGCCTGACGGCGGCGGTCCTGACCACTGTGCTGTCCGGTTCCCGCGCCGCGATACTCGGCCTGGCCGCCGTCGTCCTTGTGCTGGCAGCATCCGCGGCGATAACGCGGACGCTCGGACGCGCGCGCGTCATGGCGGTCAGCGGTGCCGCGCTCGTGGTGATCGGCGTCGCAGCCGTCGCCATCCCAGTGGCAAGGGAACGGCTTTTCAGCGCCGATACGGTCAACGGCCGCTGGCTCCTGTGGGACGAGAGCCTGAAGCTGATAGCCGACCACCCCTGGACCGGCGTCGGCCCAAACGGTTTTGTTGATGCGATCACCGGCTTCCACACCCTGGAGTGGGCCGTCCGGGTGGGCGCCTCCTTCCCGCCGGACTCGCCGCACTCCTGGCTTCTGCAGGCCGGTGCAGTGGGCGGCTTTCCGTTGTTGCTGGGAGCGGCGCTCCTGTCCTTTATCATTCTGCGCAGCGCTCGTGAAAGCCTCCGCACTGCGGAAGCGGGGGTTGACCGCGACAACCTGACAGGCGCCTTCGCTGCCGTGGTTGCGTACGGTTTGATGCTGCTCACCGCGTTCACCTCGCCAGCCACCACTCCCGTGGCGGCCTTCATCTGCGGGGGACTGGTGTCGACGTCACGAGCCGTCGTGCCAAAGGTCCGGCCACGCGCGAAGGGGACTTCGACGAAGGCAACTCCTGTGGTCCGGACGTGGAAGTCCTTCCCGGCCGGAGCGGTGGCTTCGGGGCTGTTCGTGGCGCTGGGGCTGGGCGTCGCTGTGCCGGCGGCGATCGCCGAGTGGCCCATGGCGGCGGCGGCATCCGCCGTCGCGGCCGGAGACCTGACGACGGCGGAGAGCCAGTTCCAGCGCGCCCACGCTCTGCGGCCATGGGACTCGGATACCGCGCTGCTGGCGGCCCAGGCCTTCACTGGTCCGGCCGCCGACGGGGACGCTCAAGCCGCGAACTACGCCGTCGAATGGGCCAGCATCTCCCTGGACCGCACACCTGGCTCGTCAGAGGCCGGCCTCGCCCTCGCCGTCGGCTACATCAACAGTGGACGCCTCCAAGAGGGCAAGAACACGCTCGACCACATCATTGAGCGTTCCCCTTTCGATTCAGCTGCCTATCTCCAACGCGGCGTCGCGAACTTCGGCCTCGGCCACGTCCAGGACAGCCTTGCCGACCTCGCCGCTGCGGCGGAACGTGCGCCGGACTCGGCGGAGCCCTGGACAATATTGGCAAGGATCTACGACAGGCTGGGCGACTCGGAAGCCGCGGGGCAGGCGCAGGCCCGTGCGGATGCAATCGGCGTTCGCTGACTGATCCAACCGACGTGTGGTAAATGGTGTCCGGAAACTCCTGTATGGTTGATCCTGTTGTTGTGTTTATGCAGTTCGTAGTTCAGGCAGTACGCATGGTCGAAAGCCCATGTTCTTCTGAAGCAGCGGTTTTGAGCACCCCAAACAGGAGGACCCGAAAGTCGGGACAGTTCCTCCACCTTCACGAAGGACAAAAATAATGGCTACTGGTACCGTCAAATGGTTTAACGCTGAAAAGGGCTTCGGCTTCATTTCCCCCGATGACTCCTCACAGGACGTTTTCGCACACTACTCCGCGATCAACTCCTCCGGCTTCCGCTCCCTCGAAGAGAACCAGAAGGTCTCCTTCGAAACCGAGCAGGGCCCCAAGGGTCCCCAGGCCACCAACATCCAGGCTATCTAATTTCCTTAGATACCCGGAACCGTTAGGTTTCTAGCAGGGCCCGTCTTCGGATGGGCCCTGCTTTTGTTTAACCCACCCGTGCTTCCAAGAAGTACGACGACGGCGGCGCGCCACCGCCGTCGACGTTCAGCTCCCGCGCAGCGGCCATGGACGCCACGGGCCTGCGACATCCCGCAGCCGGATCTCTGCCTCGTGGAGTCTAGTGGCGGCGACGGGGGGTTCGCCGCTTCCGCTTTCCGAGCCTGAGCCGTCGAACGCCGTGAGCGCGTATTCGCTCCACCGCCGCCTGCCGACGGGGTAGCGCTCGGCGTATCCGCCGGCCGCGACCGTCAGCACCAGCATCTCCATCCGTTCCGCTGTTGTCTCAGCTGTTTCGTCGCAGGCGTCGCAGCCGCACACGGGAAACGGGAAGTCGTGCAGCACGCCGGCGTGGACCACGACGCCCGGATAGCCGGTCAGCACAAACGTCAGTGGCGCCGCTCCGGAACGCCGCGGCGTGACCCGGACCGCGTGCAGCACGTCCCGGACGTCGATCAGGATGTCCCTGGCTTGGACCGGATCCTCATGGACCTCGACGTCGTAAGCGGCCGCCAGATGGTCGATCAGGGCACGTGCGACGACGTGGAGTCCGGCGAAACGCTCGGGGTGGCTGTCCACGCTGTAGGAATCAGGATCGGGCCCCTCATCGCCCCACTGCCGGCCGTAGGGAATGGGTTCCCCATCGGGGGAGTAGTAGATCGCCGCCGGCAGGTCCGGCCGGACATACCGGGGCTGTCCCGACGTCGGTGATACCGGAACGGGCTGCATCGCGGGGGACTCATCCACTTCCTCCCGGGCCCAGTCCAGAAGCGCGGAAACGAACCCGCGTACTGATTCTTCGTCCGCGCTGCGCAGAGCGACCAGCAGGCGGTCGACGTCGAACTGCCTGTGCCGGTTTCCCACCATGGGAGACGCGCCTTCGTAGGCGGTCCACTCCGCATCCGGTCTCAGGCGGGCGATGGCGTTCCCGGCGAAGACGGCCGCYGCGGCACTGAGCGTGCCGTCGTTTTCAATCTCGCCGCCGAATGTGCGCAGGAATGCAATGAGCCGCTCGGGATCCGAGGCCAGCACCTCGGCCCGGACCCCGCAGCCGGTGCAAAAATCGATGAACGGGGCATAGCCTTCGACGTGCCTGACCTTGGCGGGTTCGCCCGCCGCAAGTTGATAGCGTGCGCTGCCCCGAGGCATTGGCTCCGGCAATCCGGACGGTTGCCCGTCGAACAAGTCCTCGGTTGGCCCCATACCGCGATCCTAGGGCATGGGCCAGTGCGATGGATGGGTTACTCAATTCCGGTGATGCAAGGTGTGCCCGGCGCGGCAGTCCTGCCCTGTGCTGAAGTCGTGCTCGGGCTAGTCGCCCTCGGGGATGATGATCCACAGCGCGATATAGACGAACTCGCCCACACCGAAAAGGCCGAAGAACATGAACCCGAGGCGGACGAACGACCGCGGGACCTCGAAGCGGTCGGCCAGGGCCGCACACACCCCGGCGATGACCTTGCCACGCCGGGGACGAACCAGGGTTGCTGCCATTTCGTCACCCTAGCACCGGGTGGGCGTCCCGTCAGCAGGAATCTTCGCCTCCGCGTCGCGGGGCTATAGCCCGGAGACCCAGCCCGCCGTCAGAGCTGGCCGCGCCGCGCCAGGTACGAGTTCAGCGCCGGGTTGTCGATGTCCTTGGCCAGCCACGGGATGGTCTCGGCGGCGGCCGCGTCCCCCAGGACCGCCCGGTGCGAATGCGCCCGGACCACCAGTTCGCGCAGGGCGCCGCGGCTGGCCATGGTGCCCAGCCGGTCGGCGTAGTCCCCGGCGGCGGGGGAGCCGGCGTCGATCGCGACCTCGGCGGCGGTGTCCAGCAGCCGTGCCCGGTACCAGAGATACCAGGGGGTGGTGTCGAGCCCCCGCTTCAGCCAGGATTCCGCCCCGGCGGGATCGTTCAGCGCCATGCTGAGCCGGGCCTTGGCCCCGGCAGCCAGCGTCAGGTAGCAGTGGTCTCCGGCGACGTCGGCCATGACCCACGAACGGTCGATCAGGGGAGCGGCCTCCTTCAGCTGGCCGGCCGCGAGGAAGGTCTCGCCGCGGAGCCCGGCGACAAAGGGCTCGAACGCCGTCCAGTGTTCGGCCGCGATCAGTTCCTGGGCCCGGTCCAGGCACTCGGCGGCCGGCTCCAGATCCCCGCGCAGCAGATGCACCCGGCCGGCCAGGGCCTCGCTGAACGCCAACAGACGACGGCCCCCGACAGCGGTCGCCAGCCGGGTTGATTCGGCCAGGGCCGCCAGCGCCTCGCTGTAATGCGCGGTGTCCGAGGCCGCCATGCCCTGGATGGCCAGGATCCTGGACCGTTCGTCGTCGAACCCGTCCGCGGCCCGGGCCGCCTGCTCCAGCCAGCCGGCCGCACGGTCCGGAATGCCCCGCTGCACGGACAGGTACCCCAGCTCCCGGTACGCGGCCGCCGCCACCCGCGAGGCCGGCCGCCCGGGATTCCGAGTGTTCGACTGCAGCGACTCAGGGTCCAATCCCTCCGACTTCAAAGCCTCTGTTTGCAAAGCTCTGTGCAGCAGATCGGCCACCTCGGCGCCGCGGCCGCCGGCCTGATGGATTAGCGCCCCGGACAGCGTGACCAGCGATTCGGCGAGCAGGTGATGGTCGCCGGTCCGTTGCGCGATCTCGGCCGCGAGGCGTAACTGCTCCAGCCCGCGGTCCACCGAGCCAGCCGAGAGCGAGGCCTCGGCGGCATCGAGATAGGACCTCACCGCGGCCGAACTGGCTGGCAGCCCGGGCTCGGCCGCAGACCCGGCCGCCGGAGCCGCGTCGGACAGCGCCCGGCGGACCTCGGCCGGCACCCCGAGG
The DNA here is from genome assembly GCF_052115605.1 of Arthrobacter sp. 2MCAF15. Lineage (NCBI taxonomy): Bacteria > Bacillati > Actinomycetota > Actinomycetes > Micrococcales > Micrococcaceae > Arthrobacter > Arthrobacter sp. 2MCAF15. The sequence goes on along the minus strand of NZ_JBFRGZ010000033.1, from coordinate 3,445 downwards.
CCGAGCTCCCGGCGGTACAGCTCACGGCACTTGTCCGCCTGCTCCCGCGCCCGCCGGTACTCGCCCAGGGCCAGCAGGGCCTTGATCAGCACGGCGTGGCAGTCGGCGTTGAAGGGGTCCAGGTGCAGCGCACGGGTGGCGAGGTCGACGGCGTCGTCCGCCCTTCCGGCCGCCAGCGCGGCGAGCGACGCCTCGTAGAGCAGCGTCAGGACGGTGTTCTCGAGCCGGTGCCGCTGGTCCTCCAGCCAGGATTCAAACGCTGGGCATTCGTCAAAGGCGAGCCCCTCCAGGAGTTCGCCGTCGAAGGTACGGGGGTCGGCGTCTTTGCTGGGAGCCAAGGCCGCCATCACGTCGCAGTTCCACCCGGCCGGCAGCACCAGCCGCAGCGGGTCGCCGCCCAGCGATTCCGCGCCGAGGGTCCGCCGCAGCTCGGAGAGGTTCCAGCGCAGGGCGCCGAGCGGGTCCTCGGCGTCTGGGAACAGGAGGGCCGCCGTCCGAGCCCGGCCGGTGCCGCCCGGTTGAAGCGCGAGGTAGGCCAGCACAGCCCACGCCTTGCGGCCGCGGGGCTGCCGGGGTGCGGTGCCAGCGGACTCGATCCTGGGCGGACCGAGGAGCCGAATCCAAGTCTCGGCCATATGAGTCATGCTACGCCGCTGGTGGGGGAGCGGGAGGGGGGTGATGGTGGGGTGCTGGCGGGGGAGATGGTGGGGTGCTGGCGGACGTGTCGGCGGAGCGCGATCGGAGTCGAATCGGGCGGTCAATCTGGCCGGAAGCTGGCCAAGAGAATGCTCACACGGTGGCTCACACGGTCCGAGCGGAAACTGGACATGTCCCCACAAAAGGATCGGAATCCAGAACCACAGCCGCAACGCCAAACCCGCACCGATCACCCCGGATTCCGGCCCACAACCTGCCCCATCATCCGCCCCAACAACCAGCTCACTCGCCCGAGGTGCTTCACAAATGGAATTAACCGCCATCCTGCTCGCCGGACTCCTGGTCTTCGCAGCCGTCGCCACGTTCGTCGCGGTCTTCCGCGACGGTCGGGGCCACACCCCGCCCGTCCGGTCCACCCGCCCGTGGATGGCCGGCAACCTCCCTAGCGAACCGTACGCGACCCTGCGGACTCTGCGCTGACCCAATCCCAGCAGCCGCGCGCCAGCAACCGCCCGGGCCCGGCCCCCGCCTCCAGAACCGGAGACGGAGGCCGGGCCCGACGTCGTGCGTTGCCTGGGCGCCATGCGGAGGCCGCTGGGGATCATCCTCGGACCCATGGCGGCRGCAATAAGTGGCCGCAACCTGGTTTCCGCCACGTTTACGGGCAACCGCTACGTGGATTCACGCAGCGGCTGTCCGTTTTTGGCGCGCAATTCCGGGCGCAGTTCGGAATACCGGTGCAGGGCGAATTCTCCGGCAGCGCAGCTGGCGGGTCTGTCTAGACACTCGCCGGGGCGCGGGAGCATCCTAAACGTGTGCGCGTTTCGGGGGAGCGGCTACGCGGCGGAGCTTCCGCCTTGGCTGGGGAAGCTGGGGAAACAGGCGGACCGCTGGCAGCCGGATCCTACGTTCCGGGCGTGCGGACACGATCGGCGAGGGAACCGGGGACCAGGTCATGGACGAAACATCCGATACGCGGCAGAAGCTATCCAACCGCATCGATGACAAGCAACGGGACCTTCAGTCCTACCTCGGCCGGGAACGACCACGTCGGACCCGGTTGGCCGGCATCAGCATTGTGGGCAGCGCACTTGCCGCCGCGTTCACGGCAGGTCCCGCCGTCGGGGGCACGGGGTTCACCGAAGCGGTGGCGGCCGTCTTCAACCTGGCCGACGACTCGATCGTGTGGCGCGGGCTGTGCCTGCTGGCGGTGGTCTGTTCCGTGGCAGCAGCGCTGGCAACAAATTTCGCCACGTCCCGGTCGGTGGCGGACCGTGTGAGCGCGGCCGAGACGGCCAGCGCCCAGCTGGAGGGGCTGCAGGTCTCGCTGAACTTCGGGCACATTGACATCGACGAGGCTGTCAAGCTCTATCAGCAATATGCCACCCAGGTGGCGTTCGTGGAGGCCACGGCGGCGCGGTGACGGTACCCGGACTGACGCCGGACCGTCGAAGGCCCGCGCCGGGTTCAGCCCTGGAGTTCCAGATCGAGTTCCACGTCCACCTGATCCCCGGCATGGATGCCAGCCGCGGTCCTGATGGCCTTCTTGACCGGGAGCAGGTACGAGTTGCGCCGGCTGTCCGGAAACAGCGAGGTCCGCCACCGCTGCCCGGCGATGCAGGCGCTCACCTTCACCGAACCGAAGCCCCTGCGGAACGGCGCAGCCTCGTCCTTGAGCTCCTCCGCCAGGTCCGGCGGCAGCGTGATGAAGTGCCAGCCGGCCTGCTCGGGGTTGTGCCACAGCTCGGCACGGAACGCGTACGACGTCGTCACGCTCTGAGTATGGCACGCAGGGCGGAGCCGCTTCGGTGAGGCGGACGCTCACCCCGCCTTGTAGTCGAACGTCAGCTGGGCCGGGGGAGGGCCCTGCAGCATCTCTGGCGTCAGGCCGTGAAGCTCCACGAGCTGCTCGCGGAACCAGACGTCATAGGGATCGTCCGAGGTCGCAAGGATCCCGAACGCCTTGGCCAGGTCCTCGGCCTCATGGAACAGGCAGACGAAGTCCCCCTGGGGAGTCTGCATGAGGCTGGCGACCTCCCGGGTGATGCCCATGCGCTCGCGCGAACGTTTGTGGTCCGCGGCGCGCGTCCCGTTCATCTCCGAGTCCAGGGCTTTCCACGCCTCCAGTTTCCCGGGCAAAATCGGCGCGAACCACGTTATGCATTCCATGACTGATGTCCTTCCACGCAACGGCTTCCGCACGGTGGCAATCCCATCGGTGCAGCTGGAAGCATAGTCCTGCGGCCGACGGCGGGACAGAGGCTTCGGGAAGCCCCCCGACCACGTGCCGGCGGACAGCGAGACGCACGACGGCGGCACTGTTGCGGAGTGTGACGCGGTGCACAAAAAGCCAATCGGGCGTGTGCGCGGCGTGGTAGGAGCGGGGCGGCCCGGTAATCCGCGCCAATTCAGGGTTCTGCGCGTATGGCACCACCTCCACGGGCCGATTTGTGCGGGGTCCTCCCGGCGTGTAAAGTAATTCGAGTCGCCGCCGCTGATGCGGAAAGAAAGCGACCGACCCCCTGATAAACAGCCTGAAAATGGTTCGCAAATTTGCGCGCTAAATAACGGCGGGGACCTTCTTGGAAGAATGTAAGTCGCAGAAATGCGAATTTGCAAACACTCCCAAGATCGGGTAAGTTTGAAAAGTTGCTCCGGAGCGATCCGCGACTGAATGTTGGTTGTGGTGGTGCCGGGTGTGTCTGTTGTTTGAGAACTCAATAGTGTGCCAAGTTTGTTGATACCAATTTATTGTAATGGATTGGTTGAATTGACCAGGTGACCAGGT
>NZ_JBFRGZ010000032.1:0-29910 GCF_052115605.1 Arthrobacter sp. 2MCAF15 | reverse complement strand
ATCCAGAATCGCGTGCTTCTGGTCGGTAGTGAAGTGCTTCCGGTTCGAAACACGAACAGGCATAACGAAATCCATGATGGACCTTCCCCCGCACTGCACCGGCTCCAGCAACAGGGAACCTGTCACACAACAGCCTGACACACAGGGGATTTCGTATGTTCCCGCGGGAGTCCAGTGTTTGCCAGGGAGGGAATGCAGTTCGAGTCCCACCTTGGGCACGCATACCCCCTCGTCAGAGGGGGTTTTGCTTTTAACGTGTTGACAAAGTTTGTGGTGGCGTCCCTCTGACGCTAGGTTTGCGGGCTGTAGCCTGGCCGCCGCGTGGCCTGTTCGGGTGTGTGGGTGGCGGGTTTGAGGCCCCGGGGTTGTGGGCCTTCCGCCTGCTGTCGTTTGGGGTTATGTGGTTCCTCGTTCCGGTTCTGTCGGGTTGGTCGTGGTTGGCCAACACCTATTCATGGCTCTGGTTTGCAGGTATGACATGACGTCGTCGACTTTGGTCCGAACTTTCTTGGAATGCTCGTCCTGGCCGTCAAGAGAGTTGCCGGCGCGCTGTTTGTCCTGCCAAAGAGGGTGTTGACAGTGTCAACACCTAATGTCTGCTTTATTCGTGTTTCCGGCATCCAGGAGCGCCCATGGTGAATTCATAATTGCGCAGCGCGTGGGCTGCGGAGCCCAGAATCACAAGGGCCGGGACGGCTTCCTTCGGGATGTTCGACTCTTGCCGGCGGCGCCGGAGCGTCTGGGGCCGGGCAGGAGTGGTCGCTGCAGCGGTCTGGCGGATCGTCTTGGCCGGCTGGTCGATCCAGAGCCTGCGCCGCGGACGCATTGTTTCCCAGCGGATGATCGTCGTCGCGGCGGCCCTCGCGGCGCTCGTGCAGGTGGTCGCAGTCGTCTGCGGGGTTTGGTGGGTTCCGGCGTCTGCGCGGACGCTTGACGTTGTCGCGCTCTCTGCCCCGGTGCTGGAGCTTCTCTTGCCGGGTTCGGTGGGCTTGCTGAGTAGCCACGACGCCTTAGGTTCTGKAGCGGAGCTGGGTGCGGTTCCCGCCGGTCCTCTGCTGGCGGCGTTTCTCGGGGCCGCCCTGGTGGTTGCCGCGATTGCCACCCCGGGACTGGCCGCCACGGCCGCCGGAGAGCATCCCATCCCGCACGGAGAGCACGGAGAGCACGGAGAGCACGGAGAGGACGGCGGACACGGCGCCCCGGTGCCCGTCGGACACCACCACTGACCCCGAAAATCGGGCGCACCACCTTCCCGACATCCTGTCGCCACACCCGTCGTGGCCGCTGGCCGCCCGAGGCCCGTTTTCGGTGCTGGCAGCGTCACCGGGCCCAAGACCGCGTGCCTTGTGGCTGCGTCCGAAATGATGTGAGAGGCCCAACCATTGAGGCGTTATCGCAGTGGCCTGGGCGCCTAGGGAAGGTTTTGACTGGCGTGGGCTCCAGGGCAGCCTGCCAGTCGTTCTCCCTCGTCGGGTCAAGGCCCGGGGAAGGGCGCCGGGTCCAGGGCCTGCAGGGCGGCGCCGGTCACGAGACCGTAGGCCAGGTGCGGGAGGATGTCGCTGGCCCAGTCCGTCAGGGACCAGGTGCGGGGGTCTGTGATGCCGAGCACGGTCATGGGCGCGTTGCTGGCGATCAGTGCGCCTGCCGCGGCGGTGAGTGAGGAACCGAGGAGCCCGGGCCGGTATCCGGCAGTGCGAGCCAGCCCGAGTACGGCACCGGCGCCCACACCCACGGCGAGGCCGGTCAGCGGGCCGAGCCCGGCGACGCGGTTCGCGCGTTCTTCCTCGGTGCCCGGAATCGTGATTCCGCTGACGTCGGCCAGCTTTTCCACGGTCGCCTCCGGGGTGCTGCTGGCGGGGCGGGCCCGCCAGACCATGTCGAAGTAGGTGAGCGTGTTCAGCGCGGTGGTCCCGGCGGCGCCGGCGACAGCCCCGGTGGCCAGAGTCCGGATGATTCTCATGGCTGCGACACCAGCCCGAGCTGGGTGAGCATGCCTGACTGATGGCGCTCTGTGAGTCCCTGCGGACCGTGCCCGTGTCCGGGTGCGGGATCGTGGCCGACACAGCCGGCCGCGACGACCCTATCCAGGTCATCGACTCTGCCGGTGTTCACGGCGGCGCCGAAGCGCTCCTTTGCATGACTATAGGCTTCGCTGCGCATGAATCCTCCAGCGGTAATGATCGGGCCGGTTCGGACGGACCCGTTGTTTTCTTATATGTCATCGTGCCCGTGGCTCGGTCCGGGAACAAGGGCGGGGGAAGATTTCGGCCGATCCGCCGGTTGCGGGAGGTGGCGGGGTATGGAGGGTGGAGGTGTTCTGGCCGCAGTCATTTAACGGTCAGGGTTCCGTGCATGTTGGCGTGGTAGGCGCAGTGGTAGGGGTAGGAGCCGGGTTTGGCCGGCGCGGTGAATGTGACGCTTGTGCCGGCCTTGACGACAGCCTCGAAGGAGCCGTCATCAGCGGTGAGGGTGTGGGCCTCGGTGTCCATGTTCATGACGGTCACACTGGCACCGGCAGGGACGCTGTCCGGGCCAGCGTAGGCGAAGGATTTGATGTGGATCGTGAGCGCGGCTGCGGTCGATGCGGATCCCATGGAGGAGTGGCTCATGCCGGCGTCCATCGTTGCGGTCCCTGTTGTGGCCGGTGAGGGACCGGTCGATGTGGCGGCACCAGTGCCGGGGGCCGCGCAGGCGCTTGCCCCCGCGATTGTCGCTGCGGAGATCAGGAGGAGGGCGAGGCGATGGCGGTTCTTGGCCGTATTCATGGGTTCCCTTTCGCGGGGCTAACGGAATTTGCGGGTTCGGGTTCGGCAGGCAGCCCTCGTGGCTCAGGCGGGGTGGGTGGAGGTCAGGTGGGCGTATACGACGGTGTTGTCCAGGTATTGCCCTGTCGCCGGGTCGTAGCCGCCGCAGGTGATCAGCCGGAGCTCGGGCCGGTCGGCGTTTTTGTAGACCTCCACAGTCGGGAAGTTTGCCTTGCGATAGACATCGACTTTGTCGACGGTGAAAACCGCGGCGGTGTGGTCGCTGCGGGTGACGGTGATGGCCTGCCCTGGGGCGAGTTCGTGGAGACGGTAGAAGACGCCGATTGGACTTTTCGTGGAGTTGACGTGGCCGAGGATGACGGCGGATCCGGCCTGGCCCGGAGCTGCGGAGTTTGTGTACCACCCGGCGGGGGAACCGGGTTCCCCGGGCGGGGTGGCGACTTCGCCGTTGGCCTGCTTGCCCAGTTGCAGCAAGGTTGAGTTGACCCCGATGGAGGGGACCTCGACGCTGACCGGCGTGGAGGCCGGCAGTGCCGCGTCCGGCGCCGGTGACCGGACAGCCGTTGGTGGCGCGGAAGCGGCGGTTGAGGGGCTGGGTGCCGGAGCCGCGGTGGCGGTGGCGGCCGGCGGGACCGGGGCGGCCGCGGAAGCCGGGTCGTTTCCGTCCGGTGCCGGGGGCTGGGCGTGGAGCCCCAAGCCGATGGTGGTGATGCCGCCGGCCAGGAGCAGGGCGGCCGCCGCGGACGCGATGGTGCGTCCGCGGCGGCCTTTCAGATCAGATCGCATCGGTTCCTGCGTCTTTTCAGGCCCTGGCGGTGATCCGGCGACGGGCCGCGTAGGCTCCGCCGGCTGCCAGGACGAGGCCGCCGCCGACGGCCATCAGACCCAGGTCTGGTCCGGCCGGCGTTGCGGGGGTGGTGATGCCGGTGCCGGGGGCTCCGGCGGGCATCGCGGTCAGGGTCCCGCACAGGGCCGGTGACGTGGCGGCCAACGGCAGGGACGGGACCAGGTCGCTGGGTGCTTTCTGGGCCTCGGCTGACAGGGTGGCCGGGTCCAGCCCGTGGACGACGACGACGGCGGTGCCGGCTTTGAGGGAATCAGCAGTTTTCGCGTCCAGCGCGAAAGTGCGCTCATAGGTGTAGTTGGCACCCATGCCGGCCAGAGTCAGGTCGGTGCCGGCCGCCGGGCTGGTGTCGCCGCTGGTGGACAGGGTCGCACCGATCGCGCCGTACGACGGGGCGCCTTCGGTTGTGCTGATCACGCCGTCCTTGTTGGTGTCAGCGGACATGTCGGGGCAGGTGCCCTTGGCTCCGATGTGGATGTGCTGGACGTGCGGGTACGGTTTGCCGCTGAATGTGGCGGCGAGTCCTGACACTTTTTCTGTGACGGTGGCTTGGTCACCGTTGAGGGTGATCATCACTGTGCCCGTGGCATTGCTGCCGTTGATTGCGGCGAGGTTCGCCTGGTATGTCGTGGTGTCGGCGGCGAGGGCCGGGCTGGTGGAGAGAGCGAGCGCGCCCAGGGCCAGGGCCGGGGCGATCAGGAAAGCGGATTTCTTCATGGCTGGTTTCCTCCGATGGCAAGGGCCGTTCCCCTGATGGGCACGCCCACGGTGTAACAGTGATGGTTCGTTGTGGTTCACATCACGGATTGGTCTCCGGATTGACTTCTTCACTCTCGCGGTGACGGGCACTCGCCAGGACACCGAGCACGGGTTTCAGGTGCGGGGGAACGCGTTGGCGCCTGGTGCACTATTCGGACCAGCAGGCCAGGACCGCGGTGGCAACCTCGTAGGCAAACGCGTTGCGCGAGACGCTGTGCGGTCCGAGCGTTGGCGGCAGGGCCGTCGCGTCCACGGTCAGGACGAAATTGTCCTTGACGAACACCACGGACCCGCCGGTGGTCTCGAACGCCGGCAGGCCCAGATTGGCCATCCCCTCTATGGGCCGGGCGGACGCAGCGCCCCGTTGCAATCCGTCAAAGTAGACGTGCGCGGCTGCGGGATCCGCCAGTTCCTTCACCGAGAGCACGAGCGATCCTGCCGGGAGCGCATAGGTGCAGGCATAGAGTTTGTCCGCCCACGCGTCGGTGGTGTGGGGTGGGGAGGGGAGTGCCAGAATTCGGACAATATTGGACCGGGTTTCCTCACCGCACACCATGCTTGCCGACGGTGACGGCGCAGCCTCGGTGGTCCCCGAGGCCGCAACAGCGGGGGAGGGGGACGTGCTCTGGCTATTGGCCCCACCGCTTGCCCCTGAGTCGGCAGGAGGCGTACCGCAGCCGGCCAGCAGGAACACCGAAATCAACGCCAGGGCCACCGCGTTCCCCGGGGGCGCCCCGGCACAGATCCTGCTTCTCATCACGACACCATCTCCAGTCAGTCCCACCCAACGGACAATCACGGACCCTTCCCAAGTCATTCGCTGCTGCACAGCCCGGGGACGGGTCAAAAGACGCTGACAATTGAACGCCCGGCGGATGTCCCGAACGCCTCGGCGAAGGCGTATGCATGGGGCCGACCGCGTTGGCCAGGATCACGCCACACCGGCAGCGAGCGGCTCTCGGACGGCCCTTCCGAAGCAACATCGCGGTTCTGGCGCCGCGGGACAGATCCTCCTTGGGAGAGGGTCAGTGAAGTTCCCCGATGCCCCGGGGCGGTCTTGGGTGGGGGCGGCCACCGATGCGCCGATCAGGATCAGATAGGGAATCATGGCGGCTGACCGGGCCTGGGATTCGTCCGGGACGATCGATTGCCCGACCCTGGTCAGGGTTTGCGGGCGCGCAGCATCGACCCGCAGCACGGTAGCTCGGGCCGCCTCGTCGTCGAAGGCCCAGCCTCTGACGGCGGCCTCGATTTCTGCACGGCTGGAAACCAGCGCTGAGGCGTCCAGCAGAAGGCGTTCCGGCGAAATGCGGTCGAGTGGCTCGACGGCGTTCTCGTGGGCCTTTGTTCACCAGACAGGGCCCGAGCCCTGTACACCGCCGGATACGGTGGGTGGATTCCGTTGAGGCCGAGGCGCTGATCAACGCCCCGGACTCTACGGTCCCCGGCGATAATCCTGAGCACACCAGCCGGGCTGCTGCTCCCTGTCAGAACAGCTGTGCAGCGGATGCTAGTCCAGAGGCACCGTTATCGTCACACACGTTCCCGAGGCGGACGAATCGATGGTCATCTCTCCGCCAGCAAGGACAACCGCCGCTTGCATGAGGCGCAGTCCCATGCCGGCGTGCCGACCAACCATAGCGGCTGGCACATGGAAACCACGGCCGTCGTCGACCACTTTGAGCTGAACGCGGTGGCTCATGCCACGAGTGACGCAGCCCAGCCGGACCGTGACATCTGATGCCTGAGCGAACTTGTAGACGTTGCTGAGGAGCTCCTGCGCCGCACGGTACAGAAGAGTTGCGGATTGCCGGTCTACTTCCATCCTGTGGTGCGGAGTCTCCAGGTGCACCACAGTTCCGCTCTCGCGAAGGGGAAGCGTCAAGCGGTCAATTGCACCGGTCACTCCAAGGGCATGGAAGTCGACCGGTTGTGTATCGGTGAGGACGCCACGTACGGCGACGACTTCGTCGCTTAGTAGTGATTTCATGCTCTAACTGTGCGCTTGTGTCGTTGGCATTTTCTTGTGCCGCGCCGAGGAAATTGAACCTGAATTCTGCTGGCCTCACGGGGAGATTTTGGCAGGTATCGGAGCGGATCAGAGGTCAACCTGAAACGCGGCAGACTCGCAGTGCGCCGGGGAGGCACCGTCTCCCTTAGCGGAGTTTACGGTGGTACAGCGAGCCCGATGCCGCTGCTGAGCATGTTCGACAAACAAGTCCAACTACGAATGGGCCAGTGCAACGTCCGCCGGTGGACAGAGGAGCTGCTCCCGCTCGTGGAAGATCCCGCAGACCCCCTCGGCGTCATGGACCTCAAGACACACGAAGTCGCCCTCGACGGAGCCGCTGCCGCCTACGAGATTTTCCAGAAAAAGGAAGACGGCTGCATCAAGGTCGTCCTGAAGCCATAGCGCCGTCACGCCGCTGCCGTGAGGAAGTTCCGGGTGGGGCAACGGACCGGTCCTCCGACCAGCGCCCTGCGGATTCAACCGGGGGTAGAGGGTTCAAAGGTCCCTTCACGCTCATATACAGTTCAGCAACGCCGAGCCAGGAAGGCACAACCATGAGTACTTATCATCCTGAAAATGACCCAGCCAATCCGGACCCGCCGGAGCGTGTGGAGCATCCGGGCAAGCGCGATGACGGGACGCCCGATCCGGCCGCCTCGGCCAACCCGGATCCGCTCAGCGGAAAGATCACCGGGCTGGAGCCGGGCGGGGGAGTACCTCCCGGGGAGACGCCGCCAGCGGAGGATCAGATGAGCCGCGACCAGGGGCACGAAGAATAGCGGCACGAGGGGTAAGGGGCCAGCCCCTGCGGACCCGGTAGTTGGTTCACGAATGCCCGCGTTTTCGCAGCCGCCGCCATGATGCGGAGAGCGGCTGGTTACGCCTGTGATTGGGGTCCGGCTTACCGGTCGAGGTGTTTCCCGGCCCTTATCGGAGGCGTGCCCGCTCCGGTCGACGCCGACGCCGGATGACTGGAGTCTGGATCAACTGCCGAGCCTGGCGCCGGGACTCCATTGCCCTCAATCCTCACCGGCAAGTCAGCAGTTCTTCGGTCGTCCCGAAGGTTGGTGCGGGTCAGTGTGTGCCGCGATGCCACCTCCCCGTAAGCACCCCGCTGGGCGGCCCGCCGGGAACTTGGGCGTCGCCCGCCCGGCGAAGCGCCGCGCGGGCCGCGGCGGCTGCCAGGGCGATCGCGAAGGCGACTGCAAAGAGGCGCAACACCGTCCGCGTGGAGCTAGTTGAAGCGAAAAGCGGGTGAGCTGCGTCGCGGTCGTTTCGTTTTTCTTCCCCGGCCTATGTGTTAGCGGAATCCTTGCTTTCGTCGGGTGGCCTTGTGGCTGCCGGGGACCGGTAGTGGCTGCCGGTGCTGCTTTGGGAACGTCGGGGTGCACGGCGCTTGCGGAGGGCTGCCTCGGCGTTTGGGTCGGGAGCGGTTGTGATGCTGTCGGCGGCAACGGGGAGATCTACAATATAGGGCTTCCCTATGTCGCCTCAGACGCCTCAGCGTCCAAACCAGGCGCCCGGCTGCCGGGACAGTCCACGACCACGTTGGACAGAATATTCAAGATCAGCCTGGCCCTCAAGGGGCTGGACGGGGTGCTGGAACTGGTGGGAGGGCTTCTCCTGCTGCCGGTATCGCCCGCCGAGATGGTCTCGGTGGTCCATTTTCTGACCCAGCATGATCTCTCCGAAGACCCGCGCGACCTTGTTTCCACCAGCTTGGTGCACTGGGCCGGGCCTTGACTGTGTCGGCGACGCTCTTCGGTGCGGTCTACCTGCTGTTGCATGGGTTGGTCAAGGTGGTCCTCGTCCGGGTGGTGCTGAGGGACAAATTGTGGGCTTACCCGTCGATGATCGGCTTTTTGCTGGTTTTTATTGCCTACCAGGGCTATCAGCTCATCGTCGCCTCCAACTGGGGGATGGTCTTGTTGACCGCCTTCGATATCTTCATTGCCTGGCTCACCTGGCATGAATACGGCGTCCACCGGCCCGGCATTCAACCTGCCCCTAACCCTGAGTGGCCGGACGGGAGCCGACAGCCGCAGCTGTAGCGTCGTCCTCAGGACTTGGCGGTTGCAAGTTTTGACCGGACTCGCACGAGAGGTGCGTTTGGATCCTGGGGTTGGGGGATGGCGGCCAGGGCGAACTGGTCGATGACACCGGGCCGGAAGATGAGGCATTCCGTCGATCCGCCGAACTGGAAGTACCCCAGCTCGTCGCCCTTCTTCACGTGGTGGCCCGGGATGATGTCCGGATCGATGACGCAGGACGAGACCTCGATCATGCCCACGGGGATCACCGCCATGAGACCGATCATGGGGTCGTCGGCCTGGATCAGGATGATCGCCCGTGCCGCGACATGGGCCAGATATGACTGCGAGAGGGTCGGCTCGACGGCGTCGGCGCCCTCGGAGTCCGCCTCGGAGAAGTACGTGCCGTCCTTGAGGTACGCCCGCACGATCGTTCCGGCGACGGGAGCGTGCCACCGGTGATAGTTCAACGCGCTTAAGAACGCCTGGTACACCGTTCCGCCGACGAAGTGATCAACCGACTCGTCCCGGGCGAGCAGGTCCTCGAGTGAGTAGGGCTGGTTCTTGACCCAGAACCGGCTCTGGCGTTGAACGTCTGAGCTGATCTTGTAGGGGGTCGACTCGCAGGCGCTGACGATGACCTTATCGTCGTCAGGTGCCGCGACGGGTCTGGAAGTCGAGGTGATCCGACGGGTGAAGAAATCGTTCCACGACGTGAAGCCCCAGTGCTCGGCGAGGGCATCGTGTTGGTAATCGTCCATCCCGACGACCTCCCGAGCCTTCTCCGACATCCACCCGGACGGCGAGGTGTTCAAGACATACAGGGAGTCCTCGCTGCTCAGGAAGACGCACCAGGCGACCAGAACCTTGCGGAACATGGCGACGATCCGCGGATCGCGGTGGGCCGCGAACCCGGCCTCGGTTCCCATGGTCCAATCGAGGATCGCCGTCAACGGCGTGGTGACCATGCCGCCTTCGCTGAACTCCGGGGCCATCGTCAGGACCTCGTTGATCAGCCGGAGCATCTGGTCAACGCTCGTGAGGTGCCGTTTGCGGTAGGGCTTCGACTTCGGAACCTGCTCGATCATCTCGGTCATGTAGAGGCGGACGACCGGATCTTTGGCAATCAGTTCTTGGAACTCCAGGATCACGGGATGCAGGGGAACATCTTCACCCCGCGCCTCCACACGTTCCCGGTGACCGGCGAGCCAGTCCTCGAGGTCGTACTGTTGCTCGGGCAGCCAGCCGCCCGGTCGTCGGACACGGTCGGATGAAGAGTTGATGGTCATGATGCCGAGCCTACTCGCCCCTTGGACTGCGCTAGAGACATTCGCTCTTTCTCACGAAAAGCGCCCCCTACACGTTTTCGCCTAGACCGTAGGTAGTGCCACCCTCACCGCGGTCTCTGGCCTGCTCGGCATCTCCCAGGACCCATACTCTTCAGGTGTGGCCTGTCTTCCCACTTTTCGCCGCGCAAGGCGGTCAGAGGCCTGTAGGGGAACTGCCGAGGCACCTCGGCCGGCCAGCAGTCGATTGCCGTCACCCCTCTGGCATCTCAAATACGATCATTTGTCAGAACAATGACGCATCGCACCCCGTATCGAAAGTTGTCGCCGTACACGCCCAGACGCATCTTGCGGCACAGAGGGGGCTGTGGTCTTCGTGCGCGGGCTGGAGTTCCGCCGGGTCGGTGCATGCGAACATCGGGGCAGCGCCCCCGGATGCCCGGGGCCGGATGATTGTAAGTTGACCGCGCGGGGGGAACGGGGAGTCCGGCTGCGCTGGTGCGTCAAGCACGCAGTTGGGCCGCGACTAGGCCGCAGGGGAGAGCGGCCAGGGCACGGTGCCGCGCGCCCTGGCGTGGGTTTACCGGCCCACGGTTGGGTATGCGTCCGTCTGCTTTACCAGGCCAGGGCTTTTCTCTGACGGGACTGGATGGCCGTGCTCTGGCCGCAGTTCGAGCAGGTGATCCGGTAGGACCTGGACGTGGTCAGGACGGGGATGAAGAAGAGCGTGAACTTGGTGGCGCGCTCCTGCAGGTGGTGGTGGACCAGCTGGCCGCAGTATTGGCAGGTTGCGGTCCGTCCGGGCAGGTTTTTCAGGACCGTGTTGAGGCCGAAGAGGAGAATCATCGGTGACCCCTTTCGAAAAGGTTGCTGATCACGCCTTGGGGGAGAGGCGGGTGGCGAGGCCGGTGAGCAGGATGGTGATGCCCTGGTCCAATTCGGCCATTCCGTCGTAGTCGGCGAGGACCGGGGCGAGGGCGCGGAGGCGGGGGAAGTCCTTGGCCGGCAGCCGGTGCAGGCCGAGGCGGAGCAGGGCTTCGTTTTCCTCCGGGTCCACGATGAATTCCTGCAGTTCGTTGAGGATATGCCCGTACAGGTATCCGTAGTAGGCGCGGTAGACATGGAGGGCATCGGCCGGGGCGAACCCGGCGTCGATCAGCAGGGACAAGATTTGCTCCAGCGGCCGCAGCGTGCCCAGTGGGCGAAGGCCCAGGGGTGTTGACAGGGGGCGGGTCACGAGCAGGGGTACGACGTTGGGGTGCCGGAGCGCAAGGTCGCGCAGATCGTGGGCAATGCGCCGGAGCTGGGCCTGCCAGTCCGGGTCTCTGGGCAGGATGACCAGTTCGTTCAGCACGAGCTCTGAAACGCCGTCCAGCAGTGCCGCGCGGTTTTCGGCGTAGCGGTAGAGGCCCATGGGATCCCGGCCGAGTTCCTGCCCGAGCCGGCGCATGGTGAGGGCGTCGAGTCCTTCGGCGTCTACCAGGGCCAGGGCCGCGGACAGGACAATTTCACGGCTGAGTCGCTTCTTCTTGGCGGGGCCCGCGGGAGGGGCCGTCTTTTCTGCGGGGGACATGGGTTCCGTTCCGGTAGCGGTATCGGTCAGTCCCACCGGGGAGGCCGTTATCAGGGAGTCGGTAAGTAGGCTTGCTTATTATGTAGTCTACGCTTAGAGTCTACATTGTAGAGACGTTGTTATCACCGGTTTCAGAAGCGGGACCCTGGTGCACACGGCCCTTTCGGCCCCTCACGCTAAGCCCAGGAGATCCCCATGACGGCCCACACCGCCCACACCCTGAAAACTCCCTAAAAGCACCCCGGATTTAGTAGCGGCGCGACTTCCGGATCGTGGCAGGGCCCCCGGCAACGGCGGCGCGTCAGGATCCAAGCCCCTCAACAGTTCATCCCCGGAGCGGCAGTGCTGCAGCATCCGGGACCCCGCTTGACGCCCCGTGCATGGCGTTCGAGTATCAGCTGCTGTAGCCCTCGGCGGCACAAAAACGCACCCAGCGGAAATGAGCCAACCATGGCAGATTCGCAGTACGACCAGTTCCTCCAAGAAGCCACCACCCTGGATGACCAATCCGATTCCGTACTCGGACAAGACTGTCTCTACGGCCTCTACACCAGTTGGTGTTTCCTGTCCCAGACGGCGCCCCGGCCCGAAGACGCCTTCTGGGCGGCCATGAAAGAGAAAAAGATCCGGCCTGGACACGCGCACCTTCGCATGAAGGGCCCCGCGGCCGCAGACTACATCGTGTCCAGCTACCCCGGGCTGGTCTGAGCCCGGTGACCGTTACGTCCGGAACATACCGTCCGCGGAGCGCCCACCAGCCCAGAGGGCGCCAGCCGTGGTGCGGCAATTGCCGCACCGACCGGCATCTCGTTGCCGGCCCTGTCACGGTCCTGGACTCCCGAGAGGAAACCCTTGCCCTCGCCGTCACCTGCACCCGATGCAGTGGCTCCCGGGTTCTGGCAACCACGGCAACGTTCGCCGCTGCCATCCTGGGCAGGGCAGGCATGAACGGCGACGTCACCCGGCCCGCCCCGGCCGCCGTTCATTGCAGGGAACCTATGTCTCTGGTGGAATCAGGACCCGAAACCGCCGGCGCCTGGCAGCCCGGGTCACCGGTTCATCTTCCGTACGCCGTGCTGCGGTGCAGATGCGGTTTTCAAATGGATGTACCTGCCGGCCCGTGAACCCAAGCCACCCGCCCGGTCAGACCACGAAGTACCGGCCACGCTGACCAACCAGACCACCGCGCACAGCGGACCGACCGCTGCCGACCCCGGCCACAGCTGCACCGGTCGCCTGCGTTGTGACAGGGACGGCGTTGGCCGGGAATCGTGCCGGGACCTCGAGGACCTAGGCACGACCGCAGGGGCGGGCCACGTGAATCGAATGCTGAACGGGGGTATCTGCGCATGCTCTGCCGGTCCTTGGGCGACTGCCGACCCGTCTGTCCGGGGTCTGGCTGATCTTCTAAGGAGCTGCATAGTGGCTGGTCTGAGCGATAAGTTCGATAAGGCATACGAGGGTAAGAGGTTTGAGGAACTGGCCAAGGCGCCTGTTGGTGCGCTTCATGGCTTGTCCGATGCCGACGCTTTGAAGTTACAGGAAGCGCTGAATATCAAGACCGTGAAGGACCTCGGCACCAAGAAGTTCTTCCTCTTGGCCCAGGCAGTGGCGAAACTGGCCGAATAGGCTGCGAAGTCCAGAACCCTGCCGCCGGCTGTTCGAAATCTGTTGCGGCATTTATCCCGAGGCAGCGCTACGGGATGGCTGCCGGCCACATGATGGTCGTGCGAAAACTGGTGCGGTGGGACGGGTGTGCTGAACGTGTGGCCATGACCCGATCATGACATTCCGGCACCGTGCGGTTCAGCGCCGATTCGCGCAGCGGGTGTTTAGTCCTTGTCGAGCTCGTCGAGTAGAGATTTTGCTGCCTTGGCGATGTCGTCGTGGTTGTTCTGGGCGGCCCGGCTCTCGATGGCAATAATGGCGCAGCGGTGCAGCCGCCGGAAATCGCCAAAGGGAAAGCTGCAGCGTCCCTTGGTGTCGTGGGTTTCTCGGTGTCTTCGCCCAGATGCCAGGTGCCGTACTCCGTGTGGCCGTGTTTGGCGATGAACGCGTTCTCCTTCTCCGTGTCCGGGGCGTGTTCGCTCCAGTCGTCCCGGGTATCCCGGGCGATCCGGGCGTCCTTGATCAGCTGGCGGGCATGGCGCAGTGCGGCGTCATTGATTTTGATTGTCAAGGGTGGTTTCCGCTCGTCGTGCGTTTTGGGTCGGGGACCGGCTGCGGGTTGTGGCGGCGCCCAGAGCCGGGAGGAGACGTCTTCTGCGCCCTACGCGACCTGACGCCGGTCAGGTCGCGTAGTTCTCTGGTGCTTCCGGTGACTGGTGTCCGCCGCGGGAGACGTGGATTTTGGTGCCGGAGGTTGCGGACTGCTCAGGTAACTGGGCGCGGATTTCGAGGACGCCGTCGATGTAGCGGGCCTCAACGGTGTCGGGGTTCGCCCCCCGGGGCCGCGGGATGCTGCGTGAATATTCGCCGTAGCGCACTTCGCTCCGGTATCCCGGCTGATCCTTGTGGGCTGGCTCCCTGCGCCGGGCAACGATGAGCAGGGTGTTGTCGGTTACGGTGATGTCGATGTCTTTGTCGGGATCGATGCCGGGGATATCGGTTCTGACCACCATGGTGTTTCCGTCCTGGTATTCCTCGACTCTTAGCCAAGGATCTGACTCACCCTGCAGGAAGCGGCGGACGGGCTCGGGCACGTCGATGCCAGTTCGGCGGAAGAGGTTGTCCATGGCGTTCTCCTAGCTGAGTTGCTTCTCTGATCGACGGTGTGGGCGCGGTGGGCCGGATCCAAGTGGTGTCTACTGGCGAGTGGCCAGCTCCTCATCATCCGCGGTCTGTTGGAGGATGATGTCGAGCATCTGGTCGTCGTCGGCGAAGTTCGCGTCGAGGTAGTCCACCTGCGCCGTCGTGCGCGCATACGACCAGCGGTAAGCCGCCATCGCCGAGGCGGTCGTGCGCCAGCATGTTGGTGACCTTGTCCGAAACTATGTCGCCAGATTCCTTATTGCGAGCCGGCTGCCGAATGCCCTGCGGCGGCGTAGACCGGCTCGGCCGCTCAGCACACAAGTTCGATGCCAAAGTGGGTCAACAGCGTGGGGCATCGTCTTTACCGTCTGGTTAGGGCATACCTTAGCCGGACGTAAGGCGGGCCCCTTCACTCGTGTCCGGCTGGGTTCTACGCCGTATTTCCTGACGCCCGTCGCCGACGGTCTTAATGCTCAACCTGACACGCGACGGAACCGCTTTTATCGGCGCTTGGGCCGCGACGGGGGAAGACCACAGCTAGGTGTCTAATTGCGATGTGATGTCGTGTCGACATGCTTGAACGGTCATGTATCTTCCGACTCAGCAGGGGCACACCGCTAAGTTCCAGGATCCGAAACCGCGTCGGCTCGCCGATTAGTGCCACGACCGTTTGGATGTCGACCATGTTGTTAGGAAGCCGGTGAAGGGCCGCGTTAGCCCTGGGCGACGAGGTTGGCCAGATTCTCTAGTTCATTCGCACGGCCGTCGAGAAGCCGCTGCGTCCAGGTGTCGTCGTGCAACGGCTCGACCCGCATGACAATGCGCGTCCGCTCGCCGGCCGGTCGCAGGTCCACGATTGTGAGCTGTTCGTAGGGCTCGTGATCTGGCACGAAGTCGATGACGGATCGGTAGGCCAGATGAGAGGGCTCGACCAGCTCAGTGAAGTGCTTCCGCGATTCGGTGGCCAGCGGCATGCCGTATTGCTCCATGAATGCAATCTGCTCGGGGGCGATGGCGGTCATCGTATAGACGAGTTCACCGCCTGGTTCCAGTTCGAGACGAGTCACGTCGGTGCGGAAGCCGTCCGGCGCCCACCATTGGGAAATGCCCTCAGCCGTCGTCCAAAGCTCCCAAATCCGAGCGGGCGGGGCTCCTACGGTTCGTTCGATGGTCTTCATTTTTCCTCCTTCGCCGCCCTCACCATAAATTCGTCCAGACGAATATGTAAATGCGCGGGCACCTTCTACGAAGAAAAACCCACCCCGAGTCCTTTCACTAAAGGGACACCCCCGGGCGGCGCCCACTGCGATGCGGGGCCCGGCCTCCGCGGTGCTGGGGATTCGGACCAAAGGTCGCTTGGTACAAACGACTTTGGACAACCCAATGTCAGCAGTCAGCCGCACCGGAGCGTTCATCCCGCATCGGCCAGTGCAGGCGACTTCCCAAACTGATAGTGGCTCCTGTTTTCTTATCCACGAAGATGTGTTCCCTGCTGATGCCGGTAGCCGCCAGGGCGCCCAGATCCCGCTTCACTGTCGATTGAATGTGGCAGCCTGATTCAGGACGGGGGCGGCAGGGAGACCACAGGTAGAAGTAGACACCGGAAGGGTGCTCCTTCGCTCGGCGATATGAGCGGCTTCAATAGCCACTTAGACACCCAGCTCGGAGCACCCCCGCGCTGTTTAGACACCCAGCTCGAATACTGATTCTACGAAAACACCGGGTTCACAGGGAGGCCGGGGCCTCACCAGGTCTCCCAGCACCACCCGGACGGTGGTGCTGGGAGTGGTGGGTAGCGGCCGCTTGGGTCACCTGCCCGAAGCAGGGCGCGAAGGGCGCATCGGGTCCGGCCAGTTGCCGAAGCTGGACCGGCTGCGCATCGGGTCCGGCCAGTTGCCGACGCTGGACCGGTTGCGCATCGGGTCCGGCCAGTTGCCGACGCTGGACCGGTTGCGCATCGGGTCCGGCCAGTTGCCGACTCGAGCGGATGCGTGGCCGGAGACGGAGCCGCGGTGGGCGGCAGCGGCAGCGGCGTGAAGGAAGGGGGCGTGGATGGACATGGCTATTCTCCTGACTGAATATTGATTCCGAACGCCGAGCGGCGTCGGTGGCCGTTGTCTGCCCGTGGGAGGGCAGGGAGGGCCTATTCAGTCAGGAGATGATCCAGGGTCAAAGGAAGGACTTGTCGTCGGCGCCTGGGCCAGGCCCGGCGCATGGGCGCTCCTGGGTGCCTCCCAGGGATTCCATAATCCGGCGGCGTCTCCGGCCTCTTGGGCGCCGCCGCCGGGTCCGGAAGTCGACGAGCCCGAGGAGCCTTGCGCGGCGGACAGCCAGAGCAGGACTTCTGGGTCCAGCGTGGCCTCCGGGTCGGAGGAACGTGCGAAATAGCCGGCGACGGCCGACAACGCCCCACGCATGGGGGCGTTAACCCGCAGCTGCGCGAGGCCGGGACCCGAGACCGTAACCCTTGGGGCAGGGCCTGCCGAGGCTGGCTGCGGCCTTGGGGCGCGCGCATGAGTGGCCGGGGGAGCGGCCGGCCGAGCGCCCGCGGCAACGACCTTGCCGCTTGTATCCGGGAGCGGGACCGGCGGCGCTGCGGGGAGGGGGAGCTGGGCCGGGACCGGCAACACTGCGGGGACCGGCAACACTGCGGGGAGGGGGAGCTGGGCCGGGACCGGCGGCACTGCGGGGAGGGGGAGCTGGACCGGAACGGTCCCGGAGGCCGAGTCGATGACCTCTACGGCCTGACGGATGACCGGCCCGGTACGTGTGAGAACCGGCGCAACCTGGTTAACGACGTTAATGACCGGGGCGACGCTCGCGGCTACAGTTGCAGCCGCAGGTGATGCCTGGTTCACAACCGTATCTGCAGAGACGGCGGGAGTCGCTATCACCCCAACCGTAGGGGCGACAGGAAGCGGCACATCCTTGACTGGGCCGGTGCTGGACGTGCCCGGCAATCCGCTGACAGTAGGCAACGCCCGTGCGGAGACGGTCTGGAGGGGATGCGTCACCGGTGGGGCTGCAGCCGAAGCCTTGTCCCGGGGAGATACGGGATCGTGCTGGGGCAAGCCAAGATCGGATAGAACCACGGGCGGTGGCCCCGACGCCGGCCCGGACGGCGCGGCGTCGGCAGTTCCGGCTCCCCACACAAGGCAAATCAAGGCAAGGATCGCGGCAAGCATGAGTGCGCGAGCGGCCGAACCGCAACGATCCCGCAGGCTGCTTTCCATCCGGTTATCCCCCCAGAGGCGACGGAGCAACAGACTACGCCCTGTGCCGTCGCCCAGTCTAGACGTCGCGTTAACTCGCTTACGGGATATGGGCCTCGACGAAAAACACCGCCGTGCCTGGCCTGGGAGAGGTCGTCGGCGCGCGGGTGTTCATTAGGTCCCGCCGCCATTGGGGGTGCGGCGCCTTGAAGCCAGACGAGAGCCGAATCTCGGTTATCAAGCCAACATATTCCTGAGACATTGGGAATAGCTTGCAGAACCTATGCACCCTCCAGCGGCCCGCACGAGGCTTTGGCTTCCACCTCGCGTCTTCCGGTGATGCCAGCTGTCGGCGGTTCAGCGCGCAGGGCGGGAAGCGCCGCGGGGCGGGGTCTTAGCCCAGCAGAGAGACGGCGTGGGCGATCACGAGGGCCAGGAGGACGAATCCTCCGGCGGCTTCGAGTCCCATCATCATTTTGGCCCGGGGTGACAGGGGCATGGTGTCGGTGGGACTGAAGGCCATGGAGTTGGACAGGGAGAAATAGGTGTAATCGACGAAGGAGGCGACCCAGCCACTCTTGACTGAGGAGCGCGTCGCAACTTCCGTGACGGCGTCGTGGTCTTCGTCCTGGGGAAACCGGAAGTCAGCAGCCGGGAGGTTTTCCCGGTGGGTATTCCGCCGTGCGACCGGTCCGCCGCGGTCCAGTTCCCAGAAGACCAGGGCGAAGGCGATGACATTTGTTACCCAGATCTGAAGTGCCGCCAAAAGGAGCGTGCGCCCGTCACCGCTGCCGGAGTCGGTCAGCAGAATGATCAACTGCACCAGAGCGACGCCGTTGGCGGCGACGAGGAGGAGTGCCTGTCCCGTGGCTAGTCGTTTGGACCAGCGTGTCTCTTTGTGCAGACGCCGGGGGTTGAGAATCAGCAGGGGAATCAGCATCAGGAGTCCGATTGCCACGACTGTGTAACGGACGGCGGGCAGGAAGGCGCTGGGAAGGGCCGCATAGAGGCCCAGCGCGATGAGCAGCCCGATTACGGCCGGCCAGCGGTGTTCGGCGCCGTCCTTCAGGTTTGCAGTCTCAGACATCCATCGAGTCTAGGCAAAGCCGCGGTGCATCCGGGCCAGGGCGCACTCTGAGCCGAGAGCAAAATTGCCATCTGGCTTGAACGCCGCGTCAGGTGGCCCAACTCGGGTGCGAGACACCGCCACGGAAGTGAGATGTCGGTTTTTCTTGTTGGCAGGGATGTCGGCTGCGGTGGAGTCGGTCATTCGGACAGTTCCATCTGGAAGCCGCAGACGCACTTGAGGACCAGGGTGTCGTCGGGCACGCTTTCGGTGGACAGGGGTGCGGTCAGCCGGCGGAGTTCGGAGCCGGCCTTTTCCATTGGTTGTCCGCAGTGCATGTAGTGGCCGCCGAGTATCAGCACGTCCTCTGTTTGTTCCAGTCGCACCAGAACCAGGGACAGGTCAGCGACCCACGCAGGGTGTTCACTGAAGCGCCGGCACCGGCTGCAGGTGTGGGCCACAAGCACGATATCGGACGGCTGGTCCGGAAGGTGGGCCACGGATCTGATGATGAGATGGCGGTCCGTGCCGCAGCTGCCGCAGATCACCGGCAGTGCGCGGGGTGGCCGTCCGGTCCCGTCGGGGCGGAAGTCGGGAACTCCGAGTGAGATGATCAGCCGGCGTAGGGGTAGCTGGCGAGGATGTAGTCTGCTGCGGCGCGCCCCTTCATCCTCAGGCGGCTCTTGTGGACGTTAACGCGGCACAGGCGCATGGCTGCCCGGAAGGCCGCGCCGGGCAGGGGTGTCCTTCCGTGGAGCAGGCACCAGCTCGTGTACAGGCCATAGAGACAGTCCGGGCCCAGCGGGTTGTCGGTCTCGGGGGCAGGGGACGTGGCGTCATGAAGGAACTGCTGGAAATGCGAGGTGGCCATGGTCAGGCTCTTTTCCTCAGGGTGCGTGACGGGCCGCCATGTGGCTACAGCAGCGTTACCTCCAAGCGTGCACAAAGCCGGAAGAAGGTCCCTGAGAAGAGCAACCGGTACGCAGGAGCCTGTATTGAAGCTACGCCGTGCGGCCCGGGGTTGTATATAGCGGCCCGCGATCATCTGTGTAGAGTCATTCGGCCCCTACGAGGTCGGAGAGGTTCTGAGTTTTAGAGGAAAGAAGAAATCAGCGCCTCCAGCATCGGCATGAAACGCGGAGTCTCCCGCGCCAGGAGGACCAGCCGGGCGGGGGACGAACCCCTGCGCTTCGGTGAACGGACCGTGCCCGGGGCATTTGGTGGTTTTAGGGTTTAGCTGTGGCTCTCTTCGGGTCCGTCGGTGTCGAGGTGTTCTTTGCGGACCTTCTCCTTGATGGTCACGTCTTCCGTGACCGTTTCCGTGCCGATGCGGACCCGTTCGACCGGGACGGTCTCCTTGGTGACGATGATCCGTTCCTCATGGAGGATGACCTCGTTCTCATCGTCCGCACGGTCCGCCACCTCGCCCCGGTTCTCCTCTGCAATCGGTTCTCGCTCGACCCGCACTTCTTCGCGCTGCACTGGAACCGTCCTGGTTACATATTCCGTGGTGACGTACTTGCGAAGGCGGCCCTGGCCGGCCGGCTGTTCGGCACCCGCGTCCGGGCGCGGCTGAGATCGGACCTTGGTGTCGTCGGTAGCGGGGGCACTGGTGTCGTATCCGGCGTCGCCAGTGCCGGGGGCACTAGGGGCCTTGGACGGCTCGGGTGCGCCGCGATCCGTTCCGGTGATGTCGTATCCGGCGTCGCCAGTGCTGGGGGCACCAGGGGCCTCGGATGGCTCGCTTGCGCTGGTGCGGCTCGGCACGGTGGTTTCTTGTGCGACGGGGGTCCGGGTTTCGTCGGTGGCGGGGGCTGTGGTGTCGTACGTGGCGGCGCTAGGGGGCTCGGATGGCTCGCCTGCTGTGGTGCGGCTTGGTGCGGCGGGGGCGGTCGTGTCGTATCCGGAGGTGCCAAGGGCGTCGGATGGCTCGGGTGCGCCGCGGTCCGTTGCGGTGGTTTCTTGTGCGACGGGGGTCCGGGTTTCGTCGGTGGCGGGGGCTGTGGTGTCGTACGTGGCGGCGCTAGGGGGCTCGGATGGCTCGCCTGCTGTGGTGCGGCTTGGTGCGGCGGTGTCTTGTGCGGCGGGGGCGGTCGTGTCGTATCCGGAGGTGCTAACGGCGTCGGATGGCTCGGGTGCGCCGCGGTCCGTTGCGGTGGTTTCTTGTGCGGCGGGGACCTGGGCGTAGTCGGTGGCGGGGGCGTATCCGGTTGTCGCAGGGGTTGCGGTTCGTTCCGTTCCGAGGACAGGGGTGGAATCTGCACCATCCGGAGTCGCTTCGCTGTAGGTGCGTCCGATATCGAGTTGATAGTGCTGGTAGAGCCGGTCTTCCTCGGCGGGCTCCAGGGCCCGATCGGCGTCGATCCGTGGGGCGTCCTTGACCTGGCTCTTGCTGTAGGGGACCACGATGTCATTTCCCTCTTCTCGGGCACCTTCGAGGGGCACGAATGATTCGGACATTCCGAAAAGGCCCGTCCTGACGGTTACCCAGCTCGGCTGTCCGTCTTCGTTGTCCACGAAGACTTGGCCGATGGAGCCGATCTTTTCTCCGTCCCCTGAAAGAACATTTGCGCCTTGGCTGAGCAGACGATCAATTTGTTCGGTGGTGAGCATGACGTTTCCTTGAATCTCATAGGTTTGATTGGTGCGTCTGGTCGGGGACTCCTCGGTGGAGCGCCCGCATACATGGCAGAACGCTTTCATGCTGGCCGGGCGTTGGAGGCGCCCGCGGCGGGACGATCTGCCTGGAGGGACTGGCCGTCTGGGTACGCACGGTTGACTGCAGTTCCAGGGCAATTCAACGGTGCACGGGCCAGGGTCCTTGGTGTTCGGATTCGCCGGGTGCGACCGTGGGCTGCGTAGCGTGCCGGATTCTGATTCTGCGCGCGGCTCTCCAAGCAATTTTCTGGAACGCCGCTTCGGGCAGCCTTGGGTCCGATGGCCGCTATACCCTGCTTCTGCGGCCGGCTACTGCGCCGAAGATCAGCAGCACTATGACGGCTCCGAGGATCGAGAGAAGCCAGGTCCGCAGATCGAAGAAGTCGCCGAGGCCTCCGCCGAAGATCAGGGAGCCGATCCAGCCGCCGAGGATTGCCCCCACGACGCCCAGAACGAGAGTGATAATCCAGCCTCCTCCCTGCCGGCCGGGCAGGACCGCCTTGGCAATGGCGCCCGCGATGAGTCCGAGAAGGAGAAATCCGAGAATTCCCATGACTGTTCGTCCTTTCGTATTGCGGTCGTGAAATGCGGCCGTAAACACGATCTAATCAGCATGCTTAGTAGTGTGCAATACCTCTTTGGCGACTGCCTTTGCGCCCTCATCACGCGCCGTAGTGGCCTGTAAGTCCAGGGTGAGGGCTCGCCGGCTGGATTGCTGCGCTGTGGCTACGGCAGGCCCAAGAAACGTTGCCAGGCGTTGGTTCGATGCCAATGCATCTCCGGTTTACAGCCGCAGGCAGGTCGAGGAAGGCCGTTCGGTGCCAACTCGCTGGAGGGGAGATCTAGTCTTTGTTGAGTTCATCGATGAGGATTTGGCTGGCTTGGCGATATCGTCAGGGACCCCATAAGGGGCGGCTTTCTCCTGGCGCCGTCCCCTTACCTTCTCTGGGACCAGTTGTTAGCCTGAGGGAGGTTGCCCGCCAGAGGAGTTGGAGAATGTCATGAGCAACGAACCGAACGGGCCCGGCGAAGGCGTGCGTGACGGCGAACGGGACGGAACCCGTCACATCCCACGGGACCCGCGGGATGATGAGGGAACAACGGCCACTGACCGCCCCGGTCCCGGAGAGCAGGGCGAAGCCCGGGCAGCGGGCAATGGCAAGCCGCCCGGCGGCACAGACAATGTGACCAGGGCCCCCGGCCCGGCCGAGGACCGAGACAGCGAATCTCCGGATACCCGGGGCCTGACAACAGACGCTTCCCCCAGCGAGTAGGACGCCGCCGTGCATCCGGGGCCGGACCCATCCCGCGCCCAGCGCCGCACTGGATTGCGCGGGGCGCGCCGGACAGGGCGTTCCGGCTTCAGAAGGCAACGGGGCCGACGTCGTCAAAGGTCTTTGGCGTCCAGCAGGCCTGCTGCGGCGGGCAGTTCCCGTCCGAGGGCTCGGAGGTAGGCTCCGAACCCTCGTGGTGCGGGGGCCTGCGTGCGCCCTGACGTCAGGACCCGGATAGTGTCCGTTGCTGTCACGGCAAAGTTGTGCCGGCGAAGGCGTTCCGCGAGGGTCCGGTCCTCGTGTGCGTGGAGTCGAGGAAATCCGCCGACGGCGAGGTAGGCGGACGCGCGGACGCCGAAGTTGGCGCCGTAAATGTGGGGGTGGTCCTCGTGGAACGGGTGCCGCGCCAGCCAGAGGCGCAGGATCAGCGGGTCCATTCCGGCGGGGTCCGGTTCCACGGAACCCAGAATGACGTCGGTCCCGGCGTCGGCTAGGTCAACCTGGCGCGCCAGCCAGTGCTCCGGGACGGCGGAATCGGCGTCGGTGTTGGCCAACCAGATGCGGTCGGTGGTGAGCTTGGAAGCAGGGTTGGCAGCGGCCAGGGCGGCCCTGGCCCCGGCCGCCCGGCTGGCGCCGGTGCTGCGCAGTCGGACTTCCAGTGCCGAGATTCGTGGGTCGGCAGAAACATGCCGGGCCGTGATTTCTGCCGATTGATCCGTGCAGTTGTCCAGTACCACCGTGATGGAGGTCGTCACCTCAGGATGGCTCCGTTCCAATGCGTCGGCTGACGTGCGGAGGGCGGCCAGCGCACGGTGGAGGTGCCGGTCTTCGTTGTGGGCGGGCATGACCACCGCTACCCGGACGACTCTTGGCCGCGACTGAAGGGCATCTCCTGGCGAGCGGTCCGGCGCAGGTTCGGTCATGCCAGCGGGCTTCCGGATCC
This sequence comes from Arthrobacter sp. 2MCAF15, assembly GCF_052115605.1. Lineage (NCBI taxonomy): Bacteria > Bacillati > Actinomycetota > Actinomycetes > Micrococcales > Micrococcaceae > Arthrobacter > Arthrobacter sp. 2MCAF15. The sequence continues at coordinate 6,738 of NZ_JBFRGZ010000032.1, read as the reverse complement.
GCGGTCTGGTTCCCGGACCCACGCCCGCTCATGGATTTCTGCAGGTTGCTGGGCTTCGGCCGGGATCTTTTCCGGGGCTACCAAAACTTCAAGGACGAAGTCTTTCTCGCGGTGGAGGGCCGCTGTGGGCCAGTGGAGTTGCCGGCGGGCTAGTTCATGGACTGTGTCCCCGTCGAGTTCCCAGCCTTCCACGGGGTGCCGCCAGTGGCAGAGGAGTAGGGTTCCGCCGGGGTATATGGAGGCTTGCACGCGGGTGAACAGCCGGGCCAGTTCGCCGGGCGTCAGGTAATAGCCCATCTCGGAGACTGCGACGAGGTCGAAGGCTCCCTTGGGCCACTCGTGCGGAACCGTGAGATGCCGCGTTTGCGCGGAGGGGTGGCCGGACAATCGTTGCGTCGCTTGGGCGAGCGCGGCGCTGCTGGCATCGACTGCCAGGAATTGCCTGCAGCGCTGGGCAAGGTCCGCGCTGAGCGTCCCTATGGAACACCCAACTTCCAGCCCGGAGCCGTATGTTTCCGCTGGCAGGATGGCGAGTGTCAGCGCCCGTTTTCGCTTTTCGTACCAGCTCGTGGCGTAGCCCCACGGGTCATCGTTTCGGTTGTGCACGGCGTCGAAGATGCGCTCGGCGTCATTGGCGCCATTGCTCCCGCTGGCGGGCGCGTTCCATGCGAACGTTTCCCAGGGGCGGGAAAAGTGTTCGAGGAAACTCCCGGCAAGCAGCACTTCGTCGCCGGGCTGGGCTGACAGCGCTTTGGTCTGCGAGCCATGGGCCCGCATGGCCGAGGCCTTGGCGCCCTGCTCCTCGGGTGTCAGCGGCACGCGAACCCACGACCGCCAGGTGGTGTCTTCGGGCGCGGCCCACAGCCAATACCAGACGGGGTATTCGAGCAGCCCGTGGCCGCCCGCCGAGGCAACCTCGGCCGCCACTGAACCCAGGGTGTCGTGGTCCGTGTGCCCGTCGGAGCGGTACGGCGCCACGATCACGACGTGGTTCGCCGGGCGGCCCGAAGTCGCAATCGATTCCCGGACCGCTTCAGCGATGCTGTCACTTCGAGTGGCGAGCTGGCCGTCTGGTAGGTGCAGGAACCGCCAGGGGGAGCCGGGTGCCAGCTCATGTAGTGCGGCATCGAATTCGGCGACCCGTACGGCGGCGAGCTGTTCCGGCGTCGTGGTCCTCGATTCTGGGTGCGATGCTTCCCCCGCGGTACAGAGCAGCACCTCAATGCCGGCTCCCGCGGTGTGCAAGAGGGAGAGCAATCCTCCGGCGCCCAGGGTTTCATCATCCGGATGTGCCGCCAGCACTATGAACGTCATGGTTGCCAGTTCGGCCGCACCGAGTGGAAGCTCCGGGAGGAGGGACAGTCCGCTGGCCTCCCATTCGGTCTCGGCAGTGCCGGTATCCGCGTGTGAGAAGGTCACCATGAGCGGTCCCCAATCCGGGTCAGGGCGCCAAGCTGGGCGTCGTCCCGCATGGCGTGGTGCTGGCGGATGTAGAGCGACAAGTCCGCCATCCGCTTTCCGTACGGTTCGTTGAAAGCCAAGGGCCCGGGCCCCAGATTCTGGGCCACCATGGTCTGGATGCGTTCGACGGCGGCGGCAGTGGTGCCGCGCACGCGGAGTGCTTCGCTCCATGCGCCGGAGCCGGACAGCTGCCCGCGGTCAATCCGCTCCGCTGTCCGCGCGAAATAGCCCGTCAGGGATGCGATGATCCGGTCCGTTTCGCCAAGGTGGGCCAGGGCAATCTGATCCGGTTCACGCCCGCCCTCAGCGGCCTTTTCCAGTGCGAAGCTAAAGTCACGTGCCACGGCAACGGCCCCGCCCAGCCAACAGGCCGCCACGCCCATGCCGCCCCAGGCGAAGCCCGGCCGTCCGAAGTACCAGCCCGGACCTCCCACCGGCACGGCACGGACATCCTCAAAGTGCACGGTCCCGCTGGGGATTTCCCGCAGGCCGCGGCTGGACCACGGCGGTGTTTCGCAGGAAACCCCTGGGTCATGGAGATTGACGGCGAAGGCCGCCCGGGCGCCTGTCCCGGGGTTCCCGGCGTTTCCCGCTCCAAGGCGTGCAGTCAGGACAGCCCCGTCCAGCTGCGCAGCAAGCGAACACCACGGCTTGGATCCGCTTAGGACATAACGGCCGGCGCCGTCCGGCGTCGCGTTGAGCCGCAGGCCGGCACCTTCGGCGGCGAACACCCCCCAGGCTCCGTCCGCCGCGTCGGGGGCTGGGCCAGGCCCCTCCGACCAGGAGCCGGCCGTGGCCCGGGTGCCGGCGCCGGGACGTGCCTGCGCGAGGATGGCGATGGCGTCAAGGTGCGGTTCGAGCACCCGTCCGGCAGCCACATCCACCGCTGTCACGGATGCCAGCAGTTCCCACAGGTGGGCGGTGTCGCCCTCGCCGGGCCGCGGAGCGTTCTGCCCGATATTCTGTGCCAGCGCCAGCAGCGCCGGGATATCTCCGACGGCGTCGCGCACCGATTCAAGTTGCGGGACTGTTGCTTCAAGCCGGCCGGGCGCCGAACTGATTCGCACCGGCTGCGGTCGGGGCTCCATTCCGTCTGCCGTTCTGGCCGTCAGCCGTGTTCGGGCGCGGTGACAGGGGCTGACGCGGTCAAGGTTTCGGCGTTCACCATCCAGGCCAGCTGTTCCAGGCGGGAAATGCCGGCGTGGAGCAGGTCAGCGCTGGTGGGATCTTCTTCGTCCACCTCGTCATGGACCTCACGCATTGTCTTAACGGTGCGCTCCAGCCGCGCGGTAATCAGTTTGACGGCGTCCTTGGTGGAGACGAGTCCGTCGGGGAACTGTTCCAGCCGGGTCTGCGCGGAGACCGTGGCGCTCCTGCCATCCGGAAGCGCGTGCAGCGCGCGCATACGCTCGGCGGTCTCGTCCGCGAACAGCCGAACGCTGGTGACAACTTCGTCCAACTGCAGGTGGAGATCGCGGAAGTTGGCACCGACGATGTTCCAGTGTGCCTGTTTGCCCTGCAGGTGCAGGTCGATCAGGTCCGTGAGGACTCTCTGGAGATTGCTCGCCAGGGTCGGTGAAGCTTTCATTACGTCCTCCAGTGCAGGCAAGCAGGACAGGACCGTCCGGCGGTTTCATTCTAAGCATACTTAGCATCTTGGCGGGGCGCGGGTTCAAAGGCGCGGCAGTCAATCAATGGCACGGCCCGAATGGCGGCGAGGTCCTCCAGCGCCTTTTGCGGCGGGCCGTCCTGGCCGATCTCGACTCCGGCGTGCGTGCCGACGAGCCGGATGTTGGTCTGGGAGACGGCTGCCATTCGGATGAAGTCGAAGGGCCGGGGTGCCAGGAAAGCGGCGAAACTCGCGGCGAACGGGATGTAACCGCCGGACCGAGAGCCCGATGCCCCGAGCAACCGGGCGCCCCCCGCTGTGTGCGTCAGCCCTGTTGTTGATACCTGGACCGATGGGTTGCCTTGCCATCGCCGCGAACTGTGAAGCGGGATCCGGGGCGACGACTCGTGGCACGGCGGAGCAGTAGACGCCCATTCGGTCCGCTAGCTGTATTGTCCCGGCAGCAGCCCGGAAGGCGCAAGGGCGACCGGACACTATGCCGGCTGAACGACCCGGAGCCGTCCCTGCTGGTGTGTTGCCATATCGACGCGAACAAGCCACGGAGTAAAAGGGTGAGTTCGGTTTTGGACCGGTGAGAAGGTGGTGGGGGTCGAGCTGCCGGATCATTGTCATCGCACAGTTCGTGGGGGATGGAACAAGAAAGCCGGTGCGAGCGGCTCTTGGCGCCCTGCGATTAGGTGCCTATATCTTTGGCGCTCAGCTTTCCGATGGCGCTGCCCTCAAGGCTTTCCAACAGGTGTCGCGGATTGTCGTACACTTCCGCGGCACCGGCATCCCGCAGTTCGGCTGCGCTGATTCCGCCGCAGGTCAGGGCAATGCAGGGAATTCCGATCGCCGCGGCGGCCTTCACGTCCCAGACGGCATCGCCAACAAAAACGACATCCGACGGGCTGAGGCCAAGCTTTTCCAAACATGCAAGGAGAATGTCGGGGGAGGGCTTGCTCTCGTCGGCGTCGTTGGAGCTTGTCCAGGCATCGATGGACGTGCCGGCGTCCAAGAGGCGCCGGGCGACGTCCAGGTCCCGCTCCTGCGCTGATGATGCCAAGCCGACAGCCAGCCCGGCGTCAGAGCAGGCGGCCAGGAGGTCCCGGGCACAGTCGAAGGGCCGCAGCGAAGGCCAGAACGTGGAGAACACGGCACCGTGCGCGGATTTCAGGTCTTCCTGCATGTCCTTAGTGAACTCGGGAAACAGATGTTCGATGAGTTTGTCGCCGCCCATGCCGACGCAGCGGTGGATGGCGGAGATCTGGATGTCCAGCCCCTCCCGCCGGAACGCCTGCCACCACGCAAGGGCGTGGAAATAGCTGGAGTCAATCAAGGTCCCATCGACATCGAAAAGGACGCCACGTTTGGTTCCGGAGCTTGAGCCTGATGCCACTGTTATCCCACCTTAGGTTGAGAGCGCCCGCGAACGCCGTACCCGCACCATCCCGAACCATCACGGATTCTTCGGGCCCGAGGTTCAGAAGCTACCCGGCATCCGCCGTCAGAGCGCGATATCCATTGTCCAGTGAATCTGCAGATGCCAAATTTGAGACCACTCCAACCACCTCGCCCCTGATACGTTCTCGTTCGACATGCGGTCATGGTTCCTCCCAGGCGGAGGGCGGCTTTGACTGCCGGAGGGTGTCGGAGCCGGGAGTACCCTGTTGTCGGGTTCGGAAGAAGTCTACAAACCGGGCGAGTTGTTCCGACAGGGTTTCCCATCCGTCGAAGTCTGCGGGCACGGCTGCACGCTCGGCCCGGCGGGCCGCCTGCAGGGCGGCATTGCCGGCCGGGCTGATCTCGACCTGAAATTGCCGCCGGTCGGCCGGGTTTCGGGTCCTGGTGACCAGTCCTTCCGCCTCCAGCCGGGCCAGGACGCGGCCGAGTGTCTGGCTTTGGACATGAACCTTGGCGGCAAGCTGTTCCTGGTTCATGGGCCGCGGGGCGGCGGCTTCGAGGGCGATGACGGCGGCGCGGGTCAGTCCCAGCGGGGCAAGCGCCTCGTCGTGAAGCCGCTGGATAATGCGGGCCGCCGCGGTCAGGAGCCGGTAGCCGTCCCGGGCATCGGGCTCGCGGGGGAGGGGCACGTGGAGAGCCTCCCTGCTTTGGGCAATAAGGGTCACGCGGTCAGGACGGCGCCACAATACACCGCCACTGAAAGCCCACCCTACCCACACCCACCGCTTTTGCAAGCATGCTTACTAATTTCGCGAAAAGCCTTGGCGTAGATAAGAAGTGTGCTTACCATCTAATTAGTAACCGTGCTTACTAATTTCATCCGGTACCGCAGTCACGATCCCACGCGGACCCTTTCTGAAAGAGAGCAACGATGACCCAGAACCCATGGAACCAGGCACCGCCCCGGGGCTCAACGGACGAGTACGCCGTCGGAGTACGTCCCGCGGGCGCGGAAAACCCGTCGTCTAAACAGGAGACTGCGAAGGAAGAAGCCATAGAGGTAAAGCACGAGGCCGCGGACGCGGCCCAGAGCGTCGCGGAGACGGCCAAGACGGAGGCGGCCAACGTGGCCACCGAGGTCAAGACCAATGCCCGGGAGCTGCTGCACCAGGCGAAGTCGGACCTGACTGAGCAGGCAGGAGCGCAGCAGCAGAAGGTCGCCGAGGGCCTGCGATCCGTCGCCGGCGAACTGCATTCCATGGCCGCAGCCTCCGAGCAGCCGGGCGTGGCCACTGACCTCGTTCGCCAGGCCGCGGAACGATCCTCCGCTGTCGCGTCCTGGCTCGATGGCCGGGATCCGGGTTCCTTGTTGACAGAGGTAAAGTCCTTTGCCCGCCAACGGCCCGGCACCTTCCTCCTGCTCGCGGCCGGAGCCGGTGTGCTGGCCGGCAGGCTCAGCCGCAGCCTGAGCGCCGGGGCTCCCGCAACGACTGGCACCGCTGCTGCGGGCACGCCGGCCGTTAGCCGGATCCCCGACGCCGGGGTAGCTGTCCCGCCTCCACCGGTGCAGATGCCGGCACCGCAAACGACGACGGCAGGCTATGCGGACACCTATCCGCCGAATCAGTTGGACTCCGAGTTGGGAACCGTGGGCGCCGCGGACCCGATCAGGGACGGCGGGATGGGACGCCGGGCCGCGGATCCTGGTGTCGGTGAGCCCCTGCGGACGGCCGATCCGCTGCGCGATGACCCCTTTAACGGCGGCCGTCGATGAGCAGCGAAATCCCTCCCACCGCCGCCCACGCGAAAGCGGAAACCTCTTCCCTCGGCGACCTGCTGGGTGAGGTCACGCGGGACATGTCCACTCTGATGCGGCAGGAAGTGGAACTTGCCAAGGTCGAACTCAAGCAGTCCGCCACCCGTGCCGGAAAGGGCGCCGGCATGCTGGCCGGCGCCGGCGTCGCTGGCCACTTCGTGCTCCTGTTCCTGTCGGTGGCACTCTGGTGGGCGCTGGGGAACGTGATGGGCCTGGGCTGGTCCGCCGTCGTTATCGCCGTCATCTGGGCAATCGCCGGCGCCGTCCTGGCAACCAGTGGCCGCAAGGAACTCAACGCCATCAAGGGCATGCCGCAGACCGCCGAGACCCTGCAGGAAATCCCACCCACGCTTAAACCCAACACCTAAATCCAGCGAGGAAACACGATGAGTGAAAACCCGGATGTCATCCGAGCAGAGATATTGAAGCAACCCGCGCCCGCCTGGGC
>NZ_JBFRGZ010000031.1:0-36472 GCF_052115605.1 Arthrobacter sp. 2MCAF15 | reverse complement strand
CTATTTGGCACGGTGAGCAAACGCTAATAGTCCTCTCCCCCGTCCAACAACACACAGGAACCGTCCAGTTGGTTAGCGACGCAACGAGGGACCATCAGGACTTCCAGCTGCCCTTTGGACAGTGGCACGATCACAACGGACGATCACTGACAGCTGATATGAGTTGAGTCTGTCCTTCACAAACACCTCCGGAGATGTCAGGACGGGATGTATCAGATTCCTTTGAGGACCTGAGGTTGATCCGCGGGATCCTCCCGACACCTTCGGAGGTGTTTGTTATGTCTGTTCAGGGCGTGGTGACCGGTGAATCACCCGTTGTTGTTGCTGTCGACGTTGGCAAGAGGACGGTCGCGTTGTCGGTCACCGATGCCGCCCGGCACCGCCTGTTGGGTCCGGTGGACTTCGAGATGACCGGACGGGGCCTGGACGGGATCCTCACTCTGATCAAAAGCCGGCTGGCCGGGATGGATGTTCCCGTGAGAGTCGGGATCGAAGCTGCCGGGCATTACCACCGGCCGCTGCTCACCCGTCCGTGTGGCCCGCGGACTGGCAGGTTCTGGAGCTGAATCCCGCGCACGTGGCCGAGCAGCGCAGGGTCCAGGGACGCCGGCGCATCAAGACCGATGCCCTGGATCTGGAAGCGATCACCGAGCTGGTCCTCAGCGGCAGGGGCCTTCCTGTGACTGCGCGCGAGGCTGTGATCGGTGAACTCGGCGCGTGGGCGGCGCACCGGACCCGCAGGGTCCAGGCGCGGACCGCGACGAAGAACCAGCTGCTGGGCCAGCTGGACCGGGCCTTCCCCGGGCTGACGCTGGTCCTGCCGGACGTGCTCGGCACCAAAGTGGGAAGGCTCATGGCTGCTGAATTCACCGACCCGAAGCGGCTCGCCGCACTGGGCACCGCCCGGTTCATCCGGTTCGCCGCCGTCCGCGGCCTCCACGTTCGGCAGCCGCTGGCCGACCGGCTCGTCCGTGCCGCCCGCGACGCGCTGACCACGGCGGACGCAGCCGTGGCCCGGCAGGTGCTGGCCGCCGATCTGGACCTGCTGACCGAGCTCACCGCGCAGATCGACGCATCCGAGGCAGAGTTCGCCCGGTTGCTTCCGTTGAGCCCGTTCGCGACGCTCACCACGACCCCGGGCTGGGGTGTGGTCCGCGCCGGCAACTACGGCGGCGCCCTGGGCGACCCGCACCGCTGGCCCGGGCCGTCACAGATCTACCGGGCATCGGGTCTGTCCCCCACCCAGTACGAATCGGYAGGCAAACGACGCGACGGATCCATCAGCAGGGAAGGCAACGTGGCCCTACGCCGGGCCCTGATCGATCTCGGCATGGGGCTCTGGTTCAACGACGCGCCCAGCCGGACCTACGCCGCGGCGCTCAGGACCAGAGGCAAGCACGGTGGCGTCATCGCCTGCGCGATGGCGCACCGCGCATCACGGATCGCCTACGCCATGGTCCGGGACCAGGCCACCTACGACCCCGGCAGCTGGAAGTGACAAGCCGCGGCACACCATGATGCCAGCCGGAATCCCCCTCACGGAACCCACGGAGGTGCCCGCAGGATCCCTTCACAACCCAGGCCGGCGGTGAGACGCTGGAACCGACGAAGGGCCGGACCAGACGCCGATACAGCTATGGCGGACGCTTCCCGCGTTACGCCGCACCTAGCTTGGCGCCCGGCCCTTCGCCCTTGGGCAGCCCGAACGACGCCAGATGACCCGGCAACCGCCGAGGTCGAATAAGTCAGCGTGGGCGCCCTTGGAATCACGCCGGGCCAGCCAACCAAACCGCCACCCCACAGACACGTCAGAACGCCCGGCCAAACATGCGGCGCGCACTGTCATGCCCGGAGCATGCACTTGACACGACCTATAGCCAGCTAGGCCGTGCACTCACCGGGCGAGCACAGGGCGCAAAAGTGCATGGCGGTCACGCTCGGGAGACCATACGTTGGCTGCAATTCCTACGGACGACGTGAGGACGAAACGATCTACCAGGTCCTCTATTCCCGCGGCCGCGGCGGGCTCTCCCGGGAACTCGTCAAATTCCTTCGCACCAGCCGGTACCCACCGCAAACCCGACAGATCAATTGCAGAAGATCCTCCAGATTCGCCGGCGACGTGTTGATGACCAGCGACCGGCCCCGGAGGTAGCGACCGTTCCGTTTCCGGAGCATGGGAAGGCGACCTGATCATGGGCACCCAGAACCGTTCCGCAATCGCCACGTTGGTCGAAAGGAGCACCCGCTACCTGCTCCTGGTGCACATGCCAGGAATCAACCGTGCCGAGGACCTGCGCGACGGACTCATCAAGGCGTTCAATCCGCTGCCGCCTGCGCTGCGAACCTCGCTGACCTGGGACCAGGGAAGTGAAATGGCCAAACACGCCGGATTCACCGCAACCACCGGGATTCCGGTCTACTTCTGTGATCCCCACTCACCGTGGCAACGCGGCACGAATGAAAACACCAATGGGCTGCTGCGCCAGTACTTTCCCAAATACTCCGACCTGTCCATTTACACTCCCCAGCACCTCGCGGATGTTGCAACCAGCCTCAACAACCGGCCCAGACAAAACCTCAACGACGACACCCCCGCGGAGCGCTTTGCTAGGCTCCTAACCACCCATACCTAACCGCCGAGGGTCGCGAGGATCGTTAGAATCCACTCTTCTTCAAGCTCATCCGGTATTTACTTGAATAACGCCGGTTCCGGAGAAATGGCGGTGGAGCTCATGGGGGCCTAACTATGAACCTAACTCAACACATCATTGACGCAGTCGACCGCTACTGGGCTGAGGACGTGCAGATCCTCGGCGCATGGCAGGACGGACCCGCCGCAGCATGCGTGGTGTACCGCCGAACCGTCGACCCCATGATGACCCTAGGGTGCAGGCTCGAGTTTCACGCGGAAGCAGCGGACGGCACCGTCGAGGGCTTCGCCCGCGACGTAGCGGTCAACCTTGCCGAGCCGATTGGTACCGCCAGGAGTCGTCAGGATCCGCACGGCATCGTTTGGGTGGCCGTCCCCGAGGACCGCCCCACGCCAAAGCCGCCCGTCGAGGTCGTACGAATACTCGCCGGTCGGTGAGCGCCTACTTCACTTTCAGCCGGCTATCCAACGCTGGCCGATCCCAACTGAGCGCAACGGTGGAAACTCGCAGCACCTTCGTCAGGAAGCTGTCGCCACTACCCCTCAACAATCGACCTCGGAGAATCCTCAACGACGATACTCCCGCGGAGCGCTTTGCTAGGCTCCTAATCACTCATACCTAACGGCCGAGTGTTGCGACGATCGTTAGAATCCATCCCGTCCTGGTGGGCTCAAATCAGCGCTCAATCCGCTGCCGCCTGCGTTGCTAACCTCGCCGACCTGGGACCGGGAAGTGAGATTTCCACGCACACCGGATTTACCACAGCCACCGGGGTGCCGGCCTATTTCTGCTCCCGCCAGCCCTTGGCAACGCGGGTCGAATGAGAACACGAATGGGATGCTGGGCAAGTATTTTCCCAACTACTCTGACCTGTTCAAATACGCTCCCGGCACCTCGCGGATGTTGCATTGCAATCAGCCTCAACAAACGGCCCAGGCAAAGCCTCACTGACAGATACACGCTCCCGAAATCCAATCCCGTCCGGCCTTGAGCCGAGTGGTACGACGCCGTCCCAGGATTCCTGGAGATCGACAAGGTCGGCCACGAGGGAGGCACAGCTTCGGAGAATTTTGCTTAACCCTGACGGCTACCGAAATTGCACCGGATGGACGGTAAACAAGTCGGCGCGGAACAAGGCGGCCAAATGGGTCTTCAAGGCCCTCGAACAAGTAACCGCCGTGTTCCAGTTTCCCATCATCGGGAGCCATCAGGACAAAGGCGGGGAGTTCATCAACGAGCCCTTGCTCGCCGGCTGCCATGCCCGCCGAATCACCTTCACCCGGACCCGGCCAGGCAACAAGAACGATGGCGCCAACGTCGAGCAGAAGAACTTGGGCGCGGGTCCGGGGGAACTGATCGGCTACCTCCGCTACGACACTGCCGCGGAGCTGGACAAGCTCAACGAGTTTTGGAAACCGGACCGGATCTTCATCGAAAAGCAGCGCCAAGAGGGCGAAAGTGACCACGAAGCACGACGCGCGCACTGCGTTTAACGGCCTCGTCATCGAAATGAACGCCGCCTTCAAATGGATCGACCCCGGAGCACTCTCACGCCAAATCCTGGCCTTGCTCGGCGAACTGGAACACTGGCCCTTGGCCCTGGCCTTGGAAACCATGCCCGCCAAACCCGTCAACCGAGTCTCGGACGCCTGACCTATCCGGAGGTTTCAAGGAGGCAACGAATCACCGTTCCGGAGGTATTGCAATGAGGCAACCACAACGCCGCCGTGATCTGCCTAGCCCGGCGCGCTGCTACATCATCTACTCCATGCCAAGGCACAGCACCTACGAAGAGAATCCGCCCAAACCTGCTTGACGAAAGCATTAGGGTCACCCCCGCCGGTGACGACAACAACGGATGAGCAAATTCACGCCCTCGAATATGATCATCGGCGGATCGCGCTCACAGCGGCCTAAGCCTTGAGGCAACACCCAAAGGCAAGCTCCTCTGCCTGCAGCTGCGGCTTCGCGACGACACCCGTGACTATGGCAGTTTGATTCAGGACCGGCGTGACGGCTTGAATCAGGACCACGCACGACTCGCCGGTTGCTTGTGACGGTTTGAGTCAGGACCACCCTCAGTGTTGCTTTCATCTGATGAAAGCGAGCATTTGTAGGTCCCGGATGAGGGTGCGCATGGAGCTGTTTGCCAGGATCCGCCGAGACGCCCGTGTGGAGGGCATGTCGATCCGCGCGCTGGCAAAGCGGTACCAGATCGGCAGAGACACAGTCCGACAGGCTTTGACCGACCCTGTTCCGCCGGCGCGGAAGACGCCCGAGAGGTCCTCGCCCCGGTTGGACCCGTTCAAGTCGGCGATCGATGCCATGCTGAACGAGGACACGACCGCGCCGCGGATGCAGCGCCACACCGCTAGGAGGATCCTGGCCCGGCTCATTGAAGAGCACGGAGCGGAGGAGCTTTCTTATTCGACCGTGCGTGACTACGTGCGGGTGYGCCGGGCCCAGATCGATGTGGAATCCGGTCGCCGGGTGGAAGTGTTCGTGCCCCAAGAACATGCCCCGGGCGCGGAGGCGGAGGTGGATTTCGGTGAAGTCTGGGTCGTCCTAGACGGTGTGAGGACGAAATGTCATATGTTCGTTTTCCGTCTTTCGCACTCGGGCAAGGCCATCCACCGGATTTACCCGACCCAGGCCCAGGAAGCTTTCCTGGAAGGACACCTTGACGCGTTCCAGGTCTTGGGCGGCATCCCGACAAAGCACATCCGCTATGACAACCTCACCAGCGCGGTGACGGCAGTGGTGTTCCGGCAGGGCCGTCAACGTTTGGAGAACGACCGGTGGTTGTTGTTCCGATCGCACTACGGCTTTGATGCCTTCTACTGCCAGCCCGGGATAGATGGAGCCCACGAAAAAGGCGGGGTCGAGGGAGAGGTTGGCAGGTTCCAGCGGAACAGACTCTCGGCCATGCCCGTCACAGAGTCCCTGGACGAGCTCAACGACCGGATCCGGGCTTGGGAAGCCCAGGATGACCACCGGCGGATCACGGACAGGATCCGCACCATCGGCCAGGACTTCGCCGCCGAACGGCCGTTCCTGGCACCGTTGCCGGGAGAGGTCTTTGATCCGGGCCTGACGCTGACGCCGCGGGTAGGTAGGTCCTCGCTGATCACGGTGCGGATGGTGAAGTATTCGGTCCCGGTCCGGTTCATCGGCCAGAAGGTCCGGGTGTCCTTGCGGGCGTCGGAGGTCGTGGTGTTCGATGGCCGGGCCGTGGCGGCCAGGCATCGGCGGATCGTTGACAAAGGTGGGCAGTCGGTCCAGTTGGATCACTATCTGGAGGTCCTCAAGACCAAACCGGGAGCGCTGCCGGGGTCCACGGCGCTGGCCCGGGCCCGGGAGTCGGGTGCGTTCACCAGCGCCCATGAGGCGTTCTGGGCTGCTTCCCGCAGGGTCAACGGCGACGCTGACGGGACCCGTGAACTGATCGACGTCCTGCTGCTCCACCGCTCGATGGACGCCGACGACATCCAGGCCGGGATCACTGCGGCGCTGGGGGTGGGTGCTGTCAGTGCCGATGTCGTCTTCCGCAGAGTTCTTTTCCCGAATCGTCGACACCGCGCAGCTTGATGCCCGGCAGATCCTGTACGTCGGCGATCGCCTCGATAACGATGTCCGGCCTGCCCGCAAGGCCGGCATGCGGACTGCCTTTGTTCGTCGTGGCCCGTGGGGACATCTCCATGCACAGCGCCCGGAGGTCGAACTGGCCGACATGCGCATTGAATCCCTGGCGGAACTGACAATGGCGTTCGACTGAATTTGGATGCTGCCACCTCGGCGCGCATCCGGTGAAGGATGCTATTTAGGGTTCCTGCAACCGAACGGCGGGCGGTCCTGGATCAGGCTGTCTCAGTGGTCCTGAATCAGGTTGACATACTCACACCCGGTCGGCATGCTTCGGTAAAATGTGACAATGCCTTATCCCGCTGTAGCCGACCCGGTCGTGCGTAAATCGCGGCTTTTACTGGGCGCCCCATTAGCGCCATGGATTGAAGGTGGGATCGTCTGTTAGCCGACCAAGTCGATCGAGCAAACGAGATTTTAGGGGAGCGATCTGCCGATCCACAGCTTACTGACCTGGGCCACCAGCGACGTAGAGCACCTGCCCGGAGACGTAGCCAGCATCTTTGCTGGCAAAGAACGAGACTGCAGCAGCAATGTCCTCGGGCTGTCCAACCCGCCCCACAGGGATCTCCGCAATAGACGCTGCTTTGAAAGCCTCGAATGTCATGCCGACGCGTTCCGCAGTCGCAGCTGTCATATCTGTCTCCACGAAGCCAGGGGCCACGGCATTGACTGTGATCCCAAACTTTCCAAGTTCTATGGCCAGTGTTTTCGTGAATCCCTGGATGCCTGCCTTAGCCGCCGAGTAATTGGCCTGACCTCGGTTGCCGAGAGCGGACGTGCTGGATACATTGATTATCCGCCCGTAGGGCTGACCGATCATGAAGCGCTGCGCGGCTTTAGACATCAGGAAGGCGCCCCGAAGGTGCACGCGGATGACCGAGTCCCAATCGTCCGCAGACATCTTGAACAACAGGTTATCGCGCAGGATGCCTGCGTTATTCACCAACACGGTGGGGGACCCGAGCGAATCCGCGATCTGTGTAATCGCTTTCTCAACGGACGACTCGTCGGAGACATCGGCACCGACGGCAATCGCCGCGCGGCCAGTTGTGTGAATGATGTTGTTCACGATATCGTTCGCATCAGACTCGTCAAGGTCGAGCACCGCGACGGCGTATCCATCGGCTGCTAGCCGCATCGCAGTTGCAGCACCGATTCCTCTGGCAGCTCCGGTGACGATTGCAACCGGGGTTTGGGCAGTTGGCATTAAGCTTCTCCTTATTGCGTGTTGAGGTCGTCAGCGACGAGCATCGAGATCGACGTCGATAGCACCACTCAGCTGAGGATGCCCTTTTAGACCTGGCTGGACGAGGCGCCATTGACCCTCGACTAACTCCAGTGCGCAATCGTGCAATCGGGTGGCCTGACGAAGGACGAGATCGTCAAATGCCCCGTGGATTGCTAGACCGTCGGTAAGACCAACGAAGCCGACGGCTAGCTCGTGTGCATCGAACTTCTTATCGATCTGCCCGCAATCCTGTGCTTCCCGGACTACTCGCTCAACCAGCCGTCGCCAACTATTTAGGTAGTCGACAATTTCTTCCTGCGCAGTCGGATTCCAGCTGGCTTCCGCGTAAAAGACGAGAAAGACTCGAATCATCGCGATACGTTCGGCATCAATCGGGAGCGAACTCTGAAAGAGCCAGTTAAGCCGCGTAATCGGATCTGCATCAGCGGTCTTTGTTCGCAGCTCCCGGTACCTTCGCCCTTGTATCTCCGCCGCACGGCGGAGCGCAACAAGGAGAAGGTCGCGGTGTGACAAAAAATAGTGATTAATGACGCCCGTGGACCAGCCGGACCTTTCTGCGACGATCTTGGTCGTGACTGCCTTGATGCCGCTTTCCGCGATGACCGCGAGAACAACATCCGCTATCTCCTGACGTCGTTGGTCATGGTCGACAACTTTAGGCATCGAAACCTCCTTATGATCCCCAGGCGATCGGCGCGCTGACCAGTACTGGGTCCACTCATCATGAAGTCTAATTGTATCACGCAGCATAAAACAGCCGAACTCAGGCGAGGATCCGCCCCGGGTTTCGCCCCGCAGACTCGTAAGTACCGGCATCCATTGACTTAAGTTATTTCGATCGACCAATATATAACAAAGCATTCGTGATCCTTCTCACGATGGCGGTGCACCAGCCTTCGAGTGGCTGGGCCGAGACGAATGCGTGGTACTCAACCAGGTTGACTAACGCGAGAATGAGATAAAAAATGCAATCAGGTGGCATGGCTRTGAAACCGTCGGTGGCTTGGTTCTTGGGTCTGGAAGCGATGCCGGCCCACATCGATCCCGAACAGATCGCCCTCCGATGGGAATCGGGGACGCGGACCTACGCCGAACTGCGGAGTCGGGCGCTGGCGCTGGCTGGCAGCTTTCGTCAACGCGGGTTGAAGCCCGGCGACCGAGTGGCATGCCACTTTCTTAACCGTGGCGAGACATTCGAGCTGTACTTTGCCTGTGCGTACGCAGGCATGACCTTGGTGCCGATAGGGTTTCGGCTGTCGACCCGCGAGATCGCACTCATCTTGGATGATTGCCAGCCCAAACTTGTCTTCACCCAAAGCGAGTTGTCCCAAATCGCCAGAGAAGGCGCCGCCGCCATCGCCGATGCACCTGAGTTGATTGTTCTGTCCGATCATGTCAGCGGCGACGACTATGAACGACTCTGCACCCAAACTCCATTGGACCAGGTTGGGTTCACCGAGGTTCAGATGCTGCTTTACACATCCGGCACCACAGGGCGACCCAAGGGTGTGCAGATGGCTCACTCGAGCATTATGTGGTTCGCGTTCCAGCAGGTCGCCTTCTATCCACAACTTGACCGGCAGAGCACAACGTTGCTTACCGGACCTATGTACAACACAGCAGCAATGAATGAGCAGAGCATGCCCACATTTCTTGCTGGTGGAACGGTGGCGATCATGCCGAGTCGCGGCTGGACCCCTGCTCGCATGGCGGCAGTCATCGATGAATGGAAGGTAACCCATGCCGTCGTTTACCCATCCATGATGGAACCGATGCTCAAGCACGATCGGTCGGAGTTGACCGGCCTGACTTCGATGAAGTTCGTTCTTACGGGCGGGGAAAACTGCCCGCCGTCGACGTTGGCCAGGTTCCGCGCCCGTTGGTCGCACCTTAGCTTCGGGTTCGCCTACGGCTCGACCGAATCAGGTGTAGTTTCGATCGCGCTTGACGATGAGATTGAGAAACATCCTGGCTCAGTAGGGCGGCCGTTCGGCGGCCAGATCTTCCAGGTACGAGATCAAGATGGTAGGCAGTCGGCAACAAACGAGGTCGGTGAGGTCTGGACAACAGGGCCATCCGTGACAACCGGTTACTGGAATTCACCGGAGCTCAATGAAGGTGCGCTTTCGCAGGGGTGGCTAAAGATGGGGGATCTGGCCCGAGTGGACGCTGATGGATACCTTTACATAGAGGGTCGGTCCAAGGACATGATCATCTCGAAGGGGCAGAACATCTACCCTGCCGAAGTGGAAAACGTCTTGCTGGAACACCCGATGATTGTGGATGCATCCGTCATCGGCCTTCCAGACCAGGAGTCCGGGGAGTCGGTCTGCGCTTGCATTGTGCTCGCCGCGGAGGGATCGCTAACTGCCGAGCAACTCATTGATTTCGTCCGTCAGCGCCTGGCCTCCTACAAGAAACCCAAGCACGTGTTGTTCTTCGAGGAGCTTCCGCGCAACCCCGCCGCAAAGGTCGAGAAAAAACTGCTCGCGAGGCAGGCCGCAGAACTGCTGGAAGGAATCAAATGAGCACCCGTGATCCGCTGTGGAAAGACCTCCTGGACGAACTTGGCACGCGCCGCGCTACGGCATTGAATGGCGGTGGGGTGGCCCGGATAGAGCGAGAACATGCCGCCGGACGACTCTCCGCTCGGGAGCGAATTGACGAATTGATCGATGAAGGAACTTTTCTCGAGTTCGGAACATTCGTCCTAACACCCAGCGCAAGTGGTCCAGACCTACCGTCCACTATGGTGTGCGGTCTTGCTGAAATCGACGGGCGTCCGGTGGCTGTCGGTGCTGAGGACTTCACTGTCGAGGGCGGGGGCGTCGGGGTCCATCTAGCGAAGTACAAGGGCTCGTGGGGTGGGTTCATCGAGGAGCTCGCGCACGGATACAAGATTCCTCTGGTGCTCCTCCTCCATGGTGTCGGTGGCAGCGTCAACATCCAGGAAGTCAAGGGATATCCCGAATTGGTCGCCGGAAAATCAGCATTTCCGATCTTCGACCTCTTGGGCAAAGTACCCGTGATCACGGCGGTACTTGGACCGGCGGCGGGTAGCTCGGCAGCGCGTGCGGTGATCTCACACTTCTCAGTGATGACCAAAGACAGCGGATGTCTGTTCGCCGGGGGCCCACCGCTAGTGAAGCAGGCTCTTGGTATGAGCATTGACAAGCTGGAGCTCGGTGGTGCTGAAGTGCATGCCAAGACATCGGGGCTGATCTCGAACGTCAGCGTCGACGATGCTGACGCGCTTATGCAGATTCGCACCCTCCTGTCGTATCTCCCTCTGAACGTATGGGAACTTCCCGAGAGAGCCGACACAGAAGAGAATAAAGCGCCGGACCCTGAGCAGCTTCTTGAGATCGTATCGCCCAATGGGCGCCGAGCCTACAACGTCCATGCCCTCGTCGCAGCGCTGGTTGATCGAGGGAGTTTCTTCGAGACTGTGCCTGACTTCGGAAAGTCTGTTCGTACGGGATTCGCGAGAATTGACGGGTATGTCGTAGGTGTTCTCGCCACAGACGCACGGGTGATGGCCGGTGCAATGACGGTCGATTCGGCTGAGAAGCAGACGAGGTTCGTCGAGATGTGCGATATATTCCACATTCCCATCATCTACTTGGTGGATGTGCCTGGTTTCAATATCGGGCTCGAAGCCGAGAAATCGGGGGTACTGCGTGCGGGAGCACGAGCAGTACAAGCTATTCAAGAAGTAGAAGTACCGGTGTACACCGTTCAGGTCAGGCGCTCGTTCGGACTGGCTGCTCAGGCGACCGGCAGCTCGAATACCCGCAGTGTGCGCTTGGCATGGCCAAGTGGAAGCTGGGGAGATCTTCCGCTGCACGGCGGAATTGAAGCGGCTCACCGCACCGAGATTGAGTCCTCGGATGATCCCACAGCCACGCGCGCGGACATTGTCGCCCGCTATGGGTCGCAGTCGTCACCCTGGCGCACAGTTGAACGCTTCGGCCTTGAGGAGATGATTGACCCCCGCGAAACGCGACGCTATCTGAAGCGTCTGCTCAGGGTTGCCTACCGGACCTCGATACCTCATGAGAAGGCTCGCCGAAAGTGGAGTGTCCTTTAGATGGAACCTATGGATGGATGGCGTGTACCCAGGGTCAGCTCATATGCACGTGTTGGAGCCATGCAGCATTGCGCGCCTGAGGGCGAACGACGGATTGGGGCTGCCCGATGAAGGTGGGATTTAGCGACTTGGTGCTCGGTACCGTGTACCAAACAACTGCCCGGACAGTGAGCGTAGACGATATCATGCGTTTTGCCGGGCTCACTGGAGACTTAAACCCTTTGCATGTGGACGAGGAGTGGGTCCGCAACAACACCGCGTATCGCGAGCGGATAGCGCATGGCCTCTTGATCACGTCGATCGGCGCCGGACTGCATGGCACCGAAGTTGATGACTGGAACATCCAGGCATTCCTGAGTGTGCAGCGTGACATGAAGGCACCCGTCTACCCCGATGACACGATTCGACAGGTGATGACCATTAACCAGCTGCGGCCTTCCCGGTCGGCAGAAGGGCGGGGCATTGTGACTTTGGCGGTGTCAGTCGTGAATCAGAACGGCGATGAAGTTCAAAATGGCGTCGACGTCTTGCTAGTCGGTGGAGGCGGCCAATGAGCGAAGCAAGTGGATCGTTGACGAGCGCGTATAGCCGCTTATCCCAGGAAGACACTGCCTCCGTGCCATGTGGAGGGCTGTGAAGTGGCGGTGGCGAACACTAATGAGAAATCGAGTCGGATCTTGCTGCGGTGGAGAGACTTCGATGCCTTCGGACACGTCTACCACGCGACGTTCATTGAACTCCTAGATGAAGCACGGGCGGCATGGGTGACGTCTTTCGTATCACCTGCGGCTGGAGAGAACCACGTAGTTGCGCGTCTGGAGGTGTCATATGACTCCGAAGTGGCTCGTCCTGTCACTTGGCTGGAGGTGACTACTCAAATCTCGCGGATTGGTCGGACAAGTCTGCAACTGCGCGAGGTAATGCGTGACCCCGAAGGCGTCAAGGTGGTGACATGCGACGCCACGATAGTCATGTGGGACGGGACAACACGGAGCCCCAGGCCCCTCACATATGAAGAAATAACCCGCGCAAGAAAATTCGAGGTCAAATCATGAGGAAAACAATCGTCGCAGCAACGTCGCGGACCCCCATGGGGAAGGCATTCCGGGGAACTCTTCGGGATGAGCGGCCCGACGACATGGCAACGCAATGTGTGAACCAGCTGGTCGCGAAGGTCCCGGAGTTGAACCCAGACAAGGTTGACGACCTGATCCTAGGATGCGGCTCACCAGGTGGGATGCAGGGGTTCAACATCGCCCGGGTGGTCGCGGTCCAAGCCGGCTGGGACAACGTTCCAGGCGTGACTGTAAACCGCTATTGCGCATCAAGCTTGCAGGCAGTTCGGATGGCAATGCATGCCGTCCGATCGGACGAGGGAGACGCATTCATAGTCGGCGGCGTGGAGTCGACCAGCTCCTACGCTTATGGTGAGGCAGACTCGATTCCGAACACTATGAATCCAGTATTCGATGAAGCACGCGAACGCTCGGAGGCCCGAAAGCAGTCGGGGGCTCCATGGGCAGATCCACGAGTAGATGAGGCATTACCCGACATTTACATCGAGATGGGACAAACCGCCGAGAACGTTGCCCAAATTCACAGAGTATCCCGATCGGACATGGATGATTTTGCCTTACTGTCACAACGTAGGGCAATGGCAGCTGTCGACTCCGGATTCTGGCAGACCGACATCGACCCCTATGTGCTGCGCGATGGAACAGTTTTCGACAACGATGAGAGCATGCGACCGAGTGTCACGGCAGTTGGTCTTTCCGATCTGAAACCTGCATTTCGGGAGGGCGGCAGTGTCACGGCGGGTACGAGTTGCCCGCTCAATGACGGTGCGTCGTCGGCTCTGATCTTGAGTGAAGCCCGCGCCTCTGAACTCGGCGTGCCAGCGTTGGCTGAGATAGTCGCGACGGGGGTCTCAAGCCTCTCGCCCGAGGTCATGGGACTAGGTCCGATCGAGGCCAGCCGGAGGGCCCTCGCGAACGCCGGGATGCAGATCGCCGACATAGATCTCGTTGAAGTCAATGAAGCATTTGCGGCCATGGTCCTGCCCACACAGCGCGAACTCGGGATACACATCGATCGTTTGAACGTAAACGGTGGCGCAATCGCCATTGGACATCCGTTCGGATCAACTGGGACACGGCTTCTCAGTACAATGCTGAATTCTCTGCGTTTCCATGATAAAGAAACCGGCCTAATTACGATGTGTACTGCTGGCGGCCAAGGCATGGCACTCATTGTTCGCCGCATTTCCTAAAAGGGGACTGCTAGGCGGGGGCGTGTTGTCTGTATCCGAGAACTGAGTGATCAAGGTCGGAATGCAGCCGAGGAAATATGGCTCAAACGAGTTTCAACCTAGCCCACATACAAAATGGCGAGGATACTTTCGCCGCCAACATAATGAGGAGAGACACAATGACCAGTATCACCGCTGATTCGCAAGCCATTGTCTGGAAAGTTCTGGTCCAGAAAGGAGACTCTATAGCTGTCGGCGAAACCGTAATGATTCTCGAAGCGATGAAGATGGAATTTCCCATCGAATCTTCGGTCGAGGGGGTTGTCACAGACCTCTTCGTGGGTGTGGGTGACGCCGTCAACGAGGGTGATGCGCTGGTGTCCGTCGAATGACTACGCAATACTTCCAACGCGTCCTCGTTGCCAACCGTGGCGAAATCGCCGTCCGTATCATCCGAACGCTGCGCCGCTTGGGTATCGAATCGGTTGCCGTGTACTCAGAGCCAGAGGCCGGCGCCTTGCACGTCAAACTTGCAGATCACGCAGTCTGCATCGGAAGTGGACCGGTATCCGAGAGCTACCTTCTCGGCGCGAGGATCATCGCTGCGGCTGCTGAGACTAACGCCGAAGCCATCCACCCTGGCTATGGCCTCCTATCCGAGAATGCTGGCTTCGCCCGGGCATGTAAAAGCGCCGGTTTGGTTTTCATCGGCCCCGCACCCGAGGCTATGGAGGCCATGGGCGCCAAGATTGCTTCCAGACAGCTGATGGAGCGTGCAGGAGTGCCCGTCGTTCCAGGAGGTCTTGAGGCTGTGACCGAGTTTGATTCTGCTTCCAAGCTGGCCGTGGAAATCGGCTATCCCGTCGCAGTCAAGGCGTCGGGCGCAGGCGGGGGCAAAGGGTTTCGCGTGGCAACCGCGGAATCAGAACTTGCTGCGGCTCTGGAGGGCGCCCGAGGGGAGGGGGAGCGCTTCTTCGGGGATGGAACAGTTTACCTCGAGCGCTACCTGGAGGACCCTCGTCACATCGAGATTCAGATTCTGGCCGATGGCCACGGAAACGTAGTGCACCTCTTTGAACGAGACTGCTCAATTCAACGTCGCCATCAGAAACTGATCGAGGAAGCACCAGCACCTCACGTCTCCAGCAAAATGCGGCAAGAGATCGGGCAGATTGCTATTGCTGCCGCCCGGGCAGTCGGATACACCTCCGCCGGCACTGTAGAGGGGCTGCTGGCTGATGGGACTTTTTACTTCCTCGAAATGAACACCCGGATCCAGGTGGAGCATGGCGTAACCGAAATGGTGACAGGAATCGACATTGTCGAAGAGCAGATCCGCGTGGCCGCAGGTCTGAAACTCTCTATCAATCAAGATGACTTAACGCTCACCGGCCACGCGATTGAGTGCCGACTTAATGCAGAGGACCCAGGCAAGAACTTTAGGCCCAGCCCTGGGCTCATCACACGGTATGTTGAGCCGAAAGGTAATCACATACGGGTGGATTCTGGGGTCGATGAGGGATCGCAGATTCTGCCTTTCTATGACCCCCTCTTTGCCAAACTGATTGTCTGGGGCGAGGACAGAGCCGAAGCCACTGAACGCATGCTTCAAGCACTTGACAGCTTCGAAGTCGAAGGAGTCAAGACGCTACTTCCCTTCCACCGCGCCATTATGACCTCAGAAGAGTGGGGCGACGCTCATACGTGCCGTGACCTTGTCAGCAACGCAAGTTGGCTGAAAGGGCTCGTGGACCGTGCATAGCTTGGTGGAATTCGATCACACCTCGATAGCGACCAAGGATGCAGCGCACTGGCTCTCGTGGATTACTCGGGAGCTGGGTGCAGTACCCATCATGGGTGAAGCCCTCCCGGACTTCCGGTACGTTTTGTGCAGGGTGGGCCCCACGGACTCCGCGTCCGGTCTCGAGCTCATGGATACAAAAAGTATTGACGAGCCGGGCTTTCTAGGTCGGTTTATCGAATTGCGGGGAGAAAGTCCTCACCATTTGACTTTCATCGTTCCTGACGTTGAGAAAACGATCGACAAGGTTCGCGGCCTTGGATTAAGTGTCGTAAAGATCGACCTAAGCAACAGTGGTTGGCGCGAGGCATTCATCATGCCGGACCGGGTGCATGGCGTCGTAATACAGATTGCTGATACCGACCGACCAGCACCGGACTTATCTGCGCTGATTTCTTCGGACCGCACGCCGGTCGAATTTCCATTCCATCATTTGGGCACCCAACGTGGTTGGTGGGAACCGTATGTGCATCCTCCACGACGTCGAGCCCGTTTAGTATCGACGGTTCTGCGAACCACGGACCTTGACCTATCCAAACGGTTGTTCGGCACAGTCTTGAGTGCTCAGACACAGGACGAGTCTGCTACCGCAGCCGCATTCCTGTGGCGTAGAGGACAGCTCAAGGTCGAGGTCGACGTGAATCCAGGCATTTCCCATCTCGTGATTGAAAACGGGCCGAACGATCAATTCAAGATCGCCGCTGCACAATTCCTGCGATGAAACCTAGCGGCCCTATGCCGCAATGCGGAGCTCACTCGTCAAATTCAGATAATTATTCTGAAGGTCCAGATTTTAGGGAGTCACTATGAACAAAGTTGTTGTTGTCATTGGTGCAGGGTCACTTGGCCTTGGGACCGGTTGTGCTTTGGTTCGACAGCCAGGGGTCGAAGTTGTCGTGCTGGACAAGAAACATCCGGCAGCTGGATCGTCCGGAGTTTCAGTAGGCGTTTTTACCCGTCTCTATAACGATGAGTTCGAAATTGGCCTCCGGGTCCGGACAGTACAGTTACTGGAAGATCTGGAAGCCGAGCAGGGGCTGAAGCTGCGCCGAATCGGGATGCTGCGCCTCGCTCGGGATGCCCAAGGCCTTGCTGTTCTCGAAGAGTCTTGCCGAGTTCAAGAGCAGTTGGGTGTCAAGGGAACGAGGATGGTCGCTCCCGAGCACCTCGAGGAGATCCTTCCGATCGACGCGACAGGGATTGTAGGTGCTATCTACAACGGTCAGGACGGATACCTTGATGGAACAGAACTTTGCACCGCGATGACCGGGCAAATTCGGGCCGCCGGAGGCCAGGTACGCGCCAACGCGGAGGTAGTCCGTGTTGAGCGAGGGGGAGTCCGTGAATTCGAGGTGCTCCTCGCCGATGGATCTCGCATCGAGGCGGACGCCGTGGTCAACGCAGCCGGCTCTTGGGCGGGTGAGGTCGGTGAACTGCTGAACGCACCGATCAGTATGATCAACGAACGACACGAGGCCTATGTCTTCCAGCTTCCAAGGGACTATCAAGGACCCGTTTTGCCGATGACCATGGACTATGTTGTGGGCGCCGAGGAGCCAGGTGTGTACTTCCGGCACGAAGGCAAGGACCAACTGATCGCAGGCATGCACTCGAACTCCATCCTTGGGGAACTGGCCGCAGACCCGGATTCTGTTCGCCAGTCAGTATCGGAAGACCATGTTGAGTTGATAATGCACAGACTGGCTGAACTGCTCCCCGGAATCGATCTAGGCTACCGCGGCGGCTGGGCCGGGATTTACCCTCATGCACGATCACAGAACTTTATGATTGGCGAGTACCCCGCCGCGCCGAATGTTTACGTGGCTGCTGGCGGTGGCGGCGTGGGCGTAAACATGGGCCCTGTTCTCGGTGAGGTGCTTGCCGAACAGATTGTCCACGGGAAATCTTTGCGCTTTGTCACTCCCCAGTCATGGTTGCCGGCCTAAGGGCCAGCCCAGTGTCCGGATGCCGCTGTGCGCTAACAGCCCATCATCCAACAGAGATTTACTGCACACATCGGGTATGTCAATGATTTTCAAGCGAGGTGAGCGGACCTCGCGTGGATCATCAGTCCGCATCTTGATCATAGTATTTGTAGACGCACTGTATTTCAGCATCCTTACTCCTTTGTTGCCGAGTATGCAGACGGAGTTCGGGCTTGACAGCGCAGCGACTGGACAATTGACAGCTGCATACTTATTCGGAATATTGATCGGGATTTTTCCGGCAGGGCTCATCGTCCCCCGAGTCGGTTCTAGGTGGGCTGCGGTCGGGGGAGTGGTGGTAATGGGGGCTGCGGGTATCTCTGTCGGCCTCTCCGAGACATTTGCTAATATCGTCGCGTCCCGTGTCCTTCAGGGGCTCGGATCCGCGGTAGCTTGGGCGGGTGCGATGGCGTGGATGACCGCATCGGTTCCCATTGCTCGCCTGGGACAGGGTTTCGGCAACATGCTCGCGGCCAGCTTCGTGGGAGCGTTCATCGGTCCGCTGCTCGGGGGAGTGGCCCTAATCACGGGCAGACCAGTAGCGTTTGGATTGCTTGCTGGTCTTTGCCTCGTCTTGAATGCTGGACTGCTCTTGCTTGCCGCCCCTCCCGGGCCGGCTCCCAGATCGCCAAGCGGTACCGCGCGAGTCCGAACTACCCGATTCAACAAATCTCTAGCTGCTGCAATATTCGCTGTATCCGCCTTCGCTGGTGGGCGGTTTGTCCTTCCGCCGCTGATGTTGGCACGAGATGGAACAAGCGGTGAGTCCATTGCTTTGCTCTATTCCGGCTCGGGCCTGATTATGGCGGTAGTTGCGTTTCTTGCTGGGCGGGCGGTCACCGGTTCAAAACGGCACGTTGTAGTGTTCTCGGGATTGACAATGGCTTTCCTCGCGGCGACAGCCTTCGTGATCATCCAAGGGCCGTCTTTGGTAATGGCGTTGGTCATCCTTGCTGGATGTGCCATTCAATGGTCCATGACCGGAGGTTTCGCTGCGATGACACAGGAGAACCAAGCAGCGGGACTGGAGCCCAGTATGTCGTGGGCCTACCTGAACGTGGTGTGGACCGGAGGCTTTCTTGCCGGAAGCCTAGGTACTGGATGGATGGCGGCCGTCTCCTCAGACAAAGGCGCGTGGGCGTTACTTGCCGGCTGTATTGCCGTCTCGTCCCTCTTATCATTCAGGGTCCAAAGATCGGAGCGCTTGCGGTCCTCCGCGCCAAAAGGTAAGAGATCTGTAGGTTCCCAAGGAGGAACGTGATTCGTGGTGCTGATATGGGCGCCCTTGCTACGAGGGTTCGGAGCGCTCGACCCGCCGATGTGTGCCGGCGGACCATCATTTGTCGGGTGAGTAGCCAAGCGAGCCAACAGGACGTGAACCGTTGCCATTCCTGAACAGAATCCAGAGGTGGGCGGACCTCCGCCCGGCCGATACAGCCATCGCCGTCGGCGGCCGTGGCTTCAGCTGGTCCGAGCTTCGGGGAGCAGCCGAGGAACTCGTCCCCTCGACTCCTGACATGTACATCCTGTCCGAACCCAACACCGCCGATTTTGCAGCGCTTTACTGCGCCGGAATCGCCGGCGGAGGACAGATCGCTGTACTCGATCCCGCATGGACGCCCCAGGCCACGGAAGAGATCATGCGGAGGCTCCCCTCCCCGTCCCCCGGGGGCGGCACTGCGCTGGAAGACGGCGACCCCGACTCGAACTTCCTCATCGGCTTTACCGCCGGTACCACGTCCACACCCAAGGCCTTCACGCGCTCCCGCCGATCTTGGCAGGCCTCCTTTGAAGCGTCCATCGAGTTTTTCGGACTCCGCCGGGACGACAAGACGTTCGCCCCCGGGCCGCTCTCCGCGAGCCTAAACCTTTATGCACTCTCCGAGTGCCTCTATGCCGGCACCGAATTCCATACCCTGCGGGATTTCGATGTCGGGGATGCGCACGCACTAATCATCCATGACGGGAACACTTCGTTTTCCCCCACCAGCCTCAGCGAGGAGCCTCACGATCATGCCGCCACGCCCCCGAGTACACTTTTTGACAGCCCACCCCGACCCTGCGTCCTTGACGGTATCCGTGCTTAACCGAATTTCAGAAGGACTTGAATCGTCAGGGATCACAGTCACGGCAGAGAACCTCGCAACATCTAACTTCTGCACAACCTTCTCCGAACCTGACCTTGCCCAGTACCGCGCTTTTCTCGACGGGGGGCCGCGCTGGCTCCCTACGGACGTCTTGGCTCAGCAGCAAATCCTGGAGGCCAGCGATGTGCTGGTCGTCGTATTTCCGGTGCATTGGTGGAGCCTCCCAGCGCAGCTTAAGGGTTGGATGGACCGCGTACTCACCGGCGGTTGGGCATGGGGCATCCGACGGAGTGGCCGGACAACTTCGGAGATGACACGCCTCACCGTGTATCTAGTTCCCCTCGCTGGCACCGAGTCCGAATACTTCGACGAGCACGGGTACCGGACGGCAATGGAAACACAGATCGAACAAGGTATCTTCGGATATACGCACACAAGGAGGACCACTTGGACATGGATGTGGAACGCCGCGCGCCATCCCCAGAAGACCTTGCAAGAGGCCGATAAGCTCGCTCAATCCATCGCAAGAGACCTCTCCAGAGGAGACCACCCATCCATTCCAGCCGATAGCCTAAACCACGCCCGATGACGTGCCTGCCCGTGGCGGTCCGGATGGGAGTGTCTGAATAACGGTGGATCCGGGGTATTCGCTCACAAAGTCAACACGATTCACTGCAAATGCGGACTCGGCTCGGCGCTAGCTTGACGTAATAGTCGCTAAAGTGCCCGAGCTTCGCCTGAAAGCCCTCGTCCTACTGCCACCTTCCCAGCCAACCCTAAGGTTCAGCTAGGCATAATGGACCGAAGCTTCGTTCAACCGCCATTTGACCGGAGCGTCGCCAATTGGGGCACGCGGCCTGGAGCCCGCGGGACGGCGTTGCACGGCCTGGCTACATGCCCCGGAGGGAGGCTAGCGGAGTTTCCTATCGACTCGCGTTGTCCTTCGATACCCCGCGTTGCTGCTGGTCCATCGTCCTTGTCGCAGCATTCCGGTGTCATTCCCACTGAACGGAAGAACCATGAGCAGTTACCACCCGGAGAATCTGGGATCAACCGATGTCGGCTGATTCCAAAGCGCCGATAATGGACCTTTCGTCAGCTTGAGCTGGGGGGAGAGCCTCCCAAGCGACACGTCTTTCCTTGAAGAGTTCGGCTAGCGCGGCTTGTATACGTCGGATCGGTGTTCGATGCGGTGGACATACAGGACGTGGTCTTCAACGTCGAGGGTGAACAGCACGCGATAGTCGCCGCGCCGTGCCGTGCGCAGGCCGAGCAGTTCGTTCGTGAGGGGTTTGCTCAGCCGACGGGGATTGTCAGCCAGCGGGCCGGTGACGAATTCAACGATCGCTGCTGCCGCCTTCTCGGGAAGCCGGCGGAAACACTTCAGGGCCGGGCTCGTGACCTCGACCTTCCACGCAGCCGTGTCATCAGATTCCGTGCCGGTCACCGCGGCGGAAGTCCGAATTCGCGGCGCAGGTCAGCGCCGCTGGTTGTGTTGCCTTCGGCGATGTCACGGCGAGCCTGGTCCAGGTCTTTGCGGATGCCCGGCTGGGACAGCCAGTGGATCGTTTCCTGCAGGGACTCAAGGTCGTCGACGGACATCAGCACCGCTGAGGGATGCCCGTGCCGCGTGATCTGAATGATCTCGTGGGTAGTGTCTGCTTCCTCCACGAGGGCTGAGAGTTTGTCCTTGGCCTCGCTGAGCGGTACTGTCCTCATGCTTGAAATTATAGCCTGAGATCAGGCCATCGACTAGCCGAACTTTTAGCCGATAATTGTGATTTCGTAAGGTGGGGACTCGGGGGCGATGGCAGCTGAACACTGCCGGCGCAACATTTGGCTCTCCACTCGGGGCTACGGTCCCTGCCGGACCAGTTCGGCCACTACAGCTCCAAGGGCCTGATCGTCATGGCGATCCTGCAGTCCTGGTCCCAGGGTGTGGAACTGCCGCGCTCCTGCCCCGGCGTCAGACGGCCCTAACCCGGCGCCAGAGGTTCGCCTGATGGATTTTTACCCAGGGAGGATCTACTCGCACGTGTGGCGGTGGGGACCGGCTGGCGGGACGCTTTGGAGGATGACTAGTCGCCGGGGCTAATGTCAGTGATCAGAGCTCTGTCATTCTCAAGGTGACCCGATTCTCGGGAAACGCTGCGCAGGCTCCGGACTCGTCTGGGCGCCAGACTGTGTGCACCGCGATGTCGAGCAACTTCCGCTCACCGACGTCCGTGATGACCCAGACGAATCCGTGATCGGGAAACGTCATGTCAACCCGCCCGCCCCACAAGGCTCCGGTTTCGTGATCTCTCACGACGATGCGGTGGCCGCGGGCCAGGGAGAGGAAGATTTCGGTTTCGCATTCTGTCAGCGACGCTTTCGACCCGTTTCTCCTCGGTGCTGCGTCGAGAGCCGCCGTGCGCAGCGAGCAGCTAGTCTGGCGGGCAGCGGGGCAGATCATGTTGAACACGCTGTCGTCCGGTGCACCGGAGACGCCTCTCTGACGCTGGCTCATCGCAGCTCACCCCCCCACCTTTCGAGTGTGACGCCCGGAGGAACGTCGCTGTTCAGACGCGCTTCATAGCGGCCCGGGGCCAGCCGCGTCACCGAGATGCCGACTTTGTCAGTCATCGCCGCCGGCCTCAGAAGATCCACCGCTTCATCCAGGGCGGCGTCCAGTTCCTTTCGGGTGTTTACGGCTACGACGAGACATTCGGGTGCTGGGTGCATGGTGATGAGTCCTTACTCTCAGGGCGGTAATCAGTACTGTGGACACGCCAGGTGCCCTGGCGTGGAGGGGAGGAGCGGTAGCCGCCGGCATGGTCAACAGGAACCCAAATCGCGGCGGCCGGTTGGCCCGGCGGAACTCAGGGAACCAGGCTTCCGGCGGAAGAGGGGGCCGGACCCTGGAACGCTGCAGAACGGCGGCGGTTCACTTCCGACAATCCAATGAGGGTGGCTTCAACGTCTTCCAGGGATTGCTGTATCCATGCGAGGGCGGCCATGTCCTCGGAGCTTTGAGCCGGGTCACCCGATGACGCCTCCAGGGCGCAGCCTGGCGGCTGATTTTGACGGAAAGTTGGAGCATCCCTGCCTGGATCATGGCCTGGGACTTATCGGGCGATAGGTACGCGAAAGCTTCTTTTCCAGTGCCACGGTGGGTGGCGGGGAGGGGCGGGCGGGAGGAGTTGGTGCTCATCGATCTGTCCTTTAGGTTAGGTCTTGGTCCTTCTGGAAGTGCTCCCCGTACGCCGAAAGGGGAGTTCCGGGTGGATTCCTCCCTCTGCAAGCGTGCCGCGCCGCAGGCACCACCGTCCGCCAACCGATGGCCCTGCGGCGCGGACAATCTGCGGCTCCTCAAGCCCGGGCGCACCTCCCGGTCAGCACAGCCAAACACGCAACGGCGGCTTCCACGGCCACGTTCTCCATGTCCCCCGTGGCCCGGTCTTTGGTTTCAACATCACAGTCCGCCCGTCCGCCCCTACCGGGCCAACAGACCAACCATGCTTAGCTGCGAAAGGGCCAATTTTGTTCAATCCAGGACAGGCCCCAGCGTTCCATCGTCGTTCCCGTTGGAACGTCGCTCTTTAGACAAACTTCATAAGGGCCAGCCGCGTTACCAAAATGCCGACCCGTTCGGTGATGGCTGCGGGCATCAAGAAAGTCACGGTCCTATCCAAGGCGTCATCGAGTTCCCTTCGAGTGTGAACGGCCAGGATGAGACGATCGGGCGCTTCCTGCATAGTCATGATTCCTATATCTAGTGGTTTCGTCCGCGTCCTGGACGCGGTCGGCCGGCCCTGGGCCCTGAAGAAGGGAAGTGGAGGTCCCATCTCTCATCAGCTTCCAAGATCAGCTGGTGGTCCCGTACCCGGGCATATGATGACAGCGTTATGACCTCTCCGGCACGTTTCATCCCCGTCTCGGTTGAGGGCATGGACAGCGTGTTAGTCATGGGGGCCTTTAAGGATTGCGTGGACGAAACAGGGATCAGCCGGCAACGGGGGACATGGCGGAAGCCGCCGGTTCCCCGTCCAGAAGAGCACCGCGGTCCGCCGGCCATCCGACGCGGACCGCCATGCCGACAGCGATCCGGGGACCAGTTCCGGGGCGGTCCCGTAGGATGCCCTGTTGGCCGTTGGCGAAGTGAAGAGCCACCCGCCGGCTCGAACCGACGTAGGTGATGTCCGCGACGGTGGCCTCGGCGGCATTCCAGCCGGACGGGCTGGGGGATGAACGGTCGATGAACTGTAGCCACTCGGGGCGGACCATGATGGAGCATGTGGATTCCGGCTGGACAGGCCGGGACAAGGACAGTTCCACGTTCTCACCTTGGAGCGTGTATCCGTCCGACGAGATCCGCCCCGAAAAGATGTTGGATTCGCCCAGGAACCTGGCTACGAACAGCGTCTTTGGTGTTTCGTAGAGTTCCTCGGGGGTGCCGACCTGTTCGATACGGCCTTCGTTGAATACGACGATCCGGTCCGAGAGCACCAGGGCTTCTTCCTGGTCGTGGGTCACGAAGATGAAGGTGGTTCCCAGTTCCCGATGCAGTCGGGAAACCTCGTGCTGCAGTTCTTCGCGCAGGTTCTTGTCCAGCGCTCCGAACGGTTCGTCCATCAAGAGCACAGGTGGTTCGAATACCAGAGCCCGGGCGAGTGCGACTCGTTGCTGCTGGCCTCCTGAGAGGGATTTTGGTAGCCGATTTTCCATCCCCTGGAGGTGGACGCTCTGTAGAGCTTTTTCGACGCGTTCCTTGATTTCCTGTTTGGGGACTTTGCGTTGTTCAAGCGGGAATGCGACATTTTTGGCGACCGACATGTGGGGGAAGAGTGCGTAGTGCTGGAAAACCACGCCCAGATTTCGCCGGTGCGGGGGCAGGTCCGCAATTTCGGCCCCGTCGATCGTTATTGTCCCCCCGGTCGGTGTTGCAAAGCCTGCGATCAGATTTAGCGTTGTTGTCTTCCCGGATCCTGAGGGGCCTAGGAAGGTAATAAACTCGCCGCCGGCGATCTCGAGGGAAACGTTGTCGACAGCCGGTTGGCCGGTTCCTTGGTACTTCTTTGAGAGTTCTGAGATCCGGACGGGGGCGCCGTGCGTGCGGTCAGACATTGCTGGACTTCCTTATTAGCTGGGGCAGCGTAATGATCGCCGTAGTGAAGACGATGATGACGGTGGATGCTGCCGCGATGGTCGGATCGACCTCTGCCGTGACGCTCGTGTACATGAGGCTCGGGAGGGTCCGGAGATTCGGGCTTTGGATGAACAGGGCGATCGTTACTTCGTCGAACGACGTGACGAACGCGAAGACGGCGCCGGACAGGATTCCCGGCAGGATCAGAGGCAGTGTCACTCGGGCAAGGGTGACGGTCCGGTTCGCGCCGAGGCTGGCGGCGGCACGTTCGATGATTCGGTCAAAGGTGCGCAGGCTTGCAGACACCGTAACGATGACAAAGGGGAGGGCGAGCAAGGTATGGGCAATCACAAAGCCGCCAAACGTGCCTACCAGGTGCCACTGGGAGAATACGCCGAAGAGGGCGATGGCGACCACGATAGCGGGCAAAACCATGGGAGACAGCAATAGGGCATTGATAACAGCCGCGCCCCGCAAGGTGCCTCGTGTCAGTGCGAAGGCTGCTGCTGTTCCCAGAACGGTTGAGACGAACGTGACGAGAACGGCCACCTGTAGCGAATTGAAGAGTGCCTGTCTCCATATCGGTGAGGAGAAGAACTCCCGGTAGTAGTCCAACGACCAGCCCTTTGGCGGAAAGACGAAACTGTCCCTGTCGGTAAATGAGAGGGGGACCACGACAAAAACCGGGGCCAAAAGGACGGCTGCCACGCAGGCGACCCAAACCCACTGCCAGAGGGGAATGCGGGTTTTTTCCATGCTATTTACGCTCCTCATTTAGGCCCAGGGCCGCGGCCGGTCGGACAACTAGGGACATCAGCCAGAGAAGCACCAGAGTCACTACGATGAGGACCATCGAGAGGGCACCCCCGCCGCCGAAGTCGAGCAGCCGGTTGATCTGGGTACCGATGAGCTGGGAAATCATCGCTTGTTGGGGGGAACCAATCAACGCGGGAGTGACGTAGAAGCCGATGGACAAGATGAACACCAGTACCCCACCGGCCACCATGCCGGGAATCGACAGCGGCAGGTAAACCCGGCGGAACGCCGTCAGCGGGCGGGCCCCGAGGCTGACAGCAGCGCTGACCAGCCGGCTATCGATTCGGCTCATGGTGGCATAGAGGGGGAGGACCATGAACGGCAGCAGAACCTGGCACATGGCAATCGTGACTCCAGCTTCTGTCCCCAGCAGGACTACTCCCGGCATGCCGATCGCGCTGAGCATCTGCTCCACAGGGCCGTTTTTCTGGAGCAGGATGATCCAGGAAAACGTGCGCGCCATCAGGCTCGTCCAGTAGGGCAGAAGAACGATTGCCAGGAGGATTGCCTTGGCCCTGGGGCCCACTCTGGTCAGGACCAGGGCATACGGGTAGGCCAAGAGCATCGTCACGAGCGACACGGATACCCCCATGCGCAGCGTGCGCAGTAGTACAGGTACGGCGATGCCATCCTGAAACAAGGCTGTGTAGTTCTGGAGCCCGAAGGCCGGTTCGGAAAGGCTCCGCCAAAGCAGTTGTCCAACTGGTAGGAGCAGGAATACGGCGATGGCGGCAAGAGAGGGGACCAGCCACCAGATGTACGCGCTTCGACGGGGACGTCCTGGAGGACGCTGCCGTCTGTCCGAAGCCTTGGCGATTAGTGTGGTCATCGTCCTAGGAGCCCTGCGTCCATGAGGTCCAGCGCTTGGTGGCCTCGTCCTGGTTGTCGGCCCACCACTGTTGGTTCATGCTGACGCTCACGTTCGCAATCTCGGGTTTGGTAGTCAGATACGATTCCAGCAGCGGGTCGACCTGAGGCTTTGCGTCGGAATTAATCGGCGAATAGGGGATGTTTTCCGTCAGTCGCGCCTGCGCATCGGGTCCGGTCGCGTAGGCGATGAATTTCATGGCCTCGGCGGTGTTCTTGCTGCCCTTGGGAACCATGAAGGCGTTATAAACGGAGATGTTCTGATTCCAGACCGGAGCATACGGGGCTCCGTTCTTGACGGCAGAGTATGCCCGTCCCGACCAGGCCAGGATCATGTCGGCCTGTCCGCCTTCCATCATCTGCTGCTGCTGGGCACCGGTGTCGTAGAACTTCAGGTCACTGCGGATGCTGTTCATTTTTTTGGCAGCGCGGTCGTAATCCAAAGGATAGAGTTTGTTAGCTGGAACGCCGTCGGCGAGCAGGGCGGACTCGTAGCCGCCGCCCTGGGCGAAGTTGCCCAGCACTCTAGTGCCCGGGAAGTTCTTGGCGTCATAGAAATCAGCCCAGTTGGTGGGCGGATGAGCCCCGTATTTATCCTTGTTGTACATCAGTACAAATGAGTAGGTCATCGCCGGAACCGCGCACGGCGACACGAGGCCTTTAGGCATCTTCGATGTGTCGATGACGGAAAAGTCGAGCTTTTCAGCCAGGGTTCCGCAGTTTCCGATGGCCATATACGGGTCGACGGAGACCACATCCCAGGTCACGTTTCCGGACTCGACCATCGATTTAATCTTTGCCAAACCGTCCATCTGGTCTTCCACAACCTGCGTACCGGTGGCTTTGGTGAAGGGCAGAACCATCGCCTTCGACTGGGCGGCCTGGTACGCCCCGCCTTCGGACACAAAGGTCAGAGAAGATCTGCTCGCCTCGGATGTGGCACCGCCGCAGGCCGTTAAGGCCAACAGCGCGGCTACGAAGGCCGCGGGACCAGCGATGGATTTCGTGTTGTTTTTCAATTGATGGCTCCTATTTGGTCTATGTCATTTATATTCGGGGCAGGATCCTGCCCCCAGCCGGCTAGCGTTGCTGTAGCACTTGCTCTGATCGCGGCGTAGGGTCAGCAGGGATGAGAAATGGTCGAAGTTGCGCCCATAACGGACGGATGTACGTATCGCGATCCCTGAAGCGCGCCACTTCCACTGCTGTCGATTAGGAATCTGCCAGCACGTGGCTGGCCAGCGGTACGGCCGCGACGGGAACGCTATCAAGAGGTTGGTGATGAATTCCGCTCACCCACAGGGTTGCCGGGCCAGAGCCGGGGGAGATTGTGTCTTGCGTGCACTGCAACCTGTAACGGGTCATCTTGAAGTACGGTGCCGTTCGCGGCTGGCTAAGCTTTGAGTTCGAAGCCATAGAAATCTGGATTGGGTTCGCTAACGTAATCGATGGTCAAGGGGCTGCCGTTGGGAGCCGGGCCGGAGAGGTCCGTCCCCATGAGCCCGTGCGGGGATATGGGGAACGGATACAGGGTGAAGGAATGCGTCCGCCGCCGCGCTGTCCTCTGTCGTGGCGGACCTTCGTTCGGCGGTGGGCACTGTCCACGCTACAACTCTCTGATAAATACTCATCTAAGCTCCTTCCGGCCACGGTTGCCCTGCCTCCGGACCTTTTCTGTTGAGCGCCCGCATCGTCGCGGGCCCTTGATTGACCTTGTTTCAGTCAGCATTTACGCTTCGCCGGACCTCCTCTTAGCCTGAGCTTCCTGAAAGTACACTCCTAACGGAGTGCGCTTTCAGTAGATCATGACATGAGTCACAGTTCTGGTGCAAGGCGTTAGCGGCCTTTGGTTCGACAGCCGCCAACAGTTCGCGAATCCTCCGAGCGCACGCCAAACGGACTGGCGGTCGCTAAACCCCTCCGCGTTCCATCGAAGCGGTTCGTGCACACCCTCGCGCCCGCTCAGCCTAGGGCCGGCGCATCAGTCTGTATTGCGTCATCTGCGCAGGCGACAAAAAGAGAAGACGTAAGATCGGTTCGTGGACAAGCATTCAGGATCTGCCGCGGATAGTCATATTACGGTCGGCGACGTTCTTAGCGTCGGCTCCTGGCAATTGACGCTCATTGCGGGGGAGGGTGGTCTGGACCGCCGCGTGGAGTGGGCGCACGTTTTTGATATTCCTGATCCCTCCGGATGGTTGGACGGCGGTGAGTTGGCGCTAATGACGGGGCGTAACTGGCCGAAGTCGGCGGCAGCGCAGACCACCCTCATCCAGGACCTACACGATGCAGGCGCGAGTGCCTTGGGCCTCGGCTCGCTCACTCCACCCCTGACGAATCAGGCCGTCGCTCGCGCGATGGCCCTGAACTTCCCGCTTCTAAGAGTGCCCAGGGAAACTGGGTACCTTCCCATCGTAAAGTTCGTAGCCGCCGCAAACGGAGGGAGCCTTCAGAAGAACCTCGCGAACTCCCTACGCGTCTTTGAGTCCTTGTCTCCGACTTTCGAAGAAGTCGACACAGCCACCCGTTTCCAACACCTTGAGAGAATAACCGGATACCGGCTGACTATCGTTAGCCGGCTTGGGAATGCGCTATTCCACGGCCTTGAGTCCCTGCCTACGGCACTCATGATTGACGTGCGGAAGACCATGGCAAATACGGGCAAGTGGAAATCCCTCGCAATCCCGGACGGATTTGCATCTCCTTTGAAGGTGGGAGAGCGTCACGCTGGTTTCATTGTCGCGCAGGATCGGGAGGAAGTCAGTTCCCCGAGCTTCAGTGTGTTCCGGGCAGTGGAGACGGTCGCTAGGCTGGAGGTCGGCGCACTCTACCGTGAACGGGAATCAATACGGCGACTCCGTGCCGAACGGCTCAGCAGGAATCTCTTCCTGGGCGGTTCCTCGATCGCAGGCCAGAGCGAGGGGGATTCGGACGTCCCAACGTCGCTTGTCCTTGCTGTCATCAAGACCGACGCGTCTGCTCCAGTCCGAGCCGACAGCGAGATCTATCATGGCCTCGCGGACGACCACGTGTGGAACCTTCTCGTCGAGGATCATGATCGCATCCTCGTGGTGCTAGAAAGTGCGGATTTAGGCCGTTTGAGCGGTGTCACGCGGGATCTTCGGACACAAATCGGCGTCAGCAATGAATTCGGTTCTCTCGCTGATTCCCCACTCGCGCTGCGGCAGGCCTCCTGGGCGCTCGAATACGGTCAGCCGGTTGGTGAAGACGGGAAGCTGCGGTCATACTCCCGCGAGAATGAGAATTGGGCGCAGTGGCTCCCTTCCGACCCAATGGCGCTTGTACAACTCGTAGCAAGAACTTATGCAAACAACCAAGGCCCGAGGGTTAATTTAGCCTTACGGCCCATTCGAGTTCGTTGCCTCGTCGAAGATAGTTATCTCATGTCTTCAACCTCTTTGAGCCGAACAGAACGTGCGCATATCGATGATCGCGCCCTGGCAGTCCTTCCCGGAGGTACGACGCGAGGGCTGACCGCCATGTACCCTATCGCCCCCCGTGCTGTGCGGGGACAGGGCTACAACGTGTTTGGCGAGGATGGCCAGCAATGGATTGACCTTAACAACAACTTCACCTCCCTCATACATGGGCACGCACACCCCGCAACTGTGCAGGCAGCAGTCACGGCCGTGGAGGCGGGCGCATCCTTCGGGATGTCGACGCTCTCGGAGATCGAACTCGCAGAACTTCTCGTCCAGCGTCTGCCGTGGGCTGAGCAGGTCCGTTTTGCAAATTCAGGTACCGAGGCTGTCATGGCCGCGATCCGCGTCGCTCGCGTCGTTACCGGCCGTGAAAAAATTCTGTTTCCTTATCCCTCCTACCATGGTTCCTCGGATCCGGCGCTCCTGTCACTCGGCGGCGCTGCCGCAAACGGCGTGACATCGGGGACGCGCCAGGATGTTCTCCTCGCCGATGCCTTCGACGTGCAGGCGCTCGAGGCGATTTTCGCCGAGCACGGGCGCGAGATCGCAGGCTACGTGCTGGACCTGGTTCCAGCCCGCGCCGGCGGCCGTCCGCTGAGCAACGAGTACGTCCGACGTGCGCGAGAACTCACTCGGAAGCACGGCGCGCTGCTCATCACGGATGAGGTGGTAAGCCTGCGGCATGGCTATTCCGGCATGGCCTACTCGACGTATGGCATCTCGCCTGATCTCGCGGCGCTTGGCAAGGTCATCGGCGGCGGACACCCTGTGGGCGCGATTATTGGACCGCATGAGGTGATGCAGCACTTTGATCCGCGTAACGAGCGTTCGACCTTCCACGGGGGAACATTCTCGGGTAACCCGGTGACGATGCGTGCGGGAATCGCGTCGATGCGTGTGTATACCGAGAGCGAGGTTCAGCGGCTTATCGGTCTTGGCGATCGTCTCCGGGACCAGCTGAATAGTGTCATCCAAGGGCTCGGGTGGGAGGCCACAGGATACGGTTCGATTATTCGATTCAGTTTCGTGGGTAAGGATGAGCCGGCGAACTGGAGGCCCGAACTCTGGTGGGAAGCGGAAGCCCGTGGGCTGCTGCTTGTGCCTGGCAACCTATCGATTTCACTATCCACACCTATGAACGAGGTGCTGATTGATGAAGTGGCCACGCGGATCGTGGATAGCTTCACCCGCGTGGGCAAGTGCGCACTCTGAACCCACTAACACGGAATATTGAGG
The DNA here is from genome assembly GCF_052115605.1 of Arthrobacter sp. 2MCAF15. Classification (NCBI taxonomy): domain Bacteria; kingdom Bacillati; phylum Actinomycetota; class Actinomycetes; order Micrococcales; family Micrococcaceae; genus Arthrobacter; species Arthrobacter sp. 2MCAF15. The sequence continues at coordinate 5,223 of NZ_JBFRGZ010000031.1, read as the reverse complement.
GAGCAAATAAGTGACGAAACTTAGCACACCGGTCGATTGGAATGCCGTTATTGGTTTCTGCCCGGTGAAGCGCGTAGGCCCGCTGGTGGTCCTGTCCGGGACAAGCGGCATCGATGAGTCGCACCCGGCTCAGCAGAGTGCGTACGACCAGACGAAAATGGCGTTGCGGCGCATTGCCGAGCGGCTTGCCTCGGTGGGCGGGACGGCAGAGGACATCGTGGGGGTTCGACTCTTTCTCCAAGACATCGACGACTGGCAGGCGGCGGGACGCGCGCACGGGGAGATCTTCGGTCACCTGGGTCTTGCCCTAACAATGGTGGAGGCCCGCCTGGTAGACCCGCGGATGCGGGTGGAGATCGAGGCCACAGCATGGGTCTCGAATGAATCACGAGAGAAATAGGTAGCAGCGACTATGTCAGAAAAAAAAGTTGTCATCATTGGTGCGGGCGTGCTCGGTCTAGGAACGGCACTCGCACTTGCGCAGCACGAGGGCTTCACTATTACTGTGGTGGAGCGGGACCACCCCGGTTCCGGTGCAACCAGCCGCGCTGTGGGCATGGCGTTGCGGGCATATAAGGAACCGACCCACATGCAGGTCGCACGTCGTTCCTATGAAATTCTCGAACGGCTAGAGCGCGAGACCGGACTGACGCTGCGCCGCATCGGCCACTTCATGCCTGGGCGCACGCAGACCGAGATTGACTCCTTCCACGAAATAGCGGAGGTCCACGCCCGAATTGGCTGGACTAAGACCAAGGTCCTCGACAGCGAGGGCATCACTCGAGTCTTTCCGGAATACACACTCCCAGAAGATGTGATCGGGGCGCTTTGGGATCCGGAAGCCATCTTCATCGACGGTGCGGAGCTATGCGCATCACTCACCGAGGCAGCCAAGGCGCGAGGTGTGACCATTGTTTCCCGCACGACAATTACAAGATTCGACGCAAGTGCCGGCGACTCGAGGTACGTGCTCGAGTCTGCGGATGGTACAACCTTTCCGGCTGACCTTGTCGTGAACGCGGCAGGTGCCTGGGGGGCACGTGTGGGCGAATTGCTGGGAGCTCCGGTCAACGTTGTCAATGAACGGCATGAAGCCTTCATCTTCCGGCATCAGGGGATTGACCGCGTTCTTCCGATGTTCCTCGACTTTATCCCCGGGTACTCCAACAATGAAGGGCTCTACTTCCGTGGGGAAGGAACTGATCGTCTGCTCGCAGGATTGCACTCGAGCCAGCTGCTCCACGCAGACGAGCTTGTGAACCCTGATTCAGTGTCGCAGCGACTCGCCGATGACCACCTCGAACAGGTCTTCGGTCTGCTCACGGAAGCTTTCCCTGAGGTGGAGATAGGGTTCGACGGCGGGTACGCGGGCATCTATCCGCACCATGCGCTCAACCGCTTCGTAATCGGGCAGCATCCGAAGAACGCTGACGTCTATGTAGGTGCTGGCCTCGGTGGACGCGGCCTAGGGCCCGGGGTCGCTCTCGGTGAGATTCTCGCGGAAACGATCGTCTACGGCAAAGCAAAGACCGTCCCCGGTGCGGAAATCTTCTCGCCCGATGAGCGGATCTGACGAGCTCTGAAGTGACGGATCCCAATCTTATCTACATAAGGAACTARTCCTATGGGTCTAATAACAAATGCCACGGTGARGGAAGTCAGCGTTTCTGGTGCAGAAGTAGCCTACCGTGATGGCGGATCCGGAACGGTGCCGATCGTGCTGGTGCATGGCACCGGCGGGACGGTAGACCAGCACTATGGCCGCACGGCTGCGATGCTCTCCGCCCGATATAGGGTCATCGGAATCGACCTCGCCATGTCAAACGGTACGACGCGGCTCGAGCTCTCGAACCTCGTTGACCAGGTCGCCGCAGTCATCGCGGACGCCGGGATCGCTGCCAACGAGGCCGTGGTAGTGGGATACTCACTCGGCGCCGTCGTCGCCGCAGCCTACGCTGCCCGGGGGCCAGCGCAGCTGGGGAAGCTGATTCTGGTGAGCGGCTGGTTGAAGACCGATGCACATCAGCGGCTTCGCAACTCTCTCGCGCGGCAGCTTCAGGCTATCGACCAGCAGGCCTACGCAAAGTTCGCGGTGCTCTCCGCTTTCAGCCCCCGTTACATCGCGCAGCGAACCCCGACGGAGCTCGAAGCGCTTGTGGAAGGTCGCACATCCGTCCACCCGGACTGGTCGCTGCAGATGGAGCTCAACTCCCGCATTGACCTGACCGAGGACGTCTCGAACATCGGCGTGCCCACGCTTGTCATTAGCGGCGATAAAGACGGCATGGTACCGCAGAGCCACAGCATGCTGTTGTTCGCGGCGATCGACGACGCCCGTTTTGCCTCGGTACCGACCGGCCACGCGGTCGCTGCAGAGCGCCCCGCTCAGCTCTTTAACTTGATCGATCTCTTCTCCTCCGACCGGCTGACCGCCGGCCCCGGAGAAGTGTACATCCCCGTAACCATCTAAACGCACAACTCACTGAAGAGGTGGAAGCAATAATGACACAAGCACAGGACGCCGGCATGGGCATGCCGTTCGGCGTGGAGCGCTATGACATCGTCGTCGTCGGCGCAGGTTTCGCTGGAATCAACATGGCGGTCATGCTCAAGCGCAACGGCTACGAGAACTTTGTCGTACTGGAACGTGCGGACGCAGTCGGCGGAACATGGCGCGACAACCACTACCCCGGTGCGGCGTGCGACGTACCGTCGCACCTCTACTCATTCTCGTTCGGACCGAACCCGAACTGGTCACGCGTTTTCTCGCCACAGAATGAGATTTGGGAGTACCAGAAGCAGGTGGTTCGCGACGAAGGCATTGAGGATAAGTTCCTTTTCGGCCAGGATCTCCTGTCGGCCACGTGGGACGATGAGGCGCACGAATGGGAGTCACGGACCACCAAGGGCGTATTCCGTTCGCGTTTCCTCGTGACGGCAACGGGGAATCTTTCCGACCCGAAATACCCCGATATCGAGGGCATCCGCGATTTCGGCGGAGTGCTCATGCATTCGGCCGCCTGGGACGATGACTTCGACCTGACGAATCTACGTGTCGGCGTCGTCGGCACCGGTGCTTCGGCGATCCAGATCGTCCCGCAAGTACAGAAGGGCGCGGGGCATCTTACAGTCTTCCAACGGAGCGCCCCCTACGTCACACCGCGGCATGACCGTAAATACACGGCGGCAGAGAAACGCCTTTTCGCTAGGGTGCCCGGGACCATCGAGGAGCTCCGCTCGGAGATGTTCTGGTACAACGAGGGGCGCTTCATTGAGCGGCAGGCAATTCCCGAGCTCCTGGAGGAGACCGCGAACGTGGCCCTTGACCACCTCGCGGCGCAGGTGAGCGACCCCCGACTACGCGCGCAGCTCACGCCGGACTACCAAATCGGGTGCAAGCGTATTCTGAAGGCGCAGGATTACTATCCCGCGCTGACACAGGACAACGTCGCGCTCGAGACGCGCCCCATAGAGCGCGTCGAGGGGTCCGAGGTGATGCTTGCGGATGGCACGCGGATCGAACTCGATGTGTTAGTTTTGGCGACCGGTTTCGAGGCGAGCGATCCGCCAGTAGCACACCACATCACCGGCCGCTCCGGAGTCGTGCTCTCCGACCAATGGCAGACCGGCATGCAGGCGTTCGCCACGACAGCCGTCCACAACTTCCCCAACCTGTTCATTCTGAAGGGCCCGCACTCCGGTCTTGGGCACAACTCCATCATTTACATTATCGAGGCGCAGGTTGACTACGTACTCGGGGCGCTCACTTACGCGCTCCAAGGTAACGTCGAGATGATAGAAGTCTCACAGGCTGCAGAGGATGAATACGCGAAAGACCTGGACAGTCGAGCTGCCGGCACCGTGTGGGTCGCGGGAGGCTGCGTTAACTGGTACGTCGATCCACGAAACGGTCGCCTCACCACGGTCTGGCCAGACTTCGCGCACTCGTTCCGTGATGAGAATGCCACGTTCGATCCGGCACCATATAGGATCCTCCACGCCGCGCTGGTTGCAGTTTAGAAGGAAAAAGGACACATGAAGATCACTGGAGCCGTGCTCGACACCGCGGGCCTTCCACAGCCATTCGCCGAGAGCCGTCCGGCGGAGATTCGCCAACTGGAACTCGCGGAGCCGGGCCCGGGGGAGGTCCTCGTCAAGATGGAGTCGGCCGGCCTTTGCCATTCTGACCTCTCCGTGGTCAACGGCGCGCGGCCCCGCAAAGTGCCGCTGGTGCTTGGTCATGAGGCCGCAGGCCGTGTTGCTATGCTGGGCGCCGGAGTCGACGATTTGGCTGTCGGACAGCTCGTAACCATGACCTTCCTTCCGCGCTGCGAAGAGTGCGCTGCATGTGCCACCGCAGGTCGCATGCCATGTTCGGTTGGAACGGCCTCTAACGGGGCGGGTACGTTGTTAGAGGGTGCCGTTCGTATCTCGGATCATGGCAGGACCGTTTTTCACCACAATGGCGTCTCCGGATTCGCAAGTCACGCCGTTGTGGACCGTCGCACTGTGGTCCCGGTGGACAATGACGTGCCACCAGACGTAGCAGCGCTCCTCGGCTGCGCGGTGCTCACCGGGGGAGGAGCGGTCCTCAACGTCGCGAAGCCCGGGCCCGGTGATTCCATTGCTGTGATCGGTCTCGGAGGAGTTGGGATGGCGGCGATTCTCGTAGCGGCCTCGCTCGAGCAGGTAAGAGTGATCGGAGTCGACGTTGAACCGCGGAAGCTGGGAATCGCGAAGGAGCTCGGGGCACACGAGGTGTACACGCCAGATCAAATGGCGGAGCTCGGGATCCGAGCCTCGCACACGGTTGAGGCGGCGGGAAACCCGTCTGCCTTGGAACTCGCCTTTTCCGCCACGCAGCCAGGCGGGCGAACAGTAACGGTCGGGCTACCTAATCCGAAGGCCGAGATCACACTCTCACCTCTCACGATTACCGCGGAAACGCGGAGCCTTATCGGCAGTTACCTGGGGTCGTCCGTTCCGTCGCGTGATATACCTCGTTATGTTGATCTCTGGCGTGCTGGCCGCTTGCCCGTCGAGAAGTTGATCTCCAGCCACATCCGGCTCCAAGACTTGAATACAGCCTTCGACGAGCTGGCGACAGGATCCGTGCTCAGGCAGATGATCAGCTTCGAGTGATTGTCACGGTCCTCCGAGACGCAACGTGAATCTATCAGCTTCGAGTGATTGTCACGGTCCTCCGAGACGCAACGTGAATCT
>NZ_JBFRGZ010000030.1:0-59537 GCF_052115605.1 Arthrobacter sp. 2MCAF15 | reverse complement strand
GTGACAGCCTTGCGTTCACTCATCGAAAGCTCCATGGCTCACACTGCCGAAGCGGCGGACACCACCCCCGACGGACACGCCGCCACGCGGGCATTCTCAGATGATTCCTCGAAAACCGCTACGCGGGCATCTTTGATGAGTCAACTCGATGGGTTGACCAGAGATGCCCCGCGCACGAAAATGCGAACCATGACTGATCATCGCAGCCTTTCCGAGCCGGCTCCGTTCACCGCCGATGACTTCGCCGAGCGGTTGCGGCGAGCAGCCCACGCCGCCCAGGATGCCGGGCTCGACGGCATCCTGGTCACTCCCGGGCCGGACCTCCTGTACCTGACGGGGTATGCGCCCGTGGCCATCACCGAACGCATCACCATGCTCGTGATTCCCGTCGACGCGGAGCCTGCCATGATCGTTCCGAAGCTTGAGAGGCCCGACGCGGAAGCGGCCGCCGGCGCCTCGATTCTGCGGATCACCGACTGGACCGACGGGAGCGATCCCTACACGGAATCTGCGACGCTGATGGCCGGAACCGGACGCTATGCCGTCTCTGACTCTGCCTGGGCCATGCACCTCCTCGGCCTGCAGGATCGACTGCCCGAGTCCTCCTACGTCTCGATGACGACCGCCCTGCCGATGCTTCGGGCGATCAAGGATGATGACGAGATCGAGCGGCTGGCGGCGGCCGGCGCGGCCGCAGACCAGGCGTACGAGGAGATTGTCAACGTGCGGTTCGCGGGGCGCAGCGAGACCGACGTCGGCTCTGATCTCGCGGACCTGCTTCGCCAATTCGGTCATTCGCAGGTGGACTTCACCGTCGTCGGTTCAGGTCCGAACGGCGCCAACCCGCACCACGAGATCGGCCCGCGGATCATCGAGGACGGCGACATGGTGGTGCTCGACTTCGGCGGCCTCAAACACGGCTACGGATCAGACACGACCCGGACTGTGCACGTCGGCGAACCCACCGCCGAGGAAAGCGAGGTTCACGACGTCGTCAGACATGCACAGCAGGCCGGGTTCGAGGCCGTGCGGCCCGGCGTCGAGTGCCAGGAGATAGACCGCGTGTCCCGGGCGGTGATCACTGAAGCCGGCTACGGCGACTACTTCATTCACCGGGTCGGTCACGGAATCGGACTGACGACTCACGAGCCGCCGTACATGGTCGAGGGCGAAACCCAGATCCTCCACCCCGGCATGTGCTTCTCGATCGAACCCGGAATCTACCTGCCGGGCAGGTTCGGTGTGCGGATCGAGGACATTGTGACGGTCGTTCCCGACGGCGGACGGCGACTCAACCAGACCTCGCACGAGATGAGGATCGTCCACTAGCTAGCGGGACAGGGTTGCGTAGTGCTCGAGGAAGAGGGCCAGGGACTCGGCCAGGGCGCTGATCTCGGCCGGATCGACGCTCTCGTTCGGTGCGTGGATGAGGGCGAGGGGTTCCTCGACCCCGAGCAGGATGATTTCCGCGTCCGGGTAAGTGTCGGCGAACACGTTACACAGTGGAATCGATCCGCCCTGCCCCAGGGCGACCATGGGCCGCCCGTAGGCCCTCAGCATGGCGGCGCTCATGGCTTCAAAGGCCGGCCCGCCGACTGCTGCCTGAAAGGGTGACCCGATGGCCTCCAGGTCCACCGTGACATGGACTCCCCAGGGAGCGGCGGCCCGGAGGTGGTCAGCCAGCGCCGTGTGGGCGTCGGCGGCGGCCATGCCTGGCGGGACGCGCAGGTTCATACGTGCGGATGCCCGCGGCACGATCGCCGCCGTCGAGCCGGTCACCGGCGGGCAATCGATGCCGAGCACGGTGAGGGCCGGTCGCGCCCAGAGCATGTCCGACACGCTGCCGTCTCCCAACAGCGCGACTCCGTTGAGCACGCCGGCGTCGGATCGGAACTGTTCGGGCGGATAGGGAGCGCCGGCCCAGGTCTGCGTGTTGTCCAGTCCGGTGATCGTAGTGTTGCCTTGCCCGTCCCGGAGGGATGCCAGCATTGAGATCAGCGCCGCGAGCGCGTCGGGGGCTGCACCGCCGAACATGCCGGAGTGGAGTTCGGAGGCCATCGCCTCCACCGTTACCACAACATTGACCATCCCGCGCAGGGTCACGGTCGCAGCGGGGTGTCCCACGGCCGCGTTGCCGGTGTCGCAGACCAGGATGGTGTCGGCGCGGAGCAGGTCCGGGTGGCTCGCGACGAACGCTTCGAGCCCACCGGTGCCCTGTTCCTCCGACCCCTCGACCACCAGCTTCAAATTCACGGGCACATCATCGCCGAGCGCCCTGAGTGCGAGCAGATGGGCAAGGATGTTGCCCTTGCAGTCAGCGGCGCCCCGGCCGTACCAGCGGCCGTCGACCTCTGTGAGTTCGAAGGGCGGGGTGCGCCATGCCGAATCATCGAGCGGTGGCTGCACATCGTAGTGCGCGTAGAGGAGCACGGTGGGCGCATCGGGATTGGCCCCCGGCCTCGAGCCGACCACCGCGTCAGAGCCGTCCGGCGTCCGCTCCAGGTGGACGTCGGAAAATCCGAGCCCGGCGAATTTGTCCAGCACCCACTGCGCAGCCCTGGCACACTCCTCCGCGGGGAACTGCCGCGCATCCGCCACCGACCGGATGGCCACCAACTCGGCGAGCTCCTCCCATGCCGGAGGCATCAGATCGGTGATGCGGGCGCGCAGGTCCACGGCTCACGCACCACCGGTGTGGTACGTCTTGAGGCCATCGATGAACTGCTGGAATTCAGCCAGTTGGTCCGGGCAGTAGATCTTGATAATCGCGAGCTCACCGATGGCGACGCGGGCGTTCGCGATTACCGGCCTGTTCCCAGGCCCCGTTGTCCCGTTCGTCAGCTGGCTCAGGAAGGTGGCCCGGCTCAGCGCGCCGTTCGGATTCGCGCAGACCGCGCCGCCGTCGTCGCCTAGCACCCGGGCTATCTGCTCGCGTGAGGGTGCCGTCCCTCCGGCCGATTCGATCGCCGCTATCAGCTGGTCGGCCTTCGCCAGGGACTGTTGCGTCTCCCTCGCCGACCTGAAGTTCAGCAGTGCGACAAGGGCGAATATCACGAGCAGGATGATGGAAACGATGTAGATGACCGATCGGCCGCGCCTGGTTGAGGACTCAGTCTGCGTGCTCATGACTTCGGGAGCTCCGTCTGCGGTTGTTGGTCGGGCAGCTTCCAGGAGGGCTTGCGGAACCTGTAGAAGAGGAACGGCACAAGCAGGCCGAGCCCCAGTGCGCCGCCGCCGACGATCAGGAAATAGATGAGCGGATCGYCGTTGCCGAACTGCGACGGCGGGACGAACCCGACAAGCAGGGCTGCCAGGGAGGCTGCGAATCCGACGCCGCACAGCCCGATCAGCATCGGCGCCCGGTAGCCACGCGGGTGGTCCGGGTCGTTGCGGCGGAGCCGGACCGCGGCCACAAACATCAGCAGGTACATGATCAGGTAGACCTGCGTGGTGATCACCGAGAAAATCCAGTATGCGCTGGAGACATCCGGGATCAGCGCGTAGCCGAGCGCGATCACGGTGGTGACGAGCCCCTGAACGACGAGGAGGTTTTGCTGGATGCCGTTCTTGTTCAGCTTTTGCAGGAACGGCGGGAGGTAGCCTTCCTCACGCGAGATCAGCAGCAAGCCCTTGGACGGACCGGCCAGCCACGTCAGCATGCCGCCGAGGGAGGCAGCAACCAGCATGATGCCGAGGATCGGTGTGAGGCCCTGCATGTTGAAGGACGCCAACACCGCGTCGAAGGCCTGCATGACCCCCGCGGTGAGGGAGAGCTCATCGGCCGGGACGATCCAGCTGATCGCCAGAGCCGGCAGGATGAAGATCAGCAGTACCAGACCCATGGCCAGGAACATCGATTTTGGGTACTCCTTGGCCGGATCCTTCAGGGAGGACACGTGCACCGCATTCATCTCCATGCCGCTGTAGGACAGGAAGTTGTTCACGATCAGCACCAGACTGGCCAGTCCGGCCCACTCGGGGAAGAAATTTGCCGCGGTCATCGGAGCGGCGGACGGATTGCCCTGGCCGAGGAAGACCATGCCCAGGATGACGAGCAGGGCGCCCGGGATCAGGGTGCCGATGATCAGGCCGCCGCTGGCCAGGCCTGCCACACCCTTCGTGCCGCGGGATGAGACATACACGCCGGCCCAGTAGAACACCACGATCACCAAGGCCGTCCACACGCCGCTGCTGGCCAGCGCCGGGTTGAAGACGTAGGCGAGCGTGCTCGCGACGAACCCCAGCAGGGTCGGATAGTAGAAAATCGTCATCGCGAACTGACACCACACCGCCAGGAAGCCCATAGGTTTGGAGATTCCGGACGAGACCCAGTTGTAGACGCCACCCTTCCATCCGGACGCCAGTTCAGCGGACACAAGGGAGGTGGGCAGCAGGAAGACAATCGCGGGAACCACGTAGAGGAACACCGAAGCGAGACCGTAGACGGCCATGGTCGGGGCCGCTCGGAGACTGGCCACCGAACTGGTGGTCATCAGCGCCAGAGCCACCCAGGAGATCCACACGGCCGGCGGCGCCTTCGGCAGGGTCGCTGCCTGTTCGCTCACGTAAGCCACACCCTTGGGTGTCCCCTGGTATCTTCCACGGGCCAGGCGGAGCTAAAGCGCCTGGGGCGAACAGTCAACTGCTTGAACATGCCCCTGCCCCCTATCACACAAAGTGCTCGGTATTTACAGCATGGACCTCGGAATTCGCTGGGACCAGTCTCCATCTCCTCTATACTCGGGGTCCCCGGGGTGCTAATTTGCGCGGTTTCGGGTGCGCTTCCAGAGCAGGTCGGTGATCACCGCGGTGATGTTAGACGAGGGCCCAGGATCGGGAAAGGCAAATGCCGGGAGAGCCGCCGGCATTGGCGCTTACCCGGCGTTGAAGACGTCCGGGCCGAAGCTGTTCAGGTCGGGTGCTCCCGCGTATCCGAGCCGGGGTACTGAAAAGATGTCCTCGATGCTGGCGAGCAGGCTGAAGTGGTTGTACATCCTGTCCGACGTCGTTCCCCCCTTGGTAAACGGCGAGAGCACCAGCGCGCCGACCCGGCCTCCCGCCGTGCCTCCGGGGACCCCTGGCGGACCGGAGGTATTGCTTTCGGATTCGTCGAAGGTGATCACCAACACCCCGTCCTGCTTGAAGGCTGGGGAGTCCAGGATGGCCGGGATCTGCTGCTGCAGCCAGCTGTCGGCACTTTCGAGGCCGCCCGGGCTCCCGTCGACGCAGGGGGTGTCGTGCCCGTCATTGCACAAGTTGGGGGTGATGTAGGAAAGATTCGGTGTCGTGTCCAAGGACTTCAGGTCATCAGCGAAGTGCGTGTAGTCTACAACGTTCTTCTGGCAATCCGGGGACGACGTGATTTCCTCAAAGTATACGAACGGGTTGTGGCGTGTCGCGTACTGGTCGCCGACCTTTGCGCGCTGGTGGTCGTCCTTGGAGCCGGGCTCGGGGTGCTGACAGGGAGTGCTCATGTCCTCCATGTAGCCCTTCCAGGTCCTGCCGGCGGAAGTGAGTTGTCCTGCAAGTGTGGGAACCGATGCCGGGTACACGCAACCGATGCCCTGCACCTGGTCCAGTTCGGACACACCGGTTTGTTTGAACTTGGCATATATCGGGCAATCGATGCGCGTCATGACGTTCGAGCCCTGTCCGGAAATCTGGGCCAGGTAGTCGGGATTGGAGTTGTGCGCCGTCCCGTAATACTGGGTGAGCAGCACGCCTTGCGAGCGCAGGGTCTTCGACAAATAGGGGGCCGCCGAGCTGGCGCCCCAGACGTCGTCGTAGTCCTTGTTCTCCAGGTTGATCACGAAGACGTGACCGGGCTTCCCCGGGGGCCGTGGGGATTGGGACGTTGCTGTGCTCTGGCCCGGCGAGGGTCCGCCTCCCGGCGTTGAGGGCTCACAGGCCGTGGCCGCAACAGCGAGGATGGCAGCCAGAAGCAGTACCGCCGGCCGCCGTGCCGCACGGTTCAACCCCAGGAAATTTGAAACATTCCGGCTCATCGGTTCTGGCTTTCTATCAGTCGTTGGCGTGCCCTGCGAACCACCGGACTACGCGGGAGACCCGGGAACCTATCGACAGCGCTGAAACCACGTACCGGGTGTGATCATGGCATAAAACCGGCCTTCCCTGAAGAGAAGTTCATGGATGGGCCGCCGGATTCAGGGCGCTGCCATGACCGGATCATCTTCCCCGGATGAGGTCCCCGCCCACGGTACGGGCAGACAATGGTCGGACTTGCGTGTGGCGGGTCCGGCTGCCGCAATCCACTTCGGAAAGGAGCCCCCAGTGTCCAGAGCACGCCCGATCCTTGCAGGACCGATCGCAGCAGGAGTAGCCATCGCACTGCTCACCGGTTGCGGCACATCCAGCCCCGGCACCAGCGTCAGCAGCGCCAGAGCGGAGAAGAACGTTTCGCAGGCCTGCGCTGCTGCCAGCGCCTTCGCCGCGTCCCTGACAAATTTCAAACAAACACTAAAACCGGGCGCCACGATAGACCAGATCAAATCGGCACGAGAACAGGTCGCGAAGACCTATGACGACCTGGTCAAGGCCGGCCAGGACGTGGCCAAAGACGAGATGGACGCCCTAAAGACGGCAGAAAACAAGTTCGACGCGGCCGTCAGAGCCGTCCCGGATGACGCCACGCTGACCCAGGCGGCCGCCTCACTGCGGGACGACGCCGCCAACGTCCAGGCCGCAGTCAGCGACCTCCAGACGGCGACCAAATGCTGACTCCCAGGCCTCTCCCGGGAGGCCAGCTGCCAGCCTCGGACCCGCCCAGGCCGAGTTCCCGTACAACAGCGTTCTTACCGAAAGCAGGGAAGTTGACATGAGTTTCTGGGAAGACTTTTGGGATATTTTCTGGTGGTTCTTCGTCGTTTACGCGGTCATCGCCTTCCTCTGGGCGTTCTTCGTAGTCATCGGCGACCTGTTCCGCGACGACCAACTGAGTGGCTGGTGGAAAGCCCTCTGGATCCTCTTCCTGGTCTTCGTGCCCTTGCTGGGCGTGTTGGTCTACTTGATTGCCCGCGGCAAGGGATTGACGGAGCGGTCCATGGAACGGGCACGGGCGAACCGGGAGGCCTCGGATGCCTACATTCGCAGCGTCGCTACAGCGAGTCCGAGCGAGGAGATCACCAAGGCCACGGGTCTTCGGGACTCCGGGACTATAAGCGCTGAGGAGTTTGAGAAGATCAAGGGCAAAGTACTGGCCTGACAGCCATGAAATCCTACGGGGCCGAGACACTGATCAAGGCCCGGCAATCCAAGGTATGCGAACGCGGGCGGGGGATCCTCACTAGGCCGGAAGACCGTGGACTTTCCCGTTCCGGATGTTCGAAAATCGATATGTGCCCCTGACCGAGCAGTACGGGCTCTTCTTCGAACGCGACCTTCCGCCGCGTCGTTCCCTGCGCACCGCCTGGTTGCTGGCGTTGTTCCTTGGCTTCACCGGCGCGGACCGGTTCTACCTTCACAAGCCTGTCACCGGCACCCTGAAGCTGTTGACACTCGGGGGAGCGGGCATCTGGTGGCTCATTGACCTGTTCCGGATCACCAACGAATTCGCCGCAGACGGTGCATCCATGCCACTTTTGGGGACCAACTCCCAGCGCCGCGGCCTGCGCCTGGCCTCGATCGCCGTGGCCGCCGCCCTCGTGGGTGCGGTGGTCTACGTCACCGCGGCCCCCGTCACCGGGACAATCACGGCCACTGTTACCGGCCTGAACGAACTGCTGAACCCGGCCCCGCCGCCACCGGTGAAAGAGTTGGTCACCGTAGCGGAGGCCTCCGCCACCAAACCCCCTGGGCCGGTGGTGACGGTCACCGGCAACCTCCACATTGAGTACACCTTCACGGGGCCGGCCGTCGTCTACCTCCAGCCCGCGAAAGGACCCGCCCTCACCATTCTCGCCCTGGTCAAGGCCCGTGCCGGGGCGATCGGCGTCACCCTGCGGCCGGGGATCTACACATTGATCATCAGCACTACGGGCACCCTCTGGCACCTCACGGCCGCGGAATACCGGCTTCCCCGGTAGCTGTGCGCTATGGGCCGACGCGGGAGGTGCGCCCGAGTGTTCCATGTGGCGCGTCCATGGCCGAATCAGCCGGCCCCCACCGTGCCGCCCACGGACGGAACCCAAATGAGAACGGCCGGGCACGCTGTGGGCGTGACCGGCCGTTGTTCGGCAGTTATTCGGGGTGGATTTACGACCGCGATTCAGTAAGAGCCGGTGCGTTCTCCAAACGTTGCGCTGGCGGTTGTGCCCGCCGGTTGAGCCACATCTCGAAGACGTCGCTGGTGTGCCATTCGAAGGAGGCGAGCACTGGTGTGCCGTTCTCGTCGTAGTCGACCTCGTCGAAGTAGAGCAGAGGGACGCCGTCCTTGACCTGCAGTTGCGCGGTTTCCGGGGGTCCGGCGAGGACGGGGAGGAGCTTGGCCCGGCCGTTTCTGACCCCGTGATTGAGGTTTTCGAGCAGGTCGAACAGCGACGGGCCCAGGTTGCCCCGGATCGCTTCGGGCACGAGGGCCAGCGGCACCCGGTCCACGCTGTAGACGACGGGGCGGTCATCGGCGAACCGGACCCGTTCGACGACCACGACCGCGGCTCCGCGGTCCAGGTGGAGCCGGGCTCGGTCGCTGTCGTCGGCGGGCTGCACGCTTTGTGAGATGATCCGGATGCTGGGGGTGAACCCGGCGGCCTGGATCATCGCGGTGTAGCTGACGTTTAGGTCCAGGGCGTGGCGCTGCGGGACCCGGGTGACGTAGGTTCCCTTGCCGTGGAGGCGGGAGAGGTACCCGGCGTCGATCAGGGCCCGGTAGCCTTCGCGGACGGTGGCCCGGCTGACGGCGAACTTCACGGACATTTCGTCTTCGTTGGGGAGCCGGTCGCCGACCACATACGTGCCGTTGCTGATGAGCTCGGTGAGTTCATCTCGAACCTGTTCTGCAAGATTTGGCCGGCGACTTGCCATGGTGTCCTCCCTGTGACGATGATTCCAGTGTACTGGCGGCGGGGTTAGACCCTGGCGCCGTCGTACGCGAAAGCCAGCGCGGTGCGGACCTGGGACACGACATCCTTCTCACCGGGGAGCTTGCCGTCGAAAATGGCCGCGCCGATGGTGAAGCCCCACGCGCCGGCTTCGGCGAGTCCACGGATCTGGTCCTCGGTGACGACTGAGCCCGCGGCGATGGTGGGCCCGTCAACGACCTTCACGACGGCGGCGGTGAGTTCCAGCGGGTCAACGGAGGCGTGGCGGTAGGCCAGCAGGTCCACACCGTGGACGCCATCCATTTTGGAGAGTTCGGCGGCGTGCGCGGTAATCTCCTCGATGGTGCCCAGCAGCGCGCTGGGGTGCCCGGCGACGCGGCCCGGGAAGGGTGCGAACTTGATGCCGGTGCCCGCGAGCTTGTCGATGGCCTCGGCGGCGAACTTGCCGCCCACGATCCAGTCCACGCCCGCGGCGATGGCGGCGTCGACCGAGTTCATCTCGTCGGCCTTGTCCACCGAGACGATCTCCAGGTAGACCACGAGTCCTGCGGCGTGGGCGGCGGCGGTGAGCTCGCGGGCCTTCTCCGGGGTGGCGCCGACGTCCTTGAAACCGATGTGGCGCAGCCCGGTGTCCTTGACCTGCTCGAGAACCTCGAGGGCGTTGTCGACGGTGCGGTCGTTGTGGGTGAGCATGAAGATGAATTCAGACATTGTTCTGGTTCTTTCTTGGTGTTTGGTGTGGAACGTATTCGGGGTTGGGCGTTGAAGGTTTGGGCTTGTTAGGTACTTGGTGCCCCGGCGCGGTCAGGCTGCGATGAGCCCGCGGACGTCGTCGAGGACGTGGGTTGGGTGGATCGTTGAAGCGGCGAGATGGTCATTCGTTGTCGCCCCGGACATCACGAGTGCCGAGGCCATGCCGGCGTTCAGGCCCATGGCGACGTCGGTCAGCAGCCGGTCACCGACCATGACGGCCTGGTCGGCCGGAACTCCGAGCCGGTGCAGGAAGGCGTTGGCCATGTGGACGCTCGGCTTGCCGACAATCGCCTCGGCACGGCCGCCGGTGCAGGCCTCGATTGCTGCGAGCATGGCTGCGCAATCGGGGAGGCCTCCGTCCGGGGTGGGGCAGTACGGGTCGGGGTTCGTGGCCACGATGACGGCGCCGGCGTTGACCGCCTGGTATGCCCTGGTGAGTTTGTCGTAGTCGAAGGTCCGGTCAAAGGACACGACCACGACGTCGGTCTCCGCCGGGTTTTCGGTCACGGTGAACCCGGCGCGGCGCAGCGAGTCGATGAGGACCGGCTCGCCCACCGCAAGGACCCGGGCCCCGGGATGCCGGTCGGCCAGGTACAGGGTCAGGGCGTCCAGGGCCGAGATCACATCTTCTGCAACTGCCGGGATGCCCAGCTTGGTCAGCTTCGCCGCGTAGGCCTCGGCGGTCTCGAGGGGTTTGTTCGTCACAAACACCACCCGGGCGCCGGATTCGCGCAGCGCTGCCACGACGGCGTCCGCGCCCTCGATGAGGTCATCACCGAGATACAGGGTGCCGTCCAGGTCGAAGGCGTAGCCCCGGTACAGCGGGGTTGTCGCGGTCCGGGTCGCTTCTTCTTTGGCCAGTAGTTGAACGGGCATCTTTGCCCTCCTTTCGGCTCTTGTGGAGCCTCTAATACAAGTCTAACGTTAGACGTCTAACGACTCAAGTTTTGGATGCGGTCTTGCTGAAACGTTTGTACGGTAAGGCGGTGGGGTGCCGGGCGGGGGCTGCTGGGTTGCAGCGGCCCCCGCCGGGCGGTCAGACCTGTTGGGTCAGGCTTCTTCGGTCAGGGCGTGATCGGTCAGTGCCAGTTCTTCTTCGGCGGTGTAGTTGCCGACCCGCTTGCGGCCGACGGCGAAGTAGTAGGCCATGAACAGGGCCACCATGACTGCGGCGATGACGAATGCGAGCGGGAAGCTGACCAGGGCGGCGGGGATCAGGATCCCGGCCAGGACCAGGGCGATCCACATCGTGACGCGTCCGCCGCGGGCCTTGTAGGGGCGGTGCAGCTCGGGGCGCTTTTTCCGCAACACCAGAGCCGCCGCCATCATCAGCATGTAGGACACGGCCGCGACGAGCACCGACAGGGTGACCAGGACCGGGATGGCGTCCGGGAGGATGGTGGCGCCGAGGACGACGAAGACGAAGCCGACGACGCCGGGGACGACGAGCGAGCCGATCGGGGCGTGGTGCTTGTTGAGCTTGGACAGCCATGCCGGCAGGTAGCCGGCCCGGGAGAGCGCGAAGGTCTGGCGTGAGTAGGCAATCACGATCGCGTGGAATGAGGCGACCAGGGCCGCGAGGCTGAAGCTGGCGATCACTGGGACGATCCAGGTCTGGGAGCCCACGACGTTGGACAGGGCCACGGTCAGCGGGGCAGCGGCTCCGGGGAAGTCGGACCCGCCGACGCCAGCGGCGACGGTGAGGGTGCCGATGCCGACCACGGCGAGGGTGATGAAGGCCATGATCAGGGCTTTGGGGATGTCCTTGGCGGGGTTCTTGGTCTCTTCCGCCGCCATCGGGAGGCTTTCGATGGCGAAGAAGAACCAGGCGGCGAGCGGCAGGGTGGCCCAGAGGCCGCCAATGCCGTTGGGCAGGATGGCACCGCCGGAGTAGGCGTTCAGGTTATCCAGTGACATCTTCGGAGCACCGATGACCATGAAGACAATGAGGCCGATGACCGCGACGGCAGTGAACACGAACTCGATCTTCATGGAGTTACCGGCACCCAGCAGGTGGACCACCGTGGAGCCGATGTAGAGGACCGCGGCGCTGACCAGGATCGGTACGTCGGGGAAGAGGACCTGGACGTAGGCGCCGACGGTCAGCGCCACTGCGACCGGGGCAAATACGAATTCGAGAAGAACGCTCACCCCGGCGAGGTATCCCCAGACCCGGCCGAGGGCTGTGCGGACGTAGGCGTAGGCTCCGCCGGCATGCGGTACTGCTGCAGACAGTTCGCCGATGACCGTTGAGAGGCCGGCGTAGAGCAGGCCCATGATGGCGATCGCGATCAGGTAGCCCCAGTAGCCGGTGAGTCCGAGGCCTGCGTTCCAACCGTAGTAGTCGCCGGAGATTACGGCGCCGACGCCGATGCCCCACAGCAGTACGGGTCCTGCAACCTTGGTGAGGTGTTTCTTCTTGCCCTCCGCCTGCACGGGGGGAGTTGCAACTGTTTGTGACACTGACCTGCTCCTTTGCGGGTTGTATCAATCATCGGCACCACGGGACATGGACCGTCTGATTTTTGGCGAGGAAGCCCCGGGGACAATCCGTGGCTGGGTGGCGGCTGGAACATCAACGTTCCGGCGCCGGGGTGATACGAACGGCTGCCGGCGGGCGGCGGCCTGGTTCTTCTCTGACGTCTTCGGCAGGGAACTTGTCCGGAACGGGCCTTCGTGGCCTCTTCATCAAGCATACCAAGTCGTTAGACGTCTAACAAGAGAAAGTCTTCACGAGTTTACCGGGATTGGTTCTGCCCGGAGTGGTGGTGTTTATGGTGACGTCAGCGGCGTCGGCGAAGCCAGTGAATCAGCGACGTCACCGGGAGCTGGCCGGCGGGACCGCGGGATGCCGGGCTTGAACATTAGGGGCCCGGCACCGCGGTGGTTACAAGCGGACGCCGGCCGCCGCGTGAGCGGCAGGCGTGGCATTCCTCATGACGGCATCGGCAGAGAAATCGTTGGGTAGAGAGGTCGCTTCCCGCTGGAGACGCACAAATTCCTGATAGTGCTCCAGYTCGTCGTCGACCTCTTGTGCAGTCCAACCCATGGCCGGGGCCACGGCGCGGGCGACCTCGGACGCGGCCTCTTCGCCGAAGTCCTTGGATTCGATGGAAATGTGCAAGCGGCGCTCAAGGATGTCCTCCAGGTGAAGGGCGCCCTCGTGCGTGACCGCGTATAGCGCTTCTGCCAGGAGGGCGCCGCCACCGCCGCAAATCTCCAGCCCGAGCACAGGGTTCTCAGCCACAGGCTTCAAGACCTCTGTCGCCATGTTTCCGTAGCGACCGACCAAGCGTGCTGCGTGACTGGGTGGCATCCCGAGGGTTTCGAGCATGTAGGCGCAGACGCGTTCAACATCGGCGGCAACGAATTTCTCGGCGCCGAGAAGGGGCAGGTCCAGCGTTTGCGACGGGCGGGCAGTACTCCGCCCCTTAGTCGCCGCGTCCACAGCGTCTTTTGCCATGACCCTGTAGGTGGTGAGTTTGCCGCCGGCGATGACCGCGATGCCCTCGCGGGGCACGTCAACCACGTGTTCCCTGCTTAACTGCGCCGTGGAGCCTGCCGCGCCTTTCACCAGCGGGCGGAGTCCGGCGTAGACGCCGAGAATATCCTCGTGGACGATCGGGACTTCGAGCACCTTGTTGACATGATCGAGCAGGTACTGGACGTCGGCGGAGGTGGCGGAGGGGTTCGTCTTTCCCAGGTCCCAAGGCGTGTCGGTAGTGCCGATGATCCAGTAGTTCCCCCAGGGGATGACGAAAAGGACGCTGGCCCCTGCCCGCAGGATCAATCCCATCGGTGACGGGAAACGATCACGGTCAACGAGGATATGAACGCCCTTGGACATGGTCACTTCCACTGCAGAGTCGATGCCGATCATGGTTTGCGATTCGGCAGTCCACACACCCGTGGCATTGATGATGGAGCGTGCCTGCACCTCGAACCGCTCGCCTGTCTCTTCATCCGAGACGAGCACCGTATGGTTTGCGCTGCCGGTGCCGGGCAAGATCTCCACGGCGCCGGCGCGATTCATGGCATGGACGCCCCGTGACACCGCAGTGCGAACGATGGTTGTGACCAGCCTGGCGTCATCGACCTGGGCATCAAAGTAGCTGATTCCTCCGCGGCAAGCAGCGCGGTTCAGGCCCGGCAGTTCAGCCCGGACACGCTTGCGGCTGAGGTGACGATGCAATCCAACGCCCGGGTGCCGGCCGCCTGCATAGCTGAACAGGTCATACAGGGCCATCCCGGCACCCACGTACAGCCGCTCAATCAACGGGGTGGTGACGGGATAGAGAAACGAGACAGGCTTTACCAGGTGGGGTGCGATTCTTCGCAAGAGAAGCCCGCGCTCCACAAGGGCTTCCTTCACCAGCTTGAAGTTGAGCTGCTCAAGGTAGCGAATTCCCCCGTGAACCAACTTGGAGGACCGGCTGGAGGTCCCGCTGGCCCAGTCGCTCTTCTCGATAATGCCGACCGTGAGTCCTCTCGATGCCGCATCCAGTGCCGCACCCGCGCCGACAACGCCGCCGCCAATAACAAGCACGTCAAGCACCTGTGACTTCATCGCAGCGCGGGCTGATTCGCGTTGCGCAATGTTGAGTCGCCCGGTTCCGGGGGGAGTGGCGGACTTGCTCATTCTGGCCTCCAAGGGTCTGCCTGCCTTCGCAGGCAGGTTTCAATAGGGATTATCCGTTAGACGTCTGACGAATAAAAATTCTTGTTGTTTTGCGAGGTATTGGTTGTGCTCATGTAAGGTCATCAGGCCGGCCGGTGGACCGCGTGGTCCTTGCCGGCGGCTGCCGGGGCGCGCCGCGTTCCCGGGACGCCGGGTAGTGCACCGGAAACGCGGCGGGTGGTGCCGGGGGTTAGAGGCCGGCGCCGATCCGTTCTGCCTCGGACAGTGCAGCCAGGACATCGGTCTTGGTCCAGGAGCCTGTCAGGTAGGCGAGATCGGCGATGTTGAAGCGGTTGCGCATGAGGTGGCAGTTCGTGAGGGCCCAGATAACGTCGTCCTCTTTGCTGGGGTTTTCGAGCTCGGAGAACCGGGTGGGCGCGCCGGCGGCGCGCAGCGCCGCGACAATGTCTTCCGGGGCCCCCAGCAGGCCCGAAAGCACCTCAGCGTGGGCAGGCCAGGATCCGGCCGCTTCGCGGATTTTCGCTCCGGCGTCGACCCAGCGAAGGTGCTCAAGCTTTTTGGAATAGTCGGACCAGCACTCGTTGCTCGTGGCGCCGGCCTCATCCATCCAGTCAAAGGCCTCCCGCACCGTGCGCTCCGCGTCCGCTGCTTCGGGGAGCCGGAGGGTATCGATGTTTCCGGCACAGAGCCGCTCGTTCATCTTTCGCCACAGAATGGCGACAACGACGGTCGCTACGCCCACCTGGGCGCCGTGGTGGGCGGTGTCCTTGCCCCGGGCGGCGTTGGCCATGTCCAGCATGTGGCTCACGACGTGTTCCATCCCGGAGGAGGGGGAGGTCTGTCCCGCGACGCCCATCGAGATGCCGGAGAGGGTCACGAACTTGGCCAAGGTGGCCAGGGAATCGGGATCGGAGGCCCCCACGCCTTCGGCCAGGCCCAGGAGTTCGGCGCCGTGGCGGCGGGTCATCGTCGCGGCCTCGGCTGAGAAGCCCCGGTCCATCCCGACTAGGGAGGACAGATACCAGTCCGCGGGGGCGGTGAACATGGAGATCATGTCGCCGAGGCCGGAGCGGTTCAGCAGGGCCGGGGCGCCCTCGAGGACGTTGCTGTCCACTACCAGGGCGCTGGGCCAGCCGGAGTGGGCGGTGCGCTTCACGCCGTTGATGAGCAGCACGGACTGGTCGTCGGCGAAGCCGTTGACAGAGGCGGCGCTTTGTACGACGACGTGGGGCCGGTTCCCGGCGGCGACCTTGCCAATGTCGCATAGTGTGCCCGAGCCGATAGTGACGACAACGTCGGCGTCCTCGCAGCCGGCAGTCGCGGCGCTGACCGTCGCTTCGTCGGCGTGGACGTGGCCGGGGAGGACCACTTTGGTCACTGTGCCGAGGGTTTCCAGGAGACCGGTGACGGCGGGCTTGAGGAACGTGCCGGAGCCGGTGGTGTACTCGTCCTCGTCGGTGAGCAGCGCGATGTTGTTGTGGGCCGGCAGGGCGGCGACGATGTCCCGGACGGAGTCCAGCACGTCGGGGCCGATGACGACCTGGTCGAGGCCGACCAGCGGGTGGGTGAGGTAGTGGTCCAGGTCAGACGAGAGCGTCATAGCATGATTCCTTCTGGGGGATTGATTCAACTGCGTCGAAAAGGGAGCGGTATTCCTGGTAGGCCGATTCAAGGGCCTCGGCGTGGGCTGGTTCGGGATCGATGGTGGCCGGATCAAGCTCCACCACCGAGTCGACTGCTGATTCGAGGCTGGGGAAGGTCCCTGCGGCAACGGCGGCGAGTAGTGCCCCACCCGTTGCGCTGGTCTCTTCGGTCAGCACCTTGGCGATCGGCGTGCCGCAGAGGGTCGCCTTCGCCGAAAGCCACAGCGCGCTGCGGGCTCCGCCGCCGACGACCCGGACCGACTGGGCCAGGCCCATGGCGTCGATTCGGTCGTAGATGTCCCGGAACGCGAAACAGTTCGCTTCGATGATCGCGCGGGCCATGTCGGCGGAGTCATGGTTCATGGACAGCCCGGAGAACGTCCCGCGCAGCCCGTCGTTCCACCGTGGCGCCATCGATCCGGTCAATGCCGGGATGAAGCGGACCCCGCGGGCCCCCGGCTCCGACTGGGCGGCGCGATCGAAGAACTCCTGCTGGCTGATGCCCAACACTTTTTTGGCAAACCACAACGTGTTGCCGCCGGAGACGAAGCCGGGATTCTCGATCAGGTAGGTGCCGTCGACCGCGTGGGCATGCGTTTCGACGAGTTTTGTCTCGTCGAAGACCGGGAAGTTGCTCGAGACGCCGACCGGCTCGGCCGTGCCCAGGATGTCGACGACCACCCCGGGGCGGACACCCCCCGCGCCCAGGCATGCGGCGTGGTCATCGCCTGTGCTGACGACGACTGCGCAGTTTGTGGTCAGGCCGAGCGCTTCGGCGGCTTCTGCGGTCAGCGTGCCGGCCACGTCGGTGGCCCGGCCGATCTCGGGGAGCTTTGCCCGGTCGAGTCCGGCCGCGTCGATGAGTTCATCGCTCCAGTCGCGGGCCACGACGTCGTAGAGCAGCGACGAGGAGGAGTTGGCGTGGTCCTGAATGGACCGGCCGGTCATCCACGCGACCGCGTAGCCTCCCACCGAGGGCAGCGACGCCGCCTGGGCGTAAACCTCCGGCTCGTTGTCGGCCAGCCACATGAGCTTGGGCCCGGTATGCGAGGCGTCCAGGTTCAGCCCGGTCCGGGCGAACAGCCGGTCCGGATCGATCGCGCGGCCGAGCCGGGCCACCTGCTCGGTCGCGCGCCGGTCAAGCCAGATGATTGCCGGCCGCAGAGGGCGCATGTTCCCGTCAATGGGAACCACGCCGTCCACCTGACTCGAGAGCCCAATGTGTGCCACGTCGGCCGGCTTGACGCCCGTCTGGGCCAGCACCGCGCGGACACTTGAGGCGATGCCGTTCCGGTAATGCGCCGGGTCCTGTTCAGCCCAGCCACTGTGCGGATGCGCCATTGCGTAGCCAGTGTTTGCTGTTGCGACGATGTCGCCCTCCGGCGACATGAGCACCGCCTTGGCGCTTTGCGACCCGAGATCACATCCGATTACATATCCCATGAAATACTCCTTTGTATCCCAGCGGCCTTCCCCCGAAGCCATCTCATCTGCGCTAGTCGTCAGACGTCTAATAACTAGAGTAGAGGTGTGTTCTGTAATCCGTCAACTCATCGAGCCGACCGCCCGGATCGGGCCTCTCGGCAGCAGGCCGCCTCGGCCGTCGGCGCCCAACCACCAGCCGCATTAGAGAGACTTAAGTCCCTGCCGGTACGCTCCGGATTCCGAACGTTTCCGCGAGGCAACATCTGCCTCAACGCCGTGAGGTAATCCGCTCATCGGCAGAGGACCAAGCCGGGGGAGCGGATCAGCCGGAGTACGGCGCCAGGCGCAGATCCATGTGGAGACCGGCCGTCGGGTTGAAAGGCAAACGTCACGGCCTCAACGTTGGGAATCCAGCCCAATAAGCAGTGCGCCGAGCAGCCTCACACCGAAGCCGGTTGCTCCGGCCGGAGTGACTCCGTAGCCGGCTGAAGCCCAGGCCGGTCCGGCAATATCCAGATGCGCCCACGGGATCCCTTCGGGAACGAAGGCCTTGAGGAACGTTCCTGCCGTCAGGGTCCTGGCCTTGGAACTTCCGGGAAAGTTGCTGTAGTCCGCTACCGCAGAACGGAGCTGATCCTCAAGATATGCAGGCAGGGGCATCGGCCACACTGCTTCGCCGGTTTCGGCGGCCGCGTGGACAATCGCTTCCTGCAGATCATGGTCGTTGGAAAGGAGGGCTGCCGTGCGATCGCCCAGGGCATGCACGGCGGCATAGGTCAGCGTGGCAAGATCCACTCATGAAGCACCTGCTCTCGACCCTCAACTGACTTCCCCCGAACTTGCCACTCCGCTTGAAAGGAACACACATTGTCGACCGACAACAACCTGACTTTGACCGTCAAGAATGCCTTGATCTTCGACGGATCCTCCGCGAAACTTGCAGCCGGATCCGTACTGTTCAGGGACGGGAATATCGAGGCAGTCGGGGACGTGAGCCCGCAGGGCAACATCATCGATGCCGGCGGAAAAGTGCTGGTGCCGGGCCTCATTGACGCACATTTCCACGCCTACGCAGTGGGCCTGGGCGGTCTGGAGGTCGAACGAAGTGCCCTGAGCTATGCCGCCATTGTCGGGGCCCAGCGGCTGGGTGCCGCACTGCACCGCGGATTCACCACAGTCCGGGACGTTGCCGGCGGCGACATCGGCCTGGACCGCGCCATCAGAAGCGGCCTGTTCGCCTCACCAAGGTACTACTTCACCGGCCCGGCCCTGAGCCAGACAGGCGGCCATGGGGACCCCCGCTCGGCGGACGTGGACATCTGCTTCAGCCACGGCCACATGTGTGCGGTCGTGGACGGGGTGGACAATCTCCGCAGGGCGGTCCGTGACCGGTTCCGCACCGGCAGCCACGCCATCAAGATCATGACGTCGGGCGGGGTGGTTTCGCTGACCGACCCCATCCGGCTTCCCCAGTACTCGGCAGAAGAAATCCGTGCCGTGGTGGACGAGGCTTCGCGGAGGGGGAGCTACGTTGCCGCCCACGCCTATTCTCCGGAGGCCATCAAGCACTCCATTGAGAACGGCGTTCGGTCAATTGAACACGGAAACCTCCTGGACAGGCAGACGGCGGCACTCATGGCCGAACTCGGCAGCTTCCTGGTTCCCACGCTGGCTGCCTACGATGCCATGGACCGCAGGGGTGAGGCGCTGGGGCTGAATCCCATCTCCCAGCGAAAGAACGCCGAGGTGCTCGAGTCCGGCAAGGCGGCGATCAGCCTGGCACTGGATGCCGGTGTCAAGGTGGGCTTCGGTTCTGATCTGATGGGCGAACTGGAGGACGACCAGCTGACCGGTGTGCGGCTGCAGATCGAGGCCGCCGGCGTCCTGGAGACGCTGCGTTCGATGACTGCGGTGAACGCCGAGATCCTCCAGAACCCTGACCTTGGCCGGATCGCCCCCGGTGCTGCGGGGGACGCCCTGATCCTGGACGGCAACCCGTTCGATGACCCGGCCGTTTTATGGGACGGGCAGCGTCCGCGGACGGTCATCCAGCACGGGCGCATCGTTTCCGACGCAGGAAAGCAATGACCCTGCCCTTCCTGGACGCGGCGTCGCTCTCAGGGTTGCTGACCCCGGCAGCTGCCGTGGCGGCCCTTGAAGCGGAACTGCTGGACGGACTGGATCCGGAAAAGGACGCGCCCCGGCTGTTCAGTCCGCTCGGTGCCGGCGAATTCCTGCTGATGCCGGCGGAATCCAGCCGCTATGCCGGAATCAAGGTGCTCACCGTCGCCCCGGGCAACCCCGCACGGGGTGAGCCAAAGATCCAAGGCAGCTATCTGTTGTTTGATGCCCGGAGTCTAGCGCCGGTGGCGGTCTTGGACGGTGCTGAGCTGACGTTGATCCGGACGTCGTCCGTCACAGCCATGGCCATCAAGAACATGCTGGCAGCAGATCCCCGGCGGACTGCCGGTACGGCTTCGATCGGCCGCCTGGCCGTGGTCGGAACGTCCTTGCAGGCGGATCGGCACATCAGGGCAATCACGGAAATCTGCGACGTCGCCGAGGTGGTTGTGATCGGCCGCCGCGATGAGGCCGCAGCTCAGCTGGCCGCCAAATGGGGCCGCCGCGGCAGGACCGCCCGCGCCGGCAGCCACGCGGACATTCCGGGCGCGGACGTCATCGTGTGCGCCACCTCGTCCTCGACCCCGGTCCTGGACAGTGCTGCGGTGGCCGATGGCGCCGTAGTTGCCGCCATCGGGTCGCACGGTCTCCACGCCCGGGAAATCGACCCTGCCCTGGCGCGTCGTGCCGACGTGGTGGTTGAGGGCAGGGCGTCGGCCATGCAGGAATCAGGCAACCTGATTCCGGCTAGATCCGTTGAGGAATGGAATGAGCTGCCGTTGATCAACCTGGCGGAGCTGATTGCGGGCCGCTTCACACGGCCCGACGCGCCCGCCCTCTATACAGCCGTGGGGATGTCCTGGGAGGACATTGTGGTGGCGTCCCGGGCGTTCGAGCTCGCCTCCGGAACACTCAATGAGCATCCCGGAGCTGGGTGAAGCGGGCCTCCCTCCCAGACTGGCGCGGCCAGCGGCCGCACACCCTTGGGTGCGCGGCCGCCGTCCGGGGTTCGTTACCGCGGGAGCCCAGTGGCTCGCTCCTTGCAATTGACGACGAATTCCTGGTCGCGGAGTGCATAGGCCGTTGCTTCGGCCGGAACCCGGCCTACCGCGCCCGGACATCAGGGCCTTGGGTGGTCATCGATCCGAACGAGGTTGCGGCCACGCAGGGTGTAGAGGTAGCCATTTTCGTCGTTGGTGATGTGGGATCCGCTGTACCAGCCGCCTTTAGTGTCTGCGAGCACGGTTGCCACCTCGAACGTCTTGGGGTCGAAGCGGAACACGTTGGTATCCGAGACGCCGTAGATCACGCTGCGGTTGGCCACCAGGGCACCGAACCCATAGGACAGGGAGCTGATGTCTGCCTGGTGCACCAGTTGGCGCTTTGGGAGGTCGATGACGAAGATGCCGCCCTTACGCGTCAGCCCGTACAGGTTCCGTCCCTGGACGGCCAATGCGGAAATGCCCGCTCCCATCCGCGGTTCGATCCGCCAGAGTTCCTTGCCGGCCACCGGATCGAAGGCCACAATGGTGCCCGGACCGTCCAGTGTGGGAAGACCGCCGCCGAGGTAGGCCACGCCGTCGCGAATGGCTACAGCGCGCAGGAGTTGAAGGTCGTCGATGGGGTTGATAAAGCACTGCTTCGCGCCTGTGGCGGGATTGTAGGTCCAGAACGATCCGCCGCCCTCGGTGTCGGCCTGAGCGGCGACCAGCACGAGTTTGTTGACCTCGTCCCAGCAGACATCCAGCGGCCGGTTCTGCGCGGCGGGAAAGCCAGCGGCCTGGTGGATCGGCTCGCCGCTGAGCGGATCGTACTTCCAGATGCCCTGCGAGCTGTACTGACCGGTGTAGAGGACACCGTCCACAATCACGGCGTCCTTGGCCTCACCCTGGGATTGCAGGTTGACCGCGCCGCCATTGGCGAGCGAGTGGCGGGCGATCACGCCGTTGCCTCCGGCATAGACAAATCCCGCACCAGCGGCCAGGCCCATGACGGCCTGGGGAGTGGCGGAGGCGCCGGCTTGCCCAAGGTCGGTGACGGCCATGCTTCCTGAGCCGGGGTCGATCTCGGCCACGAAGCCGTAGCCCGAGGTGGCCAGGACCTTGTTGTTTCGGGCGTCCACGCCCCAGATTTCGCCCAGGGACGGGCCGCTGAGCGTCAGCTGGGAGATTGAGTTCGATGCCACGGAGTACACGCACAGGCCTGATTCGTTGGCGAAGTACACCTGGTCGCCGATGCTTGTGAAGTTCTTGGCGGTCTTGCCGATCGACGTCGTCACGGAATAGGACGAGGGGTTGTCCAGCGTCATGAGGGCAACCTTCGACTGTTGGGTCGAAGCGGCGGAACTTACCAGGAGTTTGTCTCCCAGAATGGCAAGTTCCCGGATGCTGGGGTCCGCCAACATCTCTGAGGGGGTGACCAGGGTAAAGGTCTGGACGGCGCGGTTGTATGCCCAGAGGCACGCCCGGCCTGCGCTGCCGCCGCCACCGAGGGTGCTGCCGGCGCCGAAGAAGACCGTGGTATCGGTGGCTGCAACCGCCCGCGCCAGCGTGGCGCCCGTATCGGGGATCCCCAGGCTGATGACCTGGCCGCTTGCCGGGTTGTATTCCCACAAAGCCGGCTTGGTGGGACTCCCTCCGCCCACCGCGTACAGGCGGCCGTCGGGTGCCACGCTGAGGTCGCGCACGTCGCGCTCACCGATCCGGCCAATCGGCGTCGCCTTCGTGGACAGGGTGGCCAGGTCCCAGCGGTAAAGGTTGGGCTGCGCTCCACCGGAATTTTGGAGGACCCCGGCGTACAGGTAGCGGCCCGTGGAATCGGCCGCCAGGGCCTGAATGCTGTAACCCGTGTCCAGCACGGTCTCGCCGACTATCTTGCCCGTGGGCACGTGGAAGGCGACGATGCGGACGGGGTCGAGGTTGCGGGAACCGATGTAGACAATGTCGCCGACCAGAATCGAACTCATCAGCGAGAACTGGACAACCGCCGGTCCCAAATCGACTATTTCGGTGGTGCCGTGTCCGCCGCGCTGGGCGGACGGGTTCGTAGCGGCTGCCGGTCCGGACGCGGACAGGCCCAGTGCGGCGGCGAGACCGGCTGCGCCGCCTGCCTGGAGGACGGCCCGCCTGCTGATGTTGGAAATCTGCATTGAACTTCCTTTGTTCTGAAGGGGATGTGAGGCTGTTGCAAAGCTGCCGCCGTCGAACTTTTGCGCGCGGAATTGCCCGCGGGGAAGCCCACGGAGATTGCAGAGTACGACGGCGGTGCTCCAGTTATGCGGTGACGGCCAGGTCCGCCAAGCGGACGGGGAAGAGCAGCGGCTCACCGCGGGAAACCCGCTGGGCTTCGGCCACGGCGGTGGCGGCCAGCCGGTCCAGCTCAGTGCCGAGCGATCCGGCAAGATGCGGGGTCAGCAGGACGTTCGGGTTGGAGTAGAAGCCCGAGTCCGCCGGAAGGACCCAAGGAGTGGTGACGTCCAGAACGGCAAACAGCTCGTGCCGTTCCAGGCGCGCAAGGAGCGCATCCTGGTCCACCAGTTCCCCGCGGGCGGTGTTGATAAACGTGGTCCCGGTCCGGAAGCGTGCTATCAGCGCGGCGTCGATCAGGTTCTGGGTAGAGGGAAGTGACGGCGCATGCAGCGACACGACGTCGCTGCTTTCCGCGAGTTCCGTCAGGCTCACCAGCTGAACGCCGAGTACCGCGGCCTCGTCAGGGCTCAGATAGGGGTCGGCCACCACGACGTCGAGTTCGTACGGCGCGAGCAGCCGAATGACGTGCCTGCCGATTTTGGACGCGCCGATGATGCCTACCCGTTTGCCGTAGTTGCCCATCTCGGGGAACAGGCCGTCCGGGTCGATGGCTGACTTTTCGGTGTGCAGCTTCCGGGCAATTTGCAGGACTCTTTTGTTGGCCAGCAGGATCATGGCCAGGGCGTATTCCGCCACCGGGATGGCGTTGGCGTCTGCGGCGGTGCTGACCTGGAGGCCCCGGGCCCAGCACTCGTCTCCCACGTGGTTCTTGACGGTCCCGCCGGCGTGCAGGATATGGCGCAGCCGCGGAGCGGCATCCAGGACGGCGGAATTCACGGTGGGGCAGCCCCATCCCGTAATGAGGATGTCGGTTTCGGCGAGGAGCCCCAGCGACTGGGGTGACACGAAGTCTTCCATGGGCTTCGGGCTCAGGAGCCGCAGGCCAGGGTTTAGGGAATCCAAGCGCCGGGTGGGGAACATCCGGGCGGCGACGTCGGCCCTCATGGCAAGCGCTACGTTTAGCTTTTCCGGGTGAAGGCTCATTTGACGGCTCCCGCTGTCAGTCCGGACTTCCAGAAGCGCTGCAGCATGATGAACGCCAGCAGGAGCGGAATCACGGAGAGCAGCGAACCCGTGATCACCATGGGGACGAACTCGGGCTGGGGCACCGCGTAGCCCTGCCAGATGGAGATGCCCACGCTGAGCGGCAGCAGTTGCTGGTCCTGGAGCATCACCAGGGGAAGCATGAAGTTGTTCCACACCCCGACGAACTGGAACAGGGCAATAGTGATGTAGCCCGGCATCATCATGGGCAGGCCCAGGGAGAAGAAGGACCGGATGGGTCCGGCGCCGTCCACGCGCGCTGCCTCCAGCGTCTCCATCGGGACATAGGAGGAGGCATAGACACGGGCCAGGTACACGCCGAAGGGGTTGCACAGGACAGGGATCAGGACGGCCCAGATGGTGTTGGTCATGCCCACCACCGATGCCAGCAGGTACATCGGCAGCACCGTTGCCGTGTTGGGAATCAGGACCCCAACCAGCACGAATCCGAACAGTGAGTCCTTTCCACGGAACTGGAACTTGTCAAAGGCATAGCCGGCCATGACGGAAATGAGGCTGCCGACGACGGCACCGACTCCCGCATACAGGATGGAGTTGCCCATCCAACGGAAGAACATTCCTCCGTCCTGGGCTGCCACTGCTGCGATGTTTTCGAAGAGGGCAAAGTTGCCAAAGGAATAGGCGCTGGTGCCGTAGAGGTCTGCGGCGTTCTTGGTGGACGCAAAGAGCAGCCACAGGACCGGGACCACCATGTACAGGGAGCCCAGGACCAGGAGTCCGTTGACGGTGAGTTTGCTGGCGAAACCGCCCTGGCGTGCCGTGTACTTGGGGCGCGGCGCTGGCTTCTTAGCGATGGGCTGGGGTGCCTTTTCCCGGGATTGGGGCAGGGTATTGGTGCTCATGATTTGTTCATCCTGGAGCTAAAACGGGTGACAACCAGGGACAGGACTGCTGCCATCCCGGCAATGATGATCGAGGCGGCGGCAGCCTGGTTGAGGTTGTGTCTGATGAAGGCGGCGTCAAAGGCCCACATGTTCGGTACCCAGGTACTGGTGATGGACGGGGTGGCCTTGGCGATGATGGAGGGCTCCGTGAAAAGCTGCAGGGTTCCAATGATGGTGAACAGCATGATCACGCTCAGCGCCGGCAGGATGAGCGGGAACTTGATGCTCAGCGCCGCCCGGATTTCGCCTGCACCGTCCACCCGTGCCGCTTCCAGGATTTCCCGGGGAACGGCCTGAAGGGCGGTGAACAGGATGATGACGTTGTAGCCGGTCCATTCCCAGACACCGATATTGACGATTGCCGGAAGGACCATGTGTGCATCCAGGAAGTTGATCTGGATGCCGCCGCCCTGGAGTGCCTGTACCAGGGGGCTGATGCCCGGGGTGTAGAGGTAGGCCCAGATCAGGGCCGCTATGACGCCGGGCACGGCGTGCGGAAGGAAGACGAGCAGCTGGAACAGCTTGCGGGCCCGGGCGACCGTTGCGTCGAGGAGGAGCGCAAAGATGACCGCGCCGCCCACCATGCAGGGAATGTAGATCAGGCAGTACAAGCCGAGCCGGGCGATGCCGCTGACGAATGATTCCGACTGCAGGACCTGCAGGTAGTTCTCGAGTCCAACAAACGCCGTCTTGGCTTCACCGAATCCGAGGCCCGATTTCTGCTGTGCATAGAAGCTCAGCGCAATCGCGTAGATGACCGGTGCCACCATGGCGATGGCAAAGACACTGAAGAACGGGACCAGGAAGAGCGCTGCGGTCCTGCCGCCGGTTCCTGAGGCTGCACTGCGCTTGCGGCGCGGAACAGTGGTGAGGGCCTGAGAGGCCATGAAGATCTCCTAACTGACTGGGCTGCCTCCGTAGAGGCAGCCCAGGGGCTGTAACTACTCTTTGACGGAAAGACCGTTCTGCTTGAGTCCGGCCACCGTTGCCGTCTGTGCCGTGTTTACCGCCTCCAGGACGGTGCCTCCGGTGCCGAGATTGCCGTAGGCATCTTTGAGGGCCGTGTTGGTGAGGTCCCAGCTCGGGCCCCACTGCCAGCCCGGGCTGACTGTTGCGTACGCCTTGTCGAAGACGGCGTAGATGTCGTTGCCGAAGTAGCTGGAGTCGTAGGCCTGCTGTGCCACGGGAGTCAGGCCTGGGAAGGCCAGGAAGGCCGAGCCGGTATTCCCGCGCGCCTTGATGGCTTCTTGGTTTGTGGTGAGGAACTCGATGAACTTGGCAGCGGCTGCCGGGTTCTTGCTGCCCTTGGTGACGTTGAAGCTGGATCCACCGTAGAAGGCGCCGGCAGGTGTGCCCCAGTTCGGCATTTCGGCGGCGATCCACTGTCCCTTCTGTCCGCTCGCTTCGGTCCGCTTCTGGATGCCCGTGGCGCTCCAGTTCGCGCCGATGACGCCAACCACGGTGCCGTTCGCCAGGTCGAGGCTCCACTCATCGCTATAGGCCTGCGTCACCTTGACGAGCTTGCTATCGATCAGCTTCTGCCAGTAGCCGGCCACTTTCTTGGTGGCGTCATCGTTCACGCCGACCTRCCAGCTGTCGCCGGAGGTGCCGAACCATTTGGCCCCTGCTTGCCAGGCTAGTCCGGCGGTGGCGGCTACTTGATTGGGGTTGAAGCTGGCCAAGTAGGCGTCAGGTGCCACCGACTTGAGCTTCCGGGCCGCCTCTTCGAATTCCTGCCAGGTCTTGGGGACCCCGACGCCGGCCTTGGCCAGCATGTCCTGGYGGTAGTACATGACCATGGGAGCCGCGTCATACGGCAGACCATAGGTCTTGTCGCCGAACTGCACCATGCCCCGGATTTCGCCGCCAAGCTTGTCAACGGTGGCGGATTTGTCGATCAGTCCATCCAGCGGCTGCACTTGGCCGTTGCTGACGAACTGCGGCAGCTGCGGGTACTCGATGGTTGCTACGTCGGGGCCGTTTCCGGCGGTGATGGCTGTGGACAGCTTGGCGTAGCCGCCGCTGTCGGCGTTGGGGACAGTTTCGAAGGTGACCTTGATTTTGCTTTGGCTCGCGTTGAACGCGGCTGCCACTTTGTCCATGCCTGCCAGTGCCGACCAGAAGGTAATGGTGCCCGAGGGATCCTCGGTGGGGGTAGGTGCTGCGGACGGGCTGGGGCCCGTTCCGCAGGCTGCCAGCAGCAATGCGCTGCTGGCCAGGCTTGCTGCCCCGATGAGCAGTTTGCGACGCTTCATTGTTCTCCCTTGAATTCCACGATGCGAAGGTGGGATGTGGTGACTGCCACTTGGTGTACGTCAATGAAACACGCAGATTTAAACAACAACAACAAAGTGAACAGAACTGAACATTCGGGGTCGGTGGCAGCCCGGCGGCTAGTTGATGGTCGAGTCCCGGACAACAAGAGTGGGCGACAGGCTGACCCTCTGCAGCGCCGAGGAAGTGCCGCGGCGGGAACCGATGCGGTTCAAGCACATTTGCAACGCCTGGTACCCGACGTCGAACTTCGGCGGAGCCACGGCACTCAGGGACACTGACCCCAGGGACGCGATCTCGTCGTCGTAC
The DNA here is from genome assembly GCF_052115605.1 of Arthrobacter sp. 2MCAF15. Classification (NCBI taxonomy): domain Bacteria; kingdom Bacillati; phylum Actinomycetota; class Actinomycetes; order Micrococcales; family Micrococcaceae; genus Arthrobacter; species Arthrobacter sp. 2MCAF15. The sequence continues at coordinate 32,120 of NZ_JBFRGZ010000030.1, read as the reverse complement.
GCCACCAGCGCAAGGTGCCCCGGGATGCGGAGGTTCCGCGCCTGGCACGAGTCGGCAAACATGAGGGCGTCGTCGTCGTTGTGGACGATCACGGCCGTCACGCCGGCGTCGGGGACCCAATCCAAGATGCCGTCGATTTGCCGCCGGAGGACCTCGGGGTCGCTCGGGACCGGGCTGATGGCGCGCACCATGCCTGCATCGTAGTCAAGGCCGGCTTTCTGCAGGGCGAGACGGTAGCCCTCGCCCAGGGGAGTTGTCGTAGGGCTGGCCTCACGTGCACACAGGGCGATTCTCTTATGGCCCAGCGCCAGCAGGTGGTTGACGGCAATTTCCGCACCGCGGACGTGGTCGCTGCGCACCGATTCCAGTCTGCCGGGGTCGAGAACATCATCAATGGAACGCTCGACAACAATGATGGGCACTTCGGCGGCGGCCAGCAGGTCCAGGGTGGGCGTCCCAGTCAGTGATTCCTGGCTGGGTGTGACCATGAGGCCGTCCACGCCGCTCGCGAGTAGCCGCTGAATTTGCAGGCGTTCTTCCGAGGGTGAGTAGTTCGACACGCCGAGGACCAGGCGGACACCTAGTTCCCGCGCCGCGGCCTCGGCCCCTCGGATAATGCCCGGAAAGTAGTATGCCGCTGAAGGCGCCACCATTCCGATTGTTGCCAGGGGCGGGCGAGTGGTGGTGCGGCCGCGGCGTTCGGATCCGGAGGGCGGGGCAGCCGGAACGGCCCCGCCGTGTACCCGGCTCAGTAGTCCTTCGGCTTCCAGCGCCGCCAGGTCCCTCCGGACAGTCATTCCGGAGATGCCGGCCTTAGCGGCGAATTCGGTGACGGTCAGCGAACCGCTGAGCGCTAGTTCCTTCAGGATCAGACCATGTCTCTCCGTAGACAACATGCGCGTTCCTCCTCAATAAAGTTCAGAATTGTTCAAATGATTCAAGTTGAACTAGAACGAACATACTCGGGGGAGTCAAGGCAACGTGCCTTTCGTTGCGCACTGCCGGTGGTTTCTCACCAACGTCGTAACACCGGTCGAAAGTGGTGTTGATTCTTGTCGGACGTTCGGCACGCCGGAGACGGCGGAGGCACGTTAGTGGCTTCTTGCGCGTGTGAATCGCTTGCATAGCGGTGCTCGCAAGGATTCCCTGCGAGTTTCTAGTACTTTGCTGTATGGGTCGGTGAGCAAAATGCTCCGACCGCATCACATGGAACCCCCTTTGAGGAGCATTGATGGCATCGGGAACAGAAATTCAGCCCAAGCAACGATTTGGCCGCCTGATCGAACGGGCCGATGGCCGCGACTTCCCTTACTACGACGGTGAGCCGGTGGATGTGGCGGGGTGGAAATGGGGTCTGATCGTCCTCGCCTGTGTTGTCGGTTTCTCGGCACTTATCTTTTACCCGGCCACTAATGATCTCCAGTCACTCGTTCCAAGAATTCTCTTCCCGGCCATTCCCCTGACAGTGTTTATCGGCTTCACGGGGCGCTATTGGAAAGCACTCTTCAATAGGCTGACAGGCGTCGATTACCTGAACATGGTGGTCTTCTGGCTCTTGAACCTTGTCGTCACATCAGGCGTCGGCCTCATTGTTATGGCCCTCTTCGGCGCTAATGCCAACCCCGCAACCAACGGCCTCATTGACGGCGGCCCGCTCCAAATCGTCGCCTTCTACGCAGGAACCGGCATCCAGCTCTTCGGCGAGGAAATCTTCACGATCCTGCCCTTCCTTGCCGTCATGTACCTGCTCTTCACCAAGGCAAAGCTCTCCAGAAAGACCTCCGTGATCCTCGCGTGGCTGATCACCGCGGCCTGGTTCGGTGCAGCGCACCTGCCCACCTATGGCTGGAACTTCGCTCAGGCCTTCCTCGTCATCGGGGCCGCTCGGCTCGTACTGACCCTCGCGTACATGCGGACCAAGAACATCCTCGTGTCCACTGGAGCCCACGTGCTCAACGACTGGACCACGTTCACCATCGCCCTGGTCGCGGCAGGTGCAGCGGCCTAAGCTCGTTCATTAATTCTGGGTGGCTGATTCGAGGGGTTGCCGCGATTCCATAGCAACACGACGTCTGGCTGGGCCCCACCAGTCCCGAAAACACGCTTCTGGTGGCAAGTTCGATGTATGAGGCGGCCTTCGCCACCGCGTCGTCAATGTCCGGACCATCGTTGCTGCGTTGGGCGAAGTCCAGCAGCTGGGCAGCGGCAGCAATACCTCTGGACGCCAGCTCCTGAGGCGTGACAAGGATGCGGCCGGCAATCACGACGACGGGGATGTCCCGCCCTTTGGCGGCGTTCGCCAGCGCGACGGGCGCTTTGCCGGAGAGAGACTGGGCGTCCAGTGATCCTTCCCCGGTGATTACGACGTCGGCGGAGTCCAGCTGTTCCGCTAATCCCGTCAGCTCCGCCACGAGGTCAAAGCCGCTTTCCAGGGTGGCCTCCGTAAAGGCCAGGAACGATGCCGGGAAGCCGCCGGCCGCGCCGGCACCGGGAACGTTGACGTCCCGGATCGTCGTTTCCCGCAACACGGCAGCCCAGGTGCGGAGGCCGGCGTCCAGCAGCTCAACAGTGCCGGCGTCGGCCCCCTTCTGCGGGCCGAAGACGTGGGCCGCGCCGTCGCTCCCGAACAACGAATTGCGGACATCGACAGCAAGGCGCAGCCTCACGGTAGCCAGCCGAGGATCCAAACCGGAAGTGTCCACGGCGACGACGTCGGCCAGCGGACCTCCGCCCAGGGCAACCACGTTCCCGGCGGCGTCCAGAGGGCGCAGGCCCAGGGCACGCAGGGCGCCGCTGCCGCCGTCGGTCATGGCTGAGCCGCCCAGCCCAAGAATGATTTCCGTGGCGCCGGCGTCGAGTGCTTCCGCGATCAACTCGCCGCAACCATAGCTGTGGGCCCGGAGGGCGTTGTCAGGGGTCTGGGTAATGGCGGCCAGACCCGAGGCCTGCGCTGTTTCAATCACTGCGGTGGCACCACCGGCTGGTGTAGGTCGCAGCGCCCAGTACGCGCCGACCTCCTGCAGCAGGGGTCCGGCCACGGTGGTCTGCCGCGGCTCGTAGCCTGCGCGGACAGCTGCGTCGAGGGTGCACCCCAGCGGGCGCCTCCCCTGACAAGGCAGGCGCCCGCGGCGGTTGGGCCGGAGGTATCAGGCGGACGGGAGCACGAGCTTCGCGTAGCGGTCCTTCATGGTTGCCAGAACGGCGTCGCCGTCGGCGTCCCAGATGTCCTGGTTGAAGATTTCCACTTCGATGTCGCCGGTGTAGCCGGCGTCGCGGACCCAGGTACCGATGGTCGCGAAGTCGATGACGCCGTCGCCCATCATGCCCCGGGACAGCAGGGCGTCCGTTGCGATGGGAAGGTTGAAGTCGCACACCTGGTAGGAAGCAATCCTGCCCTCCAGGCCGGCCCGTTCGATCTGCGCCTTCAGTTCCGGATCCCACCAGACGTGGAAGGTGTCGACGGCGACGCCCACCGCCTTCGCGTCGTAGGGAGCCGCCAGGTCCAGGGCCTGACCCAGGGTGGAAATCAGGGCCCGGTCCGCGGCGTACATCGGGTGCAGGGGTTCGAGCACCAGCCGGATGCCGTTGTCCTCCGCGAACGGCACCAGGTCCTCAAGACGGTCAGCGACGCGCCGGCGGGCCGCCACGACGTCCTTCTCGCCGGGCGCCAGGCCGCCGACCACGAGGAACAGTTCCTGCGTGTCCAGGGCCACGGCCTCCAGTATGGCGGCCCTGTTGTCCGCCAGTGCTGCGGCCTGGCCGGCGGCGTCGGGCGCAGTGAGGAAGCCGCCGCGGCACAACGAGGACACTCGCAGGCCGGCGTCTCTGATCAGGGCCGCGGCTTTGTCGAGGCCGGTGTCGTGCACGACGTCCCGCCACGGGCCGATCGCCGGGATGCCGGCGCGGACGCAGCCGTCGACGGCCTCGGCCAGGGTCCACTTCTTGGTGGTGGCGCTGTTCAGTGACAATCGTTTAAAGTCGCTCATACTCCCACCCCGTTTATCCGCAGGAAATCCGACATCCGGAAGGCGGCCAGGGCTGGGTTGGTGATCAGTCCGGCCTGGTCTGCCAGTTCGAAGGTCTTCGCCAGGTGCACCACGGACCGGCCGGAGTGCAGGCCGCCCACCATCTGGAATCCGGGCTGCTTGCCGTTGAGCCAGGACAGGAACGCGATGCCGGTCTTGTAGTAGAAGGTCGGGGCGCTGAAGATGTGCTTGCCCAGTTCCCGCGTGGAGTCCAGGACGGCGCGTGCCTTGACAGGGTCGCCGGCGTCGTAGCTCTGCAGGGCTGCCGATGCTGCCGGGTAGATCGCGGCGAAGATGCCCAGCAGGGCATCCGAGTGATGCGTGCCGTCGCCGTCGATCAGTTCCGGGTAGTTGAAATCGTCGCCGGTGTAGAGGCGCACGCCCTGGGGCAGGGCGGCCCGCAGGGCCACTTCGTGTCCGGCGTCCAGGAGGGAGACCTTGACCCCGTCCACTTTGTCCGGATGTGCCCGGATGAGGGAGAGGAACGTCTCGGTGGCGGTGGAGACGTCCTCGGAGCCCCAGTACCCGGCCAGCGCCGGGTCGAACATGGTGCCCAGCCAGTGCAGGATGACCGGCCGGTCCACCTCCTGCAGCAGGGTCGAGTAGACCTGCAGGTAGTCATCCGGGCCGCCGGCCACCTTTGCCAGGGCCCGGGACGCCATCAGGATCACCTTCGGCCCCGCTTCGGTGACGACGGCGACCTGCTCGCGGTAGGCGTTCAGGACGGCCTCGATGCCGGCCGCGCCGGAGGGAATCGTGGCCAGGTCCAGCTGGTCGGTCCCGGCCCCGCAGGAGACGAGATCGCGCACCGACTTGCCGGCGGTCGCGGCAGCACCGGAGGCAACGACCGAAGCTGCTTCGACGCCGGTGCGTTTGATGAGCTGCTGGGTCGCGTCCCAGTCCAGGCCCATGCCCCGCTGGGCGGTATCCATGGCATCGGCCACGCCGAGGCCGTAGGACCAGAGCTCGTGCCGGTAGGCCAAGGTGGCATCCCAGTCCGGACGGGCCGGCGCGCCCGGCGTGTTGTCGGCGGTGACCTCGGGAATGACGTGGGCCGCGGCGTAGGCGCGCCGTGAAGTCAGCGGCGCCGTCGGCCTGGCCCAGCGGGGGGCTTCTGCCAGCTGGTACTTGCGGGTGCCGCCGTCGCTTGTGGGAAGAATGAGGGACGTCATCAGAGCGTGATCTCCGGGATATCGATGGTGCGGCGCTCATCGTTGGACTGCAGGCCCAGCTCGGCGAGCTGGACACCCCGGGCGGCGGACAGCAGCCCGAAGCGGTGTTCGCGGCCGGCGATGACGTCGCGGAGGAATTCTTCCCACTGCAGCTTGAATCCGTTGTCCAGCTCGGCGTTCGCGGGGACTTCCTGCCACTGGCTGCGGAAGGTTTCGGTGACCGGCAGGTCCGGGTTCCAGACCGGTTTGGGCGTGTGCGCGCGCTGCTGCGCAACGCACTTGTTCAACCCGGCGACGGCGGAGCCGTGGGTGCCGTCAATCTGGAACTCTACGAGCTCGTCACGGTAGACGCGGACCGCCCACGAAGAGTTGATCTGGCCAACGACCTGATCGCCGGCAGGCGTCTCGAGCTCGAAGATCCCGTAGGACGCGTCGTCAGAAGTGGCGGCGTATTCCTTGCCGGCCTCGTCCCAGCGGACGGGGATGTGGGTGGCGGTCTTGGCATTGACGCTCGTGACCTTGCCGATGATGCCTTCCAAGACGTAGTTCCAGTGGCAGAACATGTCCGTGGTCATGCCGCCGCCGTCTTCCTTGCGGTAGTTCCAGGACGGACGCTGGGCCGCCTGGACGTCGCCTTCGAACACCCAGTAGCCGAATTCGCCGCGGATCGAGAGGATGCGGCCGAAGAAGCCCTCATCCACCAGGCGGCGCAGCTTGACCAGGCCCGGCAGATACAGCTTGTCGTGGACGACGCCCGCCGTGACCCCGGAATCCTTGCCGATGCGGGCCAGCTCGATGGCCTCCTCCAGTGTCTCGGCGGTGGGCTTCTCGGTGAAGATGTGCTTGCCGGCGCGCATGGCCCTCTTGAGCGTCGCGGCTCGAAGGCTGGTCATGGATGCGTCAAAGACCACGTCGACGGTGGGATCGTTGATGACCGCGTCCAGGTCCGTGCTCCACTCGGAGACCTTGTGCAGCTCGGCGAGCTCCCGGATCTTTGCCTCGTTGCGGCCCACCAGGATCGGTTCAACCTGCACCCTAGTGCCGTCCGCCAGGGTGAACCCTCCGGCGTCGCGGATGGGAAGGATGGAGCGCAGCAAGTGCTGGCGGTAGCCCATCCGGCCGGTGATGCCATTCATTGCGATGCGGATCGTCTTTGCTTCAAATGCCATGTGTATCCTCCGAGAAGTGTGGGGGTTTCAGGATGGGAAAGCGCATTCCCATCCGCTCCAGTGTGCACTGCCGGCTTCAATCGGGCAAGCGCTATCCGGATTTTCAAGAAAACTGCCATAGGGTGGTCGGGACGCTCCACAAGAAAGGACAACCCGTGGCCGCAAGCACCCTGGCCGAAGTAGCCAAGCTGGCAGGAGTTTCCCTTGCCACGGCATCGAGAGTCCTCAATGGCTCCGCGAGGAAGCCTGGCGAAGGCATTGCCGAGCGGGTCCGGGCGGCCGCCGAGTCGCTCGGCTACGTGGCCAACGCCCAGGCCCAGGCCCTGGCCAGGGCCAGCACGGGACTGATCGGGCTGATCGTCCACGACATCGCGGACCCTTATTTCTCTGCCATCGCGCAGGGTGTCCAGGCAGCGGCCCGGCAGGAGCGCCGAATGGTGCTGCTTGCCACTACGGACGGCACGCCCGCCGCCGAGAAGGAAGCCGTGGTCGCCTTTGCCTCGCGCCGGGCCGAGTCGATCGTCATCGCCGGCTCGCGCTCTACGCGGGCCGAAGACGCCGGGGCCAATGCCGAACTCGCCGCGGAACTGGACCGCTACTGCCGCAACGGCGGGCGCGTGGGCGTCCTTGGCCTGCCGGTCCCCGGCGTGGTCGAGCCGGACGGGTACTTCATGGTTGCTGTCCCCAATGAACGGCTCGCCAGGGACCTGGCCCGGGAGTTGGCCCGGAACCACGAGGGTGCGTTCATGGTCGTCGGCGGCCCGGAGGGCCTGGCCACCTCGGATGAACGGATCCGGGGATTTCAGCGAGGATTGTCCGACGCCGGCCGGCCCGCCGCGGAGGTCATGCACGCGCCGTTCAACCGGAACGGTGGATTCGATRCCGGCGTCGTGATCGCCCGGAACATCAAGAAGGCGGCCGGGCATCCGCGGCTGTGCATTTTCGCGAGCAATGATGTTATGGCGATCGGAGTAGCGGCCGCGCTGCGCGAGCGCGGACTGAAGGTTCCACGCGATGCCGCCTTGGCCGGTTTCGACGACATCGAATGGCTGCGCGATTTCCGGCCGGCGCTGTCCACGGTGAGCCTGCCGCTGGAGGAGATTGGGCGGGTCGTGACCCTGGGGGCCATCTCCGACGAAGCCGGTCCGGCCGCCATTGCAGGCAGCGTGGAGCTTCGCCGGAGCACGGCCGGCGCCTAGCTGGCGTCGGCGGCGATCCTGCGAAGGAAGCCGGCGTCGCGGACGGCGTTGTCCGGAAGGTCCCCTTCGACGAATTCGAGCATCATGTCCATGTCCCGGCCGTGTTCCCGGACGACTTCGGACACGGCCTGCCACAAGCGCGTGCGGCCCTCCAGGGGGAGCCGCTCCGTCCCCGGCCACCAGGAGAAGCAGTGCACTGCGGCCACTCGCCCGATCACCTGGCGCAGCGAGGCCAGGGCGTCCCGCTCACTGAGCCCCTCAGTCGGCTGCCAGTAGGTGCCCACATTGGGCCTGTCCACCCGTTCGAGGAGCTCCAGTGTGCCCTCAACCGTGCTGGTCAGGGTGCCTCCATGGAATTCGAAGGCCAACTGCAGGCCGTATTCGGCGGCCAATGCGGCGATGCGCCGGGTGTCCGCCACCACCGCGTCCCATAGCTGCGGCGGGGCATCGTCCGGTTCGACCGTGCCTGCCCAGATGCGCAGGCGCGGTGCGCCCGCCCGGACGGCCAGCGCCACGGCGTGGTCGAAGTCGCCGAACGTGCCGGCCCGGTAATACGAGCCCAGCGAGAGGACCTTCAGGCTGGCAGCGTCGCAGGCCTGCCGGGCATGGTCCGCGGAGGCGGCGTCGACGACGTGGACGTCGGTGCCCCACTCGATCCCGGACAGGCCAGCCCCGGCGGCAACCGCGACCACCTCGTCGATGCCGTGGGAGCGAAGCGTCACCGAGCAGATGCCGGGCGTGAGCGTCGCCGCCTGCTTCATCGGGTCGGAGCCGGGGGAAGAGGCCATGAGATACTCGCAGTCTGGTCAGGAGATTGGTTCCTTTCCACGCTAGCTGGAATGCGCTTTCCGCGCAATCCAATTGCGCCCACGCCGTCCCGGCACCGGGCCGCCAGGCCTTTCCGTTCTGATCGATGCCCCCACGCGCGGCTCGAATGCGGGATGCGGGCGCAGCAGGGTAAGCGCTTTCCATCAGCCCAAAATCATGCGTATACTCAACGTTCATCATCACCGTGATGATGCGGCGCTCTTTCGAGAAGGCTGCTTGTCTGGCCGCCATGGACTTCCATGCCACGACCGCGCCGGAATTGGCCGGAGGCCCGTCATTCTGCAGCATCCGGGGGCAGCGGGGGGAGTCTGCCTCCAGGTTAGGAGATGTATTGAGGATCGTTGAAAGAACGGCCGCCGGGACGGTTCAAAGCCGCTTCATCGAGCAGGTGCCGGGCACGAATGCGCAGATGCGTGGTCCCGCTGTACTGGCTTTCGATGTCGGGGGGACCGATATGAAGGTCGGCGTCCTGCTTGGTCCGTCCATCGCTTCAGGGCCCGTGCCTGTGCTGGATCTGCGGCGGATACGGACGCCTCGGGACGCCGCACGGCCCGGAGACGCCGTGGTGGACCGGATTGTGGAACTGACTTGGCAATACCGCCGGACGCATCCTGACATTGAGGTGGCGGCCATCGGCGTGGGCGTGCCCGGGCTGGTGGACGGGAACGCCGGTATCGGCATTCTTTCGCTCAACCTGGGATGGTCGGACTATCCGTTTGTGCAGCGCTTGAGTGAACGGCTCGATGTGCCCGTGGCATTCGGTCATGACGCCGAGATGGCTGGCTGGGCCGAATTCCGGCTCGGCGCAGCACGAGGGTGCACCAATGCAATGGTCATGGTGATCGGGACTGGAGTTTCCGGGGCCATCTTTAGCGACGGCCGCCGCGTGGTAGGGGGCGGGCGCGCCGGAGAGCTGGGCCATGCCCTGGTTCCCGTGCCGGACGGTTCGCTGCAGCGGTTGGAATGCATAGGGGCGGCCGGGGCCATAGCCCGGCGCTACAACGAGGCCAGTGGCTCTGCCGCCGACGGCGCCCGAGGTGTACTGCGGATGGCCCAAAACGGGGACAGTGTAGCCCGGCGGATCTGGTCGGAGGCAGCGGACGCTATTGCCTTCAACATCGCCCAGTGCGTGGCCATCCTGGGCACGGAGAAAGTCGTGCTGGGCGGCGGCCTGGCGCAAGCGGGGGAAGCACTCTTTGACCCGGTTATCGCTCGCGTGGACAACCTGCTGACATTTCAACCCCGGCCGGGCATTGTCCCGGCGGAACTGGGTGAAAATGCTGGACTGATCGGCTCAGGACTGAAGGCCCGGGAGCTCCTGAACAGCGGACAGGCAACGCTGTGACCGGCATCAACACGAGACCATGCATCACTCTGTCGGCCAACATTGCCGCGGATCCCAGCCAATGACGATCCGATTCGAAATCAGAAGACCTAGCAGGAGAGCGATATGGAAATTGTTATTTGCCCCGATATTGGCGCCGTCGGCCAGGCCGCCGCAGACTCTTTCGAACGAGTCATCCAACGCAAGCCGGCGGCAGTCCTGGGCCTGGCGACCGGATCATCCCCGGTTCCGTTGTACGACGAGCTGGAGAGTCGGAGCCGCAACGGGCAGGTGAGCTTCCGCGACGTGCGCGCCTTCAGCCTGGATGAATACATCGGCTTGCCCGTAGGGCACCCCGAAACCTACAAGGAGGTGGTCAACAGGGAGTTCACCACTCGTATGGACATCGATCCTGCCAGGGTTCTCGGACCCAACGGGAACGCCCCCGATCTGAAGGTTGAAGCTGCGGACTTTGAGAGAGCGATCATCAACGCCGGCGGCATCGACGTCCAAGTCCTCGGCATCGGTTCGAACGGCCACATTGGCTTCAATGAGCCAGGGTCCTCGCTGGGGTCACGGACTCGAGTGAAAACTCTCCTTCCCACGACCCGGCGTGACAATGCGCGCTTTTTTAACGATCCGGACGACGTCCCTCACCACGTCATCACCCAAGGCATAGGCACCATCATGGAAGCCCGTCGCATTGTCCTCATGGCCACCGGGGAGCAGAAAGCCGAAGCCATCGCCCGGCTCGTGGAAGGGCCAATATCGGCCATGTGCCCCGGCTCCATCCTGCAATTGCACCCGAATGCGAGGGTCATCCTCGATGAGGCGGCCGCCTCGCAACTCGCACTGGCGGACTACTACCGGTACACCTACGAGAACAAACCGGTATGGCAGCGGCTCTGAAAGCGGGTAGTTCGCCACGTTCAGGCGAGCAAGCCTGACTGGCAGGGCCGTCAACCCTCCAACCTGAGGAGGAGGCCACTGCTTGCAGCAAAAGATAGGGGATGAGATGAAGTTCGGAAGATGCGTGATCCACTCGGCGTCCGTCGTCAGCGGCGGCACGATACTGGCTGATGGTTGGGTCAACTTCGACGGCGGCCGAATCACAGCCACCGGCTCGGGTGGCTCCTGGCGTGCTCTCGCCGGGCTGGAAAATGCCGAAGTGGTTGACGGCAGGGGCGAGTGGCTGACACCGGGGTTTATCGACATTCACTCTCACGGTGGAGGTAGCGCGTCCTTTGAGGACGGCCCTGATTCTATTGCCGCTGCTTTGGCAATGCACCGTCACCACGGGACTACCCGCTCTGTACTTTCACTCGTCACCGCAGGCCTCGAGCAGGTGAAGCAGCGCTTGGAAGCCATCGCCGATTTGGCGGCGGGGGATGAGACGATCCTGGGCAGTCATTTGGAAGGGCCCTTTCTTCATCCGCGGCATAAGGGCGCACACGACCCCTCGCTACTGCGCAGCCCCGATTCTGCCGCCGTGGAGGCGCTTCTTGAAGCGGGCCGGGGCACTATCTGCCAAATCACACTGGCACCGGAACTGCCAGGGGGAATCCATGCGGTGTCTTCGTTCGTGCAGGCGGGAACTGCGGTCGCTGTCGGGCATACCGATGCGGACTATGCCAAGGCCCGCGAAGCTTTCGATGCCGGTGCCAGCATTCTGACCCATGCTTTCAACGCAATGAAGGGACTACACCACAGGGAACCGGGCCCGGTGGGCGCCGCAATCGGGACGCCGCACGTGATGTTGGAAGTCGTCAACGACGGGGTCCATGTACATCCCGACGTGGTCCGAGTCGCCTTCGATGCCGCTCCTGGGCGGATTGCCCTTGTCACTGACGCAATGGCCGCTGCTGGTGCTGAGGACGGCGCCTACCGGCTTGGGTCGATGGCTGTAACGGTGAGCGGAGGAGTTGCGCGCCTGACCAATGGTGGTGCCATCGCGGGTTCAACCCTCACTTTGGACGCCGCGCTTCGCCGAGCTGTCCAGCAGCTCGGGATCGCTCTGCCCTCGGCGGTGCAGGCGTTGACTGAGACACCGGCCCGGGCGGTCGGCCGGTCTAGTGATCTGGGACGGTTGGAACCCGGGTTCGCGGCGGATGCGGTCCTCCTGGACGCCGGACTCGGCGTCAAGAAAGTGTGGGCTGCTGGCCACCGCGTTCGATAGAACAGCAGCTCCTCGACGGGTCAAACGGCCCCGGCACATCGTCATCGCCGTCGAGACGCAAATGGCCCTTCCGATTCCCGTCCCAACCCGTCAATTGCTGTTTCCAGCGCTCGCCGCGCCTCTTCCACGAGTGCCGCCGCCGGGAGCCGTGCCGCCGGGAGCCGTTCCGTCAGCAGTGGCCCGAGATGCCCGAGGACGGCGGCGGTTCCCCTCCCGAGTAGCCGCCCCGCAGCTTCATCGTCCGTTTCGGCTTCCTGTAGCAGGTAAGCCGCTGTCAGCGCCTCGATGGCCTTGCCTGCTTCCCACCTTCCCACGTAGGCAGATCCCCGGAAACCCGGGGATCTTCCTTCCTCAACTCACGCAGGCAGTGCTGTCACACTGTGGGGGCGATGTTCTGGTTCAACCGGAATAGATTGGTGGGATCGTATTCGTTCTTCAGTTCAACGAGCCGCCGGTAGGTGTCCGCCGGGTATGACGCCCGGACGAGCGCAGTATTCGCTTCACCTGTGAAATTCACGTACGCCGCCGTATCCGGACCGAGCGCGGACGTCACGCCCCGGGCCCATTCGACGACATCCGCGAAGCCCTCCGCCGTCGGCGTGCGCGCAATAACATTGACGATGAATTCCTGGTCCCGGAGTGCGAAGGCCGTTGCTTCGGCAGGAACCCGGCCTACCGCACCGCCAAGGTGGTGCAGGTGAATCTCCGTCATGGCGTTGGGGAATGCTGCAAACGAGTCCAGCAGCACGCGCATGGACGCGTCGTCGGCGCCGGGCAGAAATGCCGAGCGGAAATAGTTGTGCACACCCCGCGGGTACAGCGGATCGAGCGCCTGCTGCCACCCCGCGTACGGGTTGGCCGCGAAGACGTCCGCGATGACCGTGCCCAATGACCGGAAGGGCGCGGTGGCGGCCTCGCCGGCATCGAGATCTCCGGACCARCACCCTCCCACGGCGATGACCGGCTTGCCGTGCACCGATTCTGGCAGGAACGGGACCGGCGGCGCCGTGGTCATGTTGACTAGTGTGGTCAGCTCATCGGGGGCCGCCGCGCAGGCAGCCCGATAGCCGCTCAACACCTGCTCCGCCTCTTCTCCGGGGTAGAAAACCAGGCCGGACAGGACGACAGGCCCCACTTCGTGCAATTGATACTCGAAGGACGTCACCACACCGAAATTGCCGCCGCCGCCGCGCAGTCCCCAAAACAAATCGGGGTGCTCGTCCGCACTGGCGTGAACAAACTGCCCGTCAGCGGTGACGACGTCGGCGCCGACCAGGTTGTCGCTGGCCAGCCCGTGCTTGCGCACGAGCCAGCCGATGCCGCCGCCGGTGGTGAAGCCGGCGATGCCGGTCGAGGACACCAGGCCGCCGGTCACCGCAAGCCCGAATTGCTGGGTCTCTGCATCCACGTCCTTCCACGTACACCCTGCCTGTGCCGCCACGCGGCGGCGGGCACGGTCCACCTGGACCCCCTTCATCAGCGAAAGGTCCAGCACGATACCGTCGTCGACGGTGGAAAACCCGGGGATCGAATGGCCACCGCCGCGAACCGCCAACGGCAACCCCTCGCTGCGCGCGAGATCGACCGTGCGGGTCACATCTGCCACACCCGCACAGCGTGCGATGAGCGTCGGGCGGCGGTCGTGGGCCCCGTTCCAGATGCTGCGTTCGTGGTCGTAGTCCGCGTCCCCTGGCCGGACGACCGTGCCGCGCAGGCCCGCGGCGAACTCGGCGATGGTGGCCTCGCCGATGCGGGTCGGCCCAGTCTGCGTCGTTGTCACGATGCGTTCCTCCTGATTGCTGATTGTTTGTCAGATCCATTTGCCAGATCCAGGAGTAACGCTAGTGAACCGTCCTCAACGAGCACTCAACGCCGTCTCAACATCATCATCCGAGTCCCGCCTACGCAGTGCGGCCAGCCGCTGACCGGCGATGAGGCATCTCGTTCGGTCGAAAATCGCCCCAGCCTTGTCAATTTCGCGGGCCGCCCGATGTGGGTCGCCGAGCTCGTTGGATAGTTCTGCGACCATCAACCGTTGCCAGCCAGTGTGTCGCCGCCATGGGGCGACCCTTTCCGCTGCCTGCCTATACATTTCCCGCGCCGCCCGGACCTCCCCGGAGATCAGTTCGGCGGCCCCGAGAATGGTCAGCGTGGCGCCCATCCCCACCTGATCTCCCGCGGACTCGAACCCTGAGAGGCAAAGCCGAGCGTCTGTCAGGCCGCGGTCGATGTCACCACCCATGGCGCGGAGCAGGGCGATATTGATCTCGGTCAGCAGCTCGCCGCGCCGGTCGCCCAGGCCGAGCCGCAGCTCCCGCGCCAAGGACAGGGCCTCATCGGCCGCACTGTAGTCGCCACAGTCGCGCAGAATGCAGCCAAGTTGATGAAGTGTTTGCGCCCTAGCAAGGTCATCTCCTAACTCGGCGAAATGTTCGGCTGCATCCGTGATGACGGATATCGCCGACTGCGTGTCTCTCGAAAGCCTGGCCGCGTAGCCGATCGCGGACAGCACGTAGCCTTTGGCTTGGACAACGCCAACCCGCCGGCCCAACAGCAGGGTCTCCTCGACGCAGGGGACCAACCGTCTGGCGATCGGGACAAGTTGCAGGCTGGGCGTGATTACCGGCAGGAAGGGTGGAATGCTGGTGTCAGACTGCGAGAGTTCGCTCAGGCAGGTGCTTAGGTGACGGGCGGCGAGTGGTCCGTCCTCCCGTGACAACGCACACTGGCCGAGCAGCCAACTGCTGGCAGCGCAATGCTCGGGTCTGCCACCCTCGACTGCCTCGGTGTGCACGTCGGCTGCCAGCTGTTCGGCCTCTTCCAAGTCGAAAGTGCTCCAGGCGAGCGAGGTCTCAATGAGCCGGGCCATCACCACTTCGTCAGGGTTGCCGATCTCCCGCATAATTGCCAGGGCCTCCGCTCCGAGCGCTCGATGCCGATCTGCGCGGCCCTGCCGGCTGTCCAGCCCGGTCAGGCCGATTAGAGCGGCCGCGCGGGGTCGGGTCGAGTCGGGAGCCACCGCCAAGGCACGCTCGACCCAACGTGCTCCCTCGACGGCGTGACCGCGGACGAACCAGAACCGCCACAGGCTGGCGGCGAGCCGGAGCGCGGTCTCGGGCTCGTGGGCGCACGACCAGCGCAGCGCAGCGCGCAGGTTGTCGTGCTCGCGGTCGAGCACCTTCGGCTGTTCGATGACCACCCCGGTGGCCCGTTCGGGATTGTGGGATTCGGCGACGGCAAGGAAGTAGGCGCAATGCGCAGCCGCCAGTTGAGCCGCCTCACCTGCATGATCGAGGTTCTCGTGGCCAAACTGGCGGACCGTCTCCAATTGCCGGTATCGGGTCTCGGCGCCCCTCCTTTCGGTGACCACCAAAGACTTGTCCACCAACTTGGCCAACAGGTCGAGCAGTTCGATCTGCTGGAGGGGCGCGTCGGCGCACACTGCTGCCACGGCGTCGAGGGTGAAACCTCCCGCGAACACGGACAGCCGGCGCAGCAGAACCTGCTCCGGTTTGGTGAGCAGTTCGTGGCTCCATTCCAAGGTGCCACGCAGCGTCTGGTGCCGCGTGACACCGCTGGTCCCCCCGCCGAGCATGGACAAAGCATCGCCCAATCTCTGGACGATCTCGGCGGGTTCGAGGACCGCGGTTCTGGCCGCGGCCAATTCCAGGGCCAGCGGCATCCCGTCGAGCCGCCGGCACAACTCTGTCACCCCCTGCGCGTTGTCGGCGTCGAGCACGAAACCCGGCCGGACTTGCGCTGCCCGCTCAACGAAAAGCCGGACAGAGGGCAGACGGCCCAGCACGGCCAGGTCGAGACCGTCGGTCCGCAGGGGCGGAGGCAGGGGCAACGACGGCACCCGGTAGGTGTACTCCCCATCGGCATGGAGTGGCTCCCGGCTGGTGGCCAGCACTTTAACCCCAGGGGATCCGTCGAGTAGTGCGACGACGAGTTGCGCACAGGCCGCGAGCAGGTGTTCGCAGTTGTCCAGCACGAGGAGCAGCGAGCGTCGCCGCAGTTGGTCGACCAGCGCTTGCACGCGGTTTGGTGCCGCGCCGGAATCCAACCCGAGGACCTCAGCTACGGCATCGGCCACCAGCAGCGACTCCCCGACGGCCGCGAGGTCGACAAACCAGACTCCGTCCACGTACTCAGGACGAACTGTCTTCGCGGCCTCCAATGCCAGTCTGGTCTTGCCGCTGCCGCCAGCCCCGGTGAGGGTGAGCAGGCGTGCATGGCCCATCAGCCGCTCGACGTCAACGAGCTCACGCTCGCGCCCGATGAAGCTTGTCAACGGGGATGGCAGATAACCGATGGCATCGTCGTTGCCGGTCACGCCGGCGGGCTGGTGGAGGCGTTCCTCGGGCGGCGAGCCGGTCAACAACTCGCGAAACAGTCCGGTCGTCCGGGTGTCCGGGTCGGTCCCGAACGCGTCGAGGAGTTCGTCGACCAGCCGCTCATATCGTGCCAAAGCTTCCGACCGCCGGCCCATCCCAGCCAGCACCATCATCTGCGCGCGCACAGCCCCCTCGTGGATGGGATCGGATTCGAGCGCATGGGTGAGGATGACCAACGCTTCCTCCGGCGCGCGCTGCGCCACCGTGGACGCCAGTTTCACCAGTACTTCGCAGTGGACTTCCCGGAGCTCATCGCGGCGTGTCGTCAGCCAATCCGCATCCGGCAGCTCCGGCAAAAGGTCACCACTGTACAAGTCGGCCGCATCGCGCAGGCTTGCCTCGACACCTGCAGCCAACGCTGCCGCGGCAGAACGCTCGAACTGCAGGACATCGACATCGACCGGGCCAGTGTCATCCAGCAGCACCACTTCACCGCGGACGGCGAGGAGCCCGTCGCTGCCGGCTCCAGCGCTGGCGAGCGTACGTCGAGCGACGTACAGGGTCTGATGCAGATTCCGTGCGGCGGCCACCGGCTCCATGTCAGGCCACAGGCGGTCCAGTACCTGCTCGCGCCGGCCACGCTGACCACGCGCCAACGCCAGCATCGCCACCACGGCCTTTGCCTTGTGCAGCCGCCAGTGGCTGTTCTCGACGGCGTTCCCGTTGACATACACGGTGAACGAGCCGAGAAGCTGGATGCGCAACCCGCTTTGGGTAGGCTTCATGGTTCTTCAGTATCCGCTCGCCTACCGGCGTTGTCGAACAACGAAATTACCCACACGCCCGCTGCCCATGGCGCACTCTGTGAGCGGCCCACCACTGGCAAGCTAACCGCCAGAACCACAGCAGCCAATCGCCGACGACGACCGAATCCAGGCGCTGGCAAACGCTTTCGGCGTTTTTAGGCGCGAGACCTTCCGCGGATGAAGTGGAAGATCAGAACGACGACGGCAATAACCAAAAGCAGGTGAATGAGCCCCCCGCCGATGCCGCCGAGCAATCCGAGAAGCCAGAGAACGGCGATGATGATGGCTATCCAAAGCAACATGAGAGTCTCCTTGTGTGTCTGCGGATGGACGTGCTGATTTTGCGTCCCGGCCGGTCGGCAAATTATGGCGCACGGCGGGAATGACATGACGGTCAGAGCCGCGTTGAGTGACGGTACCGGCAAGTCTCCTCGTCGTATCTCCCGCTTTCATCAACGCTGATGCCGTATCCATTTCCCAGGATCCAGGTGGTGATTCCGGCCAAAGGCCCACGCAAGTATCGCGTGGTGCGGTTCACCCTATGTCAGGACCGGGTTCTTGGAAATGGAAAACAATAAGCGATTGTCAGGTAAAGGGCTTGAGGCACCCTCACCGAGAGGTCGGTCCCTTGCTCGGCTCGCGAAGCGGCTTGAACACTGACGAAGAATCGATGGCAGACATCGCCGCCAAGATCGCCGAGCTGGTCGACGTGTAGGACCTGTCCGGGCCCCGGTCCGAAGGCGGACCGGGGCCCGACGCTGGTTAGCGGCCTGCCAGCAGATCCTTCATTTCCTGGATTTCAGCTTCCTGAGCGGTCACGATCCCCTTGCTCAGCTGGATGGCTTCGAGGTTCTTGCCTTGGCTGCTTTCAGTCTTGGCCATCATCACCGCCCCCTCGTGATGGGCGATCATCTGGGTCAGGAACAGCTTGGCCGCTTCGGTGCCCTGGGCGGCGTCGAGCACCTTCAGGTCGTCATCGCCCATCATCCCGTCGCCCATGCCATGGCCGCCGGCCATCTGGGTGGGTTCATTCCAGGTCTTGAGCCACATCGTCATTTGCTCGATTTCGGGCGCCTGCGCGGCCTTGATCTTCGTGGCCAGCGCGGTGATCCGCGCATCCATGCCCTGCTTCTTGAGCATCATGTCGCTCATTTCCACGGCCTGGGTGTGGTGCGGGATCATCCCTTGGATGAACATGGTGTCGGCGGCATTGTGGTCCGCGGTTGCGGGGGCTGGGCTTGACGACATGCCCATGCCGCCGCTGCCCATGCCCGGCATGGCGCTGGTGGGTGTACTTCCGGTGTTGCCGGCGCAGCCGGCAAGGGCGAGGGCGGCGGCGATGCCCAGGGCAGAAATGGTCAGGGTCTTCTTCACGGTGTTAAGTCCTTCAATCATCAAATTGGCGTTGTTGCACGCCTGCGGATGACACGTCAGCGCTGCGGGAATACCGGGCGTGAACGTGTCGGGTAAGTGGGGGCGCCGGGCATGACACGGCGCGGTCCGGTCTTACGTCCGGCTGATGGACAGATCGCCTGGTGAAGGACTTGCAGGCAGATAGGAGTACGTTCGGGCCGCGTCCTTTTCGCGCGGGTCCGGGGTGTGGATGGACGTGGGTGCCGCGCCCGGTGGGGGCGCGGCCAGGGAGGTCACGGCCGCCGAGGGCACACAGGCCGAGTGCATTGATGCAGGGTCGGTGCAGCTCGATTCGCATGCGCACGTCGCCGACGGTTCGGCCGTTCGGCTGTTGCCCGTCTGGCCGGGACCCGACGGGGTCGCACGGGGCGGCGCCATGGAGTCGTTGGCGGTTGTGCCGGCGCGCTGGTCATGGGCGCCAGGATGTGATTCGAGGCTCTGTGCCGTTTGGGAGGACGTCCCCGCGGGTTCCGTGGAGGAAGTCACCCCAGTCATGGCATGGGCGCCATGCATTCCGGTCATGATGTGCATCCCGAGGAATCCGGCCACGACGGCAAGAACGCCCATCAGCAGGAGTCCGCGGCGGAGGGCAGCTGCGGCATAGTTCATGAGTGCTGCGGCCACGGTGTTGTCCCTCCGGATAGCAGTGTCGGGCGTCGGACAGGCTAAGGCTACAGGCTGGGCGTTGGCCGGGCCGTCGCCGGGACACGTGCTGCCGGTGCCTGCCGATCCCGCTCTGTCAAGCAACGGGGGAGCAGGGACGCTGGCTGATCACCCGAGCCGCCCCACTCACTCCAACTTCTCGGACAAGAAGGGGCAACACGATCAACGCCACACCAACCCTTGAAATGCTCGAGCCGGTCACCCTGAGCCTGGACATCAACGTCCGCAAAGACGCGGTACTGTCGCCCGACTTCACTGCCAGCATCAACGAACACAGCGTGATGGAACCTGTCATCGCCCACCGCAAGGATTACGGCCTTAGTGCTCGCCGAGGATCTCCACAAGTGCGTACGAGAGGCCGAATCCGACGGCGATCGCGATGCCGGTGGCGGCGCCGGCGTCCCGGAGCCCCTCCGGCACCATGCGGGTCGTTACGTTCGTCAGGACGCCGCCGCCGGCGAAGGCGAGCGAGAAGGCCACCACCTCGGGCCGGGCTGCCTGAAGCAGCACTGTGAAGATGGCCACCGACGCTGCGCACAAGAGCGTCATGGCCAGCCAGGCGGACATAACGTGGCGGGTGGTCATGCCTGACTTGCGCAGCGGTCCGGTGTCGGCCATGGCCTCGGGCACGCCGCAGAGGAAGACAGCGGCAAGCACCGCGGCACTGATGCCGTAGCCGCCGAGTAGCGCCCCGGTGATAACAACCGCTTCGGCGACCACGGACAGCCCGATCACTAGGAACCTGGGCTCGTGGACGGGAGGTTCGGACAGCCGCCGGCCTCGCACGGCACCCGTCACCACCCACGCCGTCGCCACGGCCCCGCCGATCAGTCCCACCCCGACATAACCGCTTCCGCCGGCCAGCCGCCCCGCCTCCGCCACGAGCTTGTAGGCGACGGCCGAGAGCAGGGCGCCGGCACCGAGCCCGGTCAGGATGCCGAGCAGGACGCTGTTGCCAACGCGCCACCGCAGGGCGAGCAGTCCACCCAGGAAGTACGAGGACCCGGCAAGCAGACCCCAGCCAAATGCCTGCAGCATCGGCGCCCCTTTCGGCTTAGGCACTAAAGCCCCGTGCCTAGGCATCATCCCGAACGGACACGGGAATGGCAAGGGCCGCGCGCGAGGCGCAGCGGTCTGGAAACTGCGCTCCGGTCCCGGAGGAAGGGGCCGAGCATCATGGCGACAGCAGCCCCTTGGAGAGAACCGGGCCCATACGGAGACCATCTTCCAGCCCATGATCGAACTGCTGGGGTACATAGATGACGAACACTGGAACGCAGGAGGCTGAAGGGGTGACTTTGCATCGGTCGAACAGCTCAGATCTTCTGTGGCGACGAGAGCGTTCTCCGCATCACTTGGAAAGGCGATGACGGGAAACAGCCGAAGGACTACGACGTCGACTGAAAGCCCTGCCTCCCACGCCAAAACAGCTTCGCTGCTCTAGTGCTGCGCTTTTCTCCCGTCCGCAGAGGGATCCTGCAGCGAGCGGTCAGGCCGGGTCAGCTGCAAGGACGTCTTTGCGGATTGCCCAACGGCCGATGGCTGCCGCTGCGCCAACGGTTGCCCATGGGATCAGCAACCAGGGCTGCCAGCCGAGACCCAGGACGCTTCCCAGCAGCCAGAATACGAGGGTGGGCACCGCGAAAAAGGCTCCGATGTGGATCCATTGATAACGGACCGGGCGCAAAAGGTAAGCCAACACCCAGGCCAGTGGCGCCGCAAACACCAGGGAAACTCCGAAGCCATAAAAAACCACCATGCCCAATAAGCCCCACACGTGGCCGGCGTCGGTGCCGTCGCGCGAGGCGGGCACACCATAGCCTGCCGCCACCAGAAGAAGTAGCACGCCCACCCACAGCGAGGTGGCGATGAGCCAACCCTTGATCAACGCGTACGCATCCAGGACCACTCTGTGGGACCGGACTGCCCGCGGCTGCGCCGCATTCCCCAATGCCATGGGGCTCAGCCTACCGATCCGCAAAGTGGCGAGTGACGGGGGCCGCGGGGACCCAGGTGCTATTTACAACGGAAAAGGTCCGCAAGGCATTGTGCTCGAGGGCGACGCCGTGGTGGAGGACAAAGAGACTGAGGCTAAGTGGGCGAAGGTCTTCGCGAAAAACCCGCACGGGGGGGTCATGCAGCACCCGTTCCGTACGGGCGCGTGATCGCCTCGAGGAAATGTCCGTCAGGATCTGCGAAGTAGACGCCGCGTCCGCCGTCGTTGTGGTTGATCTGCTGCGGGCGGGATCGTCCCGGGTCTGCCCAGTAGGGGATGCCCTGGGCCTGGATC
Organism: Arthrobacter sp. 2MCAF15; assembly: GCF_052115605.1. NCBI lineage: Bacteria > Bacillati > Actinomycetota > Actinomycetes > Micrococcales > Micrococcaceae > Arthrobacter > Arthrobacter sp. 2MCAF15. The sequence continues at coordinate 10,718 of NZ_JBFRGZ010000030.1, read as the reverse complement.
CTTGCGAAGATTCCGTCGAAGTCCTCCTCGCTGACCAGGAACGCATAGTGCTGCGGGGAGATGGGCCGGTCCGTCGTAGCAAAATCGAGAGCTACTCCATGGTCAAGCGGTACGGTGATGAAAGACCACATAGGTTGGGGTTCCGGCAGCCCGAGTACGTTGGCCAGGAACTTCGCCGAACGGCGCTTGTCTGTTGCGTAGATGATGGTGTGGTTGAAAGTGACCGTCATGGTGGCCTCCTTGGGTGTGGTTATCAGACACCATCTGACGTCCAGCCTCTGGAAGAATTCAAGAGAGCGGGGGAAGTGCAGTGTCGGAGGCGGGCACGGTTGCCGCCAAGCGATCGCAGGGCCGTGCCGCTTCGGCCAGGACCCTAAGCCCATGCCCTGGCAACCAGGTCTCCTGTGGGACCGAGGATGAAGTCCACGTTGAGAGATGAGCTGGGCCCCTCACCCATAGAGATCTTCTCGTCGAAAGACCCAAAGGTGGCCGGCAAGAAGTACCCCACGTTGTCCCAGTAATACTGGAAGACATACGTGAGGGGATCTTCGATCGTATCCAGGTCCTCCCCAAGGCGGTGCACAACAATGGCCCTTTGGCGGACCTCTTGCGAATTCGAGCACCAGGGCAGAATCAGCCCTCCAGCATTGGCCATATTTCCAGGCGGAACCTGGTCCGTGTCCCTCGGAATGATCCCCAAGGGATCGCCCGGGCCAAAGAGGGGATTCCACTCAAGGTCCTGGTAGAACAGGTTCATGCCCGCATCGGCTGGCTGTCCCGGCAGGCGGGTTCGGTTGGTGAGCCTTTCCAGGCCTGAATTCCACAGGAGTGGTCCTCTGCGGTCCTGGGCGCCGTACGAAACTTTCTTCCGGTGCGCGGAAATGGACACCCGCGCCGCGTCTTTGGCGGCCCTAGCCGCAGTTACCGACTTTGGGCCTGGGGGCGGATGCTCGAGATCCATCCTTAACTTCTCCTGTCCAAGAGGTTACCGAAGCGCTCCCGTGGTGGACCGCAGGCGGCTCCGCTTGGGAAGAGCTCAAGGGATCCATTGTGGTCCGCCGTGCAGCGGTTGTTGCGGCATGAGGGCTCGGTCCGGACGGCTATTGGCCATCAGAGGCATGGCTCTCGTGTGAACTTTGCTCCGGTGCTTGCCATGCGTCAAGGGACTATGGGCACTGACAGCCCGGATAGTTTCGCGTCCCCGGGCAGCAGCAAGGGCTGCGCCACACACTGTCCAAGGATGAACTCAGCATTGCCGGATGAAATGATCGGACAGTGATCGACTTCGGACTTGTGCAATTGGCAGGGGGTACCGTCTCGCTGCACGACGCCCGACGTCAGCGCAGGTGGAGTGTGGATCTCGTGCCATTTGAAATCGGGTGCGTCCCCGTGACTGAAGAACTCTACGCGCGCGTGTCAGGGCTGGCGCCGTCCATCTCCCGCCGGCCTGCGACAGACATGACCTGGTGGGATGTGATTCGTTTCTGCAACGAGGCTTCTGCACTCGCGGGTCTGCCTGCTGCGTACACACTGGACAATGGCGAGGCGGAGTGGCACCCGGAGCGTCCAGGCTACCGGCTCCCGACCGAAGCGGAATGGGAGCATGCGTGCCGGGCGGGGACGTCTGGGCCGCGCTACGGCGATCTTGGCGAAGTCGCATGGACCGCGGCCGACGGTGTGCCGAGTCCGCAAAACGTGGGCATGAAACGACCCAATACCTTCGGCTTGTTCGACACGCTCGGCAACACCTGGGAGTGGTGCTGGGACTTCCTCGATCCCGCTCGATACGGAGAGTACCGCGTTTTCCGGGGTGGGGGCTTTGCTGATGAAGCGTGGAGCGTACGAGCGTCGGTCCGACGCGGGGGTGCCCCCGATATGCATCACGAGGATGTGGGGTTGCGGATTGCTCGGGGAGCCGTAGCTGGCGGCGACACGGTGCAGGGGTGGTCCGCGCGCACCGATCGTGAGCGCGCCCAAATGCCCGGCCCACGCCCCGCCGGGTGGACTCCGCGGCAAGACATGTAGGGCCGTGGTTGTGTGTGCGGGTATAGCGGTCACGTTACTGCCCGGCAGCTCGGGTTGGCTGGCCGGACGTCGAGCTCCTCGAGAGACCGGATTTCTTGAAGACATTTCCCGGATTCATGGCCAAAGAGAAGCAGCCACGATGACGGCCGGGGCAGGGAGCACATCATGGCCCAAGTGCGGCAGGATGTGGGTTATGTCAATTGATGTCGAAGCGGTGCGCCGGCAGACCCGTGGTGTCCTGAGCGTGTCTCACCTGAACAATGCGGGAAGTTCTCTGGTCCCCAGTCCCGTGTTGGAAACCGTGGTGGCTCATTTGCGCCGTGAGGAAGAGATCGGCGGCTATGAGGCGGCGGAGGAGGCTGCTGATCGGCTGGAGGGCGTGTACTCCTCGGTGGCCCGGCTGATCGCGGCCCGGCCCAACGAGATAGCCCTGGCCGAAAACGGCAGCCGTGCCTGGGCGGCGGCGGTGTACAGCTTCCCTTTCGTCTCCGGAACCCGCGTGCTGATCGGACACACCGAATATGCCGGTAACGTGATTGCGCTGCGGCACCTTGCGCGTCGTCATGGTCTGCAGCTTGTGGTGCTCGACGACGATTCCCACGGGCAGGTTGACGTGGAGCACCTGCAGCGGGAGCTTGAGCGCGGAGACGTGGCAATGGTGGCCCTGACCCATGTGCCTATGGCCAACGGGCTTGTAAATCCGGCGGCGGAGGTTGGCAAACGCTGCCGCGCTGCCGGGGTGATGTTTGTGCTCGACGCATGCCAGTCGGTGGGCCAGATGCCGTTGGACGTGCAGTCATTGGGCTGCGACGTTCTGGCGGGCACGGGGCGGAAGTTCCTGCGCGGACCACGCGGCACCGCGTTCCTCTATGTGCGCGCTGGAGTCCTGGAACGGCTTGAGCCGGCCATGCTGGACGGGCATTCCGCCGTTCCGACCGGTGCCGGGGGCTTTGAAGTTCGCGGCGATGCCCGGCGTTTTGAGAGCTGGGAGGCAAGTGCCGCCGGACGGCTGGGCCTGGGCCGGGCAGCAGACTACGCCCTGGCACTGGGGCTGGACGCTGTTCAGGAGCGTGTTGCCGCGCTCGCGGAGCGGCTGAGGGGCGAACTGGCGGCGGTTCCCGCGGTCACTGTCCATGACCGCGGGATCACCCGGTGTGGCATCGTCACGTTTTCGGTGAAGGGAAGCGACGCCCGGAACATCAGGAGCCGGCTGGCGGACCAACGGATGAATGTCTCCGTGGCGCCCCTATCTGTCCTGTCCGACACATTTCCCGCAGGCATGCGGCCGGGGGAGGACATGGTGGTGCGGGCCTCGGTGCACTACTACAACACCGAGAGCGAGCTACAGCGACTGGTCGACTTCCTTCGGTGAACGTCGCGGGGGTACCTGACGGTACCCGTGCACCGGCCAGCCTAGACGGCTTCGGCCAGGGTCATGGCGTAGCGGTTCTGCCGGTCGGTCCATTGCCCGACGGCGGCGAACCCCGCTGTTTCGACCTCTTCAACCACGCCCTCAGGGCGGAACTTTGCCGAAATCTCTGTTCGCAGTTCCTCACCCTCGTGGAAGTGGACGTCCATGGCCACTCCGGGGAGGCGGACCAGCATTGGTCTGCTGGCGCGCAGCCGCATCTCGATCCACTCCTCCTGGGGCTTCCATACCGCCACGTGCTCAAAGGCCATAACGTCGAAGTCGGCACCCAGCTCGGCGTTGAGGACGCGCAGCACGTTCCGGTTAAACTCGGCGGTGACTCCTTCCGCGTCGGCGTACGCCGGAACCAGGATGTGTGGTGATTTCACCAGATCCGTGCCGAGCAGCAGCGAGCCGCCGTCGTCGCCGAGCAACTCGCGGACGTCGGCGAGGAAGCGGGCTCTGGCCTCAGGCTCAAGATTGCCGATGGTACCCCCGAGGAACGCGATCATGCGGCGTCCCGTCCGTGGCAGTAGGTGCAGCTGGGTCTCGAAATCCGCGGCCACAGCCTGCAGTTTGAGGTCGGGAAAGGCCGGAGCCAATTCGCTTTGGGCATCCAGCAGTGCGGTGTCGCTGACATCCACGGCAACGTAGCGGCGGAGGGATCCGGTCTTCGTGAGGGCGTTGAGCAGCAGCGGGGTCTTACGGGATGATCCGGACCCGAGCTCGATCAGCGTCTCTGCAGGGCTCGCAGCCGCCATCTCCGCTGAGTAGAGCTCCAGCACCTCACGTTCGGCCCGCGTCGGGTAGTACTCCGGCAGCCCGGTGATCCGCTCAAACAGTTCGCTGCCGAGCTTGTCATAGAACCACTTGGGCGGCAGCGTTTTTGGCGATGCGGTGAGCCCGGCGCGCACATCGGCGCGCAGGCTGCGCCCCAGGTGGTCCGGAGGCAGGTGGTGAATGATTTCGGAGCGTTCGGTGGAGAGGCTCATGGGGCCACCTGTTCCTTCGTGAGGTTGGGAATCGGACGTATGTCGACGTGATCTGCGGTTGCGGTCAGGAGGCAGTTGTCCGGCACTTCGTGCCAGCCGGGGCCGTCGTCGGATGGTTCGCTGGCCACCACGAGGCTCCCGGGGCCGGTTCGCCAAAAAAGGGTATCCCCGGCAGCTGTGGCCGCGATGTGCGTGCCGTCGGTGAGCAGAAAATTCAGCCTGGCACTGGTGGCGGCGGTGACACTGCGGACTACGTGCGTCAGCGCATCGCCGGCGCTGTCCCCGCCGGCGAGCTGTTCGAGGACGAGGGCCCAGAGCAGAGCTGAGTCGACTTGGGCTTCGAGTGCCAGCAAGCGGGACGTCGGAAGCCCCGCGGCCAGACCTTCCAACGCGTCCGGCCAGCCCTCGACGCGTCCGTTGTGGCTGAAGAGCCAGGGGCCGCTCGCGTACGGGGCAGCAGCTGACTCCTCCTGGGTCATCCCTGATGTCGCGGATCGGACGGCCGCGAGAACGGCCCGGCTTGAGGTAACTCTGGCGACGTCGGCGAATGACCTGTCCGCCCAGATCGGTATGGCGCGGCGGTAACGGGCAGGCAGGGGATCGCCCGGGGCGTACCAGCCGACGCCGAAACCATCAGCGTTTACCGTCCCGTTACGCTGACGCCTGGGCGCCCACGACTGAGTTAGCAGCCCATGGCCGGGGGTGAGCAGCAGGTCCGCGAGCGGCATCGGGGATCCGATGTACGCCAGATGCCGACACATGGGCTAACGCACCTCGGCCGGTGCGGCGTCGCGCGCTGTGCGGAACCCGGCAAAAATCTGCCGGCGGATCGGGTAGTCCCAGTTCCGGAATGTCCCCCGGCACGCAGCCGGGTCAGCCGCCCAGGACCCTCCGCGCAGCACCTTGTAATCAGACCCGAAAAACACTTCGCTGTATTCCCGATACGGGAAGGCGTTGAATCCGGGGTACGGGCGGAAGTCACTGGAGACCCATTCCCAGACGTCACCGATGAGCTGGCGCACTCCCAGCGGTGATGTTCCTCCCGGGTAGGAGCCGGCCGGCGACGGCCGGAGAGCCGACCCGCCAAGGTTCGCGTGATGAGGTGAAGGATCTTCGTCGCCCCACGGGTAGCGGCGCGAGCGTCCCGACTGGGGGTCGTACCGCGCAGCTTTTTCCCACTCTGCCTCCGTTGGAAGCCGGCGCCCGGCCCAGCGGGCGTAGGCGTCCGCTTCAAACCAGCACACGTGCTGCACCGGCTCGTCCTCGGGCACCGGTTCAACGACGCCGAACCTGGTCCTGAACCACTGGTGACCGTGGCGTTCCCAGTACTTGGGTGCCACCAGCCCGGCTTCCCTGACATGGTCCCATCCCTGGGCCGTCCACCAGCGAGGGTCGTTGTAGCCGCCGTCGTCGATGAAAGACCGGTAGGCGCCGTTGGTGACCGGAACGGTGTCGATCCAGTAGCCCGGTACATGAATCTCATGGGCTGGCCGTTCATTGTCCAATGCCCACGGCTCCACCGAAGTCCCCATCATGAACGGCCCGGCAGGGACCAGCACCTCTTTGGTCAGGGAGGACCGGTCCGGTGGCAGGACGTCGGCCGGCAACGGCCGGGCCTGCAGGACCGGGGCGCCCACGCGGAGCTGGTGCGTGGCCAGCATCGTCTCGTCGTGCTGCTGCTCGTGCTGGATGATCATGCCGAATGCGAAGCCCCGATCCACCAGCGGCTGGCCTTCCAAGGGGATCCGGTCCAGGATGTCGAGTGTTTTGGTGCGCACTTGGGCAAGGTACTTTCGGGACTCCTCCGGCGAGAGGAGCGGCAGCGAGGGCCTGGCGCTGCGGGGATGCTCGAAGGCGTCGTACATCTGGTCGATGTCGCACCGCACCGGCTCCATATTGCCGACGTCGCGCACCAGCCAGATTTCCTCCTGGCTGCCGACATGCGCCAGGTCCCAGACCAGCGGTGACATCAGCGGTGAGTGCTGCTTCAGCAGGTCTTCCTCGTCGCACTCCGTCAGCGCATGCGTCCGTTTCCGTGCCCTTTCCAGCCCGTCGGCGATGAGCGCCCTGAGAGTTTCCGGATCGACGTCGGACCCGGGAAGGTTATCTGGCATTTTCGGAACCCTTCTCATACTCTGGCGAACAAAAATAGCTGCCGGTTCTTTGCCACCTGCCCACTCGTTCGTCCGCAGGGCTCCGGCCCCGCGCCGTATAGCGGTCAACGAAATCTTCCGCCCGGTTTCTCGTGGCGGCGTCGGCCCCCAATCGGGGCAATGCCATCAGCGCGGCCTCGGCGCAGCCGAGGGCTGCGGAGGCGAGCGCAGGAGCCGCCAGCGCGTCATGGGCCGCCGTCCGGATCGGATCGGATAGGGACACAAGCGGGGCGCAGGCCTCTTCGGCGAGGTCGGCTGCGCGCGCATCGTCCATGAGCGCGATCACCATGGCCGTGACCGCCTCCCAATCGCTGCCTTCCTGTGCATCGATCACCCTGATCTCCAGGAACCCCCGTGGCCGGACAGGCGGGAACAGGGTTGTCAGGTGGTACGTCAGGTCATCCAGCGTGGCTGGCCTCGGGCCTTCCCCGCGCAGCCAGTTTCGCATCGTCAGCCCCGGCGGGGCTTTCCAGGAAGCCGTCTCCGAGGGAATGCAGAGCACGAGTGCATCCAGTGCGTAGCGTGCCCAGGCGAGGCGGGGGTCCGCGGCGCTAGGGACCGCGGCGGTCCGGGTCGGGTCCGTGGCCAGCCACATACGCTGACGGTTGCTGTGCCAGCCGCTGGGGACGCCGTGTAGGAACGGGGAGTTGGCAAACATGGCTACGAGGACCGGCAGGAGATTGTGCAGGCGGGCCCACCGTTGTTTGGCGCCGGCGGTGCCGGGGCTGTCGAATCCGGCGTCCAGGGAAATCTGCAGGGAAGCCGTGGAACACATCATCGTGCGCCCGGCAGGGCCGCGGCGGTCGAAATGGTGCTCCATTGCGGCGTAGCGAGGATGATCCAGTGATCGCAAGGGCGGCCGATTGGGGTCCAGCGCCAATGAGCCGAAGCATAGGCCGCCGTCCGCAAGCAGGGCCTCAACGGCGGCAAGGTCTGCGCGTGTCGCCGCGACTAGTGCCGCAAGATCAGCCGCGCAGGCGGAGCTGATTTCCAGCTGACCTCCCGGCTCAAAGGTGATCACGCCTCCGCCAGGCAACGGTTCCGCCGACGCCGCCACGGCCTCGCTGACCCGTGCAACGGGCACCGGGAGCCTGTGGTTCGCGGCATCGTGGACCAACCGCTCGACCTCCACTCCGGCAGGACCCGGCGGCCCTGTCTTGAAGCACACCGAGGCTACATACACCTCGGCATCGGACTCGGTGAGCGGGCGGATGACACGCCCGGGCAGCCATGCAGAGCTCACGCCACACCATTCCTTCCGCGGCGGTTGTCTTCAGGCAGCAAGCTAAACAGCCCTCTTTCTGCCTTGTCAACGATTCAGCCACTCGCAAGCACTTCCACGGGGGCGAAAGGACGGTCTTCCCGACGGTCAGCCGGCTGCGCCGCGGCGGTCGAACATCCGGCACCCGACATGGCTGTCTGGTTCAATGTCCGGTGTGATGGCGCCGGAACAGCCTGGCTGAGACTTAGCGTGGGAGCACTCATCTTCCTGGCGCTTGGCCGCCCTCCATTGCGCGCGGTACCGGAACGGACTCGGACCCTACGCACCGGGTAACTGCTTGCCCGGCCCGGTGAACCTGGCCGCCTCCGGCTACGTGTGATCAGCGAGGCCAGTAGATTCGGCCTGCGGATACTGAAGTCAGGAAATGATCATGAAAAAGGGCATCGGGCTTGTAGTCCTTGCGGGTGCGGTGGGGCTGGCCGCACTCACCGGGTGCGGGCCGTCGCCGGGCGGCGGGGCGTACCCGCCGGGCACGTCATCGTCCGGTTCTTCGTCGGCCGGTGCGGGGGCGGCCTCCGGCTCGGCGACGCCGACCCCGGGCCAGTCCGCCGTGCCGGTCCTCAAGACGGCCAGCACTTCCCTGGGCAGCGTCGTGGTTGATGACAAGGGAATGACCGTCTACGTATTCGACAGGGACACGGCGAATTCGGGCAAGAGTGCCTGCAATGCCGACTGCTCGGGGATGTGGCCCGCGGTCAGGGCCACGTCCTCGACGCCACCGGTGACAGGCGTCACGGGCATAGTTGGAACCATCAGTCGGGACGACGGAACGATGCAGGTGACCGTCGACGGCCTGCCGGTGTACACCTACGCGAACGACGCTGCAGCCGGAGATGTGAAGGGCCAGGGAGTCGGTGGAACCTGGTGGGCTGTTGCGCCGGACGGTGGCAAGGTAGCAAGTTCAATCTCAGGCTACTGAGCCGCCGACCTGGCATAGGGTCACTGATCGTAAGCGGCCGGTGTTGTCGGGCTGGAGTTAACGGGCGGGGTCGGCCCGGCTAGCCGCCGATGTACGACATCTCGATCTTGTGAGCGGCGGATAGGGTCTCGGGGGTATTCGCTTGGGGGGTGTGGGCACGGCGCAGTTCCGAGTAGCGGTCCGTGCGCCCGCCCCAGAGGGCTGACAATGCAGCGGAAAGCTCGACGTCGGACGCGCCGCCCCTCAGCAGCGCCCTCAGATCCGTGCCGGCTGTGGCAAACAAACAGGTGAACAGCTTTCCGTCGGCGGAGAGCCGGGCCCGCGTGCAGCCGCGGCAAAAGGCCTGCGTCACGCTGGAAATGACTCCGATTTCGCCACTGCCATCGGCGTAGTGCCAGCGGTCCGACGTCTCGCCGGGGTAGTTGGGCGCCACTGCCTCCAACGGGAACACTGCGTTGATGCGGGCCAGGACCTCGGCGGAGGGCACCACCTCGTCCATTTTCCAGCCGTTGGACGCACCCACGTCCATGTACTCAATGAACCGCAGGATAACCCCGGATCCCTTGAAATGCCTCGCCATATCAAGAATGTCTTGGTCATTCGTCCCACGCTTGACCACCATGTTGATTTTCACCGGCCCGAGGCCGGTGGCCTGGGCGACCTCTGCCGCGTGCAGGACTTTGGCCACGGGATAGCCGACGTCGTTCATGGCCTGGAAGGTCTCCTCCCGGAGGGAGTCAAGGGACACCGTCACACGGTTCAGCCCGGCATCTTTGAGGACCTGTGCCTTCTGCGCTAGAACCGAGCCGTTCGTTGTCATGGCCAGATCTGGCGCCAGCCCGTCAGGGGTGCGCAACCGCGCCAGCATCCGGACCAATACCTCAATGTCCTTCCGCAGCAGGGGTTCCCCGCCGGTCAACCGGATCTTCCGTACCCCGTGCGCGACGGCGATGGACGCCAGCCGGGTGATTTCCTCAAACGAAAGCAACTGGTCCCGGGGCATGAAAACGAAATCCCTGCCGAAAATCTCCTTGGGCATGCAGTAAACGCAACGGAAATTGCACCGGTCCGTGACGGAAATCCGCAGGTCCCGCAGGGGCCGGCGAAACGTGTCGGTGATGGGAATGGCGTCCATGCATCGCCCTCTCCAAGCGGTAGTAGTGCCAACCGCCTGTAACTCTCAGCGTATGCCCCGCTCCAGGCCCTCACAATGGGTCGGGTTGAATGCCATGGAACGGTTTCGACGACATGGTGTCCAAAACCGCAGTAGCGCTCCAACACCCCGACGTGAGATCAAGAAGCCCGTTCTTCTCATGCATGCGCTGCAGGACCCTTCAACGCCCTTTCATGTGTCACGGCAGGTCTCCGATCTTCGCCCGGATGTCGTCCAACTCGTTGCCTTCGACACCGTGGGTCATTCACACGAGTGGAATGCAGAGTCCAAGCGATGGGAGGACGCAGCGGCTAGCTTGTTGGAATCGCACTAGACACTAGAATTCGGTACCACCGGAATCGCGGCTGGACGGCTCTTCGTGATCAATTTCGCGACGAGTATCTTTAATTGCATTCTTCACGGCGCGGTAAATTACCCCATAAAGGGCATACATAAATATCGCCGCAAAGATCAACGGTACGAATAGTGTGAGAGTGAAATCCAAGTTGGAGAGCTCCATAGATCGGTTGAGAGGACTTTCGCAGGACATCGCCCTGGCTGTTGTAACTAATGTTTAAGACACCCCAGCCAACAGATACGCTAGCGACGCTACCACCACGATTTGCACGGGGTTTCGTGGCTCTTCACGGTTCGTGGGGAAAGTGATTCCCGGATGAGTGTCATGCCGCCGTCCGGACGGCACTTCTCATGAGGATAATCGATTTGTAGTTCCCGGCGTTTCGGTAGCCGCGGGCGGTTCGTTTGATGTGCTTGATGCTGGTGTTG
>NZ_JBFRGZ010000029.1:0-40388 GCF_052115605.1 Arthrobacter sp. 2MCAF15 | reverse complement strand
GCCAGGCAACCCTCAACGCCTGCCACGCCCGGCACCCTCACCGCTACCGGAACAAACCCACCGCACCAGCCGCCCCGGCCCACGCCGGCATCAACCACAAAACCAACCCGCTGTCACAAACAGCTTGATTCATTCCGACTTTCCGGCGAACTCGCAGGTTTCCGGCGACTAGGCCGGCCAGTGGGCTGACAGTCCCGGGCGCACACCCGGTAGCTGGCGAAATATCCGTGGCCGTCCGGGTGTTGGTCCGGACATGACAACAATCGGAATCATCGGTGCAGGACACATCGGCGGCCAGATCGCCCGCAAGGCCGTGGAACTCGGCTACGACGTCGTGATCAGCAACTCCCGGGGGCCGGAATCCCTGGCGGGGCTCGTTGCGGACCTGGGGCCCAAAGCCCGGGCGGCAACGCCGGCCGAGGCCGCGGCGGCCGGCGACTTCGCCGTCGTGACCGTGCCGCTCAGGAGCCTCGCGGACGTGCCCGTGGAGCCGCTGGCGGGCAAGATCGTCCTCGACACCAACAATTACTACTGGGAACGCGACGGGCATTTCCCGGCCCTGGATGCCGGCGAGGCCACCACCTCCGGCCTGCTGCAGGAGCACCTTCCCCAGTCCAAGGTGGCCAAGGCCTTCAACCACATCTTGTTCTCCCAGATCACCACTGACGGCACCTCGGCCGGCACACCCAACCGCCGGGCCCTGGCCACGGCAAGTGATTTCCCGGAAGCGGCGGAGCTTGTCACGCGGCTCTATGACGAATTCGGATTCGACACCGTCAACATGGGCCCACTGACCGAAAGCTGGCGCGCGGAGCGGGACCGCCCGGCCTACGTGATCCGGCAGAACGCGGCCGAGCTGGCCGAGAACCTGGCCAAGGCCCCGCGGACCATCTGACGGTTCCTCGGGCTTCGGCGCGCGAATTCGCCGGAAGCCTGCGAAGTCGCCGTAAATTTCCGGCGACCGGGCAGCTTTCCGGCGAATTCGCGAAGGGCACGGGCCCCGGAGTAGTGCGTCGGGTCAGGCCTGGACGGCGGGCTCGAGCTTGAGCATCTTGGCGATGACGTAGTCGAGCTCGGAGTCGTCGAAGATCTTCTTCCAGTCGTCCTTGATGATGGTGTCCTTGCCGTACTGGATGGCGATTTCGCAGGCCTCCGAGAACGGGTTGGAGCCGCGCAGGGCGTTGGTCAGGGCGATCTGGACGTGGCCGAACAGCATGGCCTTGGCAGCCTCCTCCGGGACGCCGGCGGTGTGCACGGTCTCGTGCAGGGCTTCCTTGAGCAGGGTGCCGATCATGCAGGCAACGGTCTCGACGAGGGTGGGCTCGAGGATGGCGAGCTGCTTCACGGTGACCCAGTGGACGTCGATCACGGGGGCGTAGATGACCTTGATGGTGGCCTCGGCGGCGGCACGCGCTGCTTCGGTAGCGTCCACGTCGATCGCGGCAACCACGTTCTGCGGGGCGCCCTGGCCGCCGAAGGTGTCGGCCCATTCTTCCTTGGTGGTGCGCTCCAGGAATACCGAGGGGTGGCAGGGGTGCGCCACGGCCTGGACGACGTCCTCGCGCTTGGCCAGCAGGCCGGCGTAGGCCGCGGCCGGGTCAAGGGTGAGCAGGATGGCGCCGGACTTCATCTGCGGGACCACGCCGTGGGACACGACGCCCAGGACGGTGTCCGGGACGGCGAGGATCACGACGTCGGCGTCCTTGATGGCGTCCTCGGTGGTGCTGATCTCCCGGCCCTCGGCGCGGACGCGTTCCTGGCCTGCCGGTGAGTTTTCGCTGTAGTAGACGGTGTGGGCGCTCTTCTGGAGGTTGGCTGAAACACGCAGCCCCATTTTGCCTCCGGCTCCGATGACGGCGACGGTCAATTGTTCTGCTGACATTTCAGTTACTCCTTAGGAAATCGAGGCTTTGCTGGGTCCACTGCTTTTCGAGGCGGATGGTCTCTTCTTCGGAGGCCTGCCACGGCAGCCAGTGCTCGATGATCTGGTTGATATTTCTTTCTTTGGGCTGCAGCTTCCCGGCCATGTAGGCATAGTCCAGGAGGCCTTCGCCGAGGGGAGCGCCGGAGTACGTGAACCCGACCCACCCCTCCTTGCGGCTGAACGCAAAGTCTTTGATGTGCATGTTGAGGACATACGGCGCGACGGCGTCAATCACCTCGCGCGGGGATTCCAGCGCCGCCACGGTGTTCGCGGGATCGCTGCAGATGCCCAGGTACGGGCTGCCCACCCGGGCGATGACGTCCAGGACGCGGGAGGTGGGGACCTGTTCGTAGGTTTCCACGGCGATCTTCACGCCGGCGGCCTCGAACTCGGGCAGGACCTCGGTGAAGGCGGCCACGGCCTGGTCCGCGTCCGGGGTGTGGCCCGGGACGTTGAACATGGTCCGCAGCAGCGGTGCACTCAGGACCCCGGCGATGTGCAGGAACTTCCGGAGATGGTCCGGCCGGATGCCCTTGGTGCCGAGCTCCAGGGCGATGCCCAGCGAGTCGGCCGTGGCCCGGACGGAGGCCAGGTCGGCGTCGGTCATGGCCTCCAGCGGGGCGTAGTCGCAGATCTGGAAGAGGTCCACGCCCAGGGCCGCGGTCTCGGCCAGCGCTTCGTGGAGGTCAAGCGGCGCGGAGACCCGGTCCGAGAGCTGCCAGAAGAAGGCGTAACTGCTCAGGCCGATTTTTGAACCCTGGCCAATTCTTGAACCCGGGCCAATTCTTGAACCAGATCCGATGCGGGGGTCTTGGCCGGTCGTGGCGCTCATGCTGCCGCCGTTCCGGACAGGAGTCCCAGGCGTGCGGCGGTTTCGTCCAGGATGGTCCTGAGCGCCTGCGGGTCGTGGGCGAAGCGGCCCAGGAACAGCCCGGCGACGGCGGGATCGAGCCGGCCGATCAGGCCCGGCCCGGCGCTTCCGCCGTAAATGACCCGACTGTCGGCCTGGCCGGGCAGTGCGCGCAAGTGCGCGTCCAGTCCGGCGATGACGGCGCTGATGTACTCCGGGGTGGCCGGTTCCGGGGCCCCGATGGCCCACTGCGGTTCGTAGGCCACGATGGTCCGGGCAGCCGGTCCGAGGGACCGTGCCCGGTTGAGCGCGGCGTCGATGTCCGCGGTGCAGTGCCGGATGGCTTCCTCCACCGAGCCGGGCTGCAGCTCCCCGACGCAGAGCACCGGGGTGAGCCGGTTGCGGTAGGCGGCGGCGGTCTTGAGCCCGATGGTCCGGTCATCCTCGCCGAAGATCCGGCGGCGCTCGGCGTGGCCCACTTCGGCGTAGCGTCCGCCGAGCTCGGACACGGTCCGGCCCGAAACCTCGCCGGTGTAGGCGCCCTCGTCCTCCCAGAAGATGTCCTGCGCGCCGGCGCCCGCCCCGGCCACGCCGAGGATCCGGGCTGCCTCCGGCAGTGCCGGCAGCGCGGGCAGGACAAACAGTTCAATCTCGCCGCTCTGCACGGCGGGGTGTGTCAGGGCGATCGCGGCGACCTCGCGGCAGTAGTCCAGCGTGCGCTGGTAGCCGAAGTACATTTTCAGGCTGACGCCGATGATGGCACCGGGCTGCGCTGTGGCCCCGGGCTGCGTTGTGGCCCCGGCGCGGCCAGCGGCTGTTCCGCCTGCGGCGGAGTTAGCAGGAAGTGACACCCTCGTAGTCCTTAATCAGTGTGACTTTCTCGGCCGAGGCCGAGGTTTCGTCGAACGTGTAGGTCAGCCACTCGCGGGCCAGCCGGCGGGCCAGTTCCAGACCGACGACGCGCTGGCCGAACGTGAGGACCTGGGCGTTGTTGCTCAGGACGGAGCGTTCCACCGAGAAGCTGTCGTGCGCAGTGACGGCGCGGACCCCGGGGACCTTGTTGGCGGCGATGGCCACGCCGAGGCCCGTGCCGCAGACCAGCAGGGCGCGGTCCGCCTCGCCGGCGGCGATGAGTTCGGCGGCCGCGATGGCCACGGAGGGGTAAGGGGTGTGGCTGGTGGCGTCGACGCCGACATCGCGGACGGACTCGACCAGCCCGTTGGCTTCAAGGTCCGCCTTCAGGGCTTCCTTGTATTCGAATCCGGCGTCATCGCATCCGATAACCAGGCGCAGTTTGGCGCTCATGCGTTCTCCTTGACTGTTTTTCCCTCGACTGATTTTTCGACTGTTTTTTCGAGAAGAGTGTTATGGATTGCCCGGACGATCAGTGCCATGGACACCGCGCCCGCGTCCGGGGTGCCGAGGCTCTTCTCGGCGTGCGGGCGGGCCCGGCCCATGAGGGGCAGGAGCTGCGCGGTGTCTTCCGCGGCCTGCTGCGCAACGGTGGCGGCGGCTCCCCAGGCCTGTGTGAGGGACTGCCCGGCGTCCACGCGGCCGGCGAGGGTGTCGCGGAACGGGACCAGGACGTCCACGAGGGTCTTGTCGCCAGGCGCGGCCTTGCCGAAGTCCATGATGGCGGCCGCGGCGCCGGCGACTCCGGCGGCGACAGCGCCGGCGTCGGGGGCGTTGGTGTTTCCGAGCGCATCCCCGACGGCCCGCAAGGCCATGCCCCAGAGGGCGCCGGAGGTGCCGCCGGCTTTGTCTGCCCAGGCGTCGCCGGCGAGGTGGAGGGTGGTGGCTGCCCCGGCTCCGCGGGCGACGGCGGCTGCCGCGGCGTCGACGGCGGCGCGGACGCCGCGTTCCATGCCGATGCCGTGGTCACCGTCGCCGGCCACCGCGTCGATCCGACCGAGCTCCTCGGCGTTGGCGTCCACCACGTTCTTCGCGGCGCCGAGCGCAGCCAGGACCCGTATGGCGCTGGCGCGGGATTCGTCGGTAGCCTCCGGGATGGACGCTTCGATCTCGGACGGGTCGGTGAAGTCGGCGGGCTCGAGGGCGGCCGCGGTGACGGCGCCGCGGCGGAAGGCCGGGGCGTCGGCGGGCGCGTGCCAGAGGGTCTCGAGTTCCTCGTCGAGCCAGAACAGCGTGAGGGAGGTGCCGGCCATGTCGAAGCTCGTGACGAGTTCGCCCACCTGTGGGTCGACTGCGTCCAGGCCGGCTTCGGCCAGCAGCTGGGCGACGCGGCGGTAGACCACGAAGAGTTCCTCGTATTTGACGCTGCCCAGGCCGTTGAGGATGGGAACCACGCGCGGCCGGGCAGCAGCGCCGTCGGCGGCCACCTCGGACAGGTTTCCGGGGATTTCGGTGAGGAGCTTGGCGACCAGCAGCTCGGCGAGTCCGTCCGCCGTCGGGATGCCCGTCTCGCCGATGCCGGGCTCGCCGTGGATGCCCATGCCGACGGCCATCCGGCCCTCGGGGACGGAAAACAGCGGGTGGTCCGCACCCGGCAGCGTGCAGCCGGTGAACGCGACGCCGAAGGAACGGGTGCGGTGGTTGGCGCGCTCGGCGATCTCGAGGGTCTGGTCCAGGCTGTAGCCGGCCTCGGCAGCGGCGGCGGCCACCTTGAAGACGGTGAGGTCGCCGGCGATCCCGCGGCGCTTGGCCCGCTCGGTGAGCGGGGCGGAGGAGACGTCGTCGGTGACGGCGATGCTGCGGCAGTCGATGCCTTCGGCGCGGAGCCGGGCCTGCGCCTGGTTGAAGTGCAGGACATCGCCGGCGTAGTTGCCGTAGCCCAGGAGGACGCCGCCGCCGTTGTCGGCGGCCTTCGCAACGTTGTAGATCTGCTGCGCGGACGGGGAGGCAAAGAGGTTGCCCATTGCGGCGCCGTGGGCGAGGCCCTGGCCGACTAGTCCTGCAAAGGCGGGGTAGTGGCCGGAGCCGCCGCCGATCACGAGCGCCACGGTGCTGGGGGTGCTGCGCGTGTTGCGGACTACCCCGCCGGAGACGCGCCTGACCCAGCGGCTGTGGGAGGCGACGAAGCCTTCGATCATTTCGTCAGCGAAGGCTGCGGGGTCATTGAACAGGCGGGTCATGGGGGTACTCCTGGAAGAGGGAATGCTGCTTGGTGGGTGCCCGCCGCGGCCGGGTGGCACGCGGCGGGCACCGGTTTGGTGGGAGCGGGGCTGCGTCCGTTAGCGGGCGGCGGCTGACTCCGCGGCCTCGGGCTCCCCTGCTGTGGCTGAGAGGTCCGTGTTCGTCGCGTTGGCAGTGCCCCTGCGGGCAAGCACCACCATGAGGATGGCCGAAAGGATCATGAAGCCACCCACCACGAACATGGGCACGTTGTAGCTGCCGGTCCAGTCCTTGAGCCAGCCGGTGACGTAGCCGGCGCTGAATCCTGCGAGGTTGCCCACGGTGTTGATCAGGGCGATCCCGGCGGCGGCCGCGGCTCCGGTGAGGAACTGGGTGGGGACCGTCCAGAAGTTCGGCAGGGCTGCGAAGATGGACATCGCCGTGAGGGTGATGACCGCGATCGTGGCTGCCGGCGATCCCGCGAAGAGGGCCAGCGGAATGCTCAGGCCGCCGATGAGGGCCGGGACTGCGATGTGCCAGGTCTTCACACCGCGCTTGGTGGCGTCCTTGGACCAGAAGTACAGGGCAAAGGCTGCCGGCAGGTACGGGATGGCCGTGATCAGGCCCTTCTGGAAGATGTCGAACTTGGTGCCGTACAGGCCCTCGAAGCCGGAGATGATGGTCGGCAGGAAGAATCCGAGCGCATACAGGCCGTAGATGAAGCCGAAGTAGATCAGGGCGAGCATCCAGACGCGGCCGTTGCCGAAGACCGTGCGGACACTGACGTGCTTGTTGCCCGCGGCGGTTGCGTTCTTTTCCTGCTCCAGCGCTCCGGTCAGCCAGGTCTTCTCTTCGGCGGTCAGCCACTTGGCCTTGGCCGGGGAATCCGCGAGGTAGAACCATGCGGCGACGCCGATCAGGATGGCGGGGATGGCGACACCGAAGTACATGACGCGCCAGCCTTCGAGGCCGAAGAGGCCATGCTGCTGGATCAGGAGGGCGGCCAGCGGGGCTCCGATGACAGTGGTCAGCGGCTGGGCCAGGTAGAACAGGGCGAGGATCTTGCTGCGGTGCCGCGACGGGACCCACAGGCTGAGGAAGAGGATGGCGCCGGGGAAGAATCCGGCCTCGGCTACGCCCAGGATGAAGCGCAGGACGTAGAGCTGCTCCACGTTGCCCACCCAGGTGAAGAGCAGGGAGACAATGCCCCAGCTGACCATGATGCGGGCCAGCCAGCGGCGGGCGCCGAATTTGTGCAGGGCGAGGTTGCTGGGGACTTCCAGCAGGATGTAGCCAATGAAGAAGACGCCGGAGGCGAAGCCGAACTGGGCCGCCGAGAGGGCGAGGTCGGTATTCATGCCGTTGGGGCCGGCGAAGGAGATGGCCGTGCGGTCCAGATAGTTGATGAAGAACATGAGGGCGACAAACGGCACGAGCCGCACTGCCACCTTCTTGATTGCAGATCTTTCGACCACTGATTGCGTGGTGTCCACATTGACTCCTAGATGTTGATGTCCCGGCCGCCTCCTGCGCTGGAAGCATGGGGATTGGTCTCATCGCGTAGTTCTGGAGAGCTGGCCAGGCCCAACTAAGCGTGTGATAAAAACCATACGGCGTCCATCCCAAATTGGTCAACCGGTTGACATGTTTATTTCACAGACGGAAGTCTGCATGGCGCGGCTGGTCCGGGTTGTTACGCTTTGAAGGTGTCCGTAAATTCCGCCGCTTCAACGGCCAAAATAAGTGCCGCACTCGGTTCCATGGAGCAAGGCTCGGTTGTCTCCGAGGTCGCGGAACGCCTGCTTGGGTACTTCACGAGCGGCGAGATCGCCGTCGGGACCCGCCTGCCGGCCGAGCGCCAGCTCGCCGCCTCGCTGGGGGTCGGACGCTCGGCGGTCCGTGAAGCCCTCGCGGCGTTGGAGATCCTGGGGATTGTCATTGTCCGGCCGGGTTCCGGAACCTACCTTCGCGACGGCATCTCCGAGCTCCTCCCCCGCACGCTGAGCTGGGGCCTCATGCTGGGCGCCCCGCGCACACGCGAACTCGTGGAGCTGCGCAGCGGACTCGAGGTTCAGGCCTGCCAGCTCGCCGCCCAGCGCATTACCGACGACGCCCTGGACCGGATGGGCGAAAATCTGGCCACCATGGAGCTCAACCTCGGGGACCTGGCAACGTTCGTGGAGGCCGACGCCGCCTTCCACCGCGAAATAGCCGCCGCGTCCGGCAACCAGGTGCTGCAGGAACTGCTGCAGAGCATCCGGTCGCTGCTGCGCATCTGGGTGGACCGCGCCCTGACGGATGAGGGGCACGCAGCGGCGGCCCTGGCCGAGCACCGAGAAATCTTCCGCGCGCTCGAATCGCGGGACGAGGCCGCCGTGACGGGGGCCATGCGCTCCCACATGGACACGGCCTCGCCGGAACGTTCCGGCGAGCCCGCAGGTTTCCGGCGACTTCRGCCGGGCAGTGGGTTGGAAGGCAGTGGGTTAGAGGGCAGGGGTGGAGCGGTGGGAGGTAGGGCTGGGCCGGCCCTAGGAACCGGCCGCCACGGGTGACAGCGCGATGGCGGCCAGTTCGACCGGGGCAGGCCGCGGTGCCGTGCTGGCGATCCGGACCGGCGAGCCCGTGTGGGCCGACTCCAGCACGGACTCCATCACTTCCAGGGCGTGGAAGGCCAGGACTCCCCCTGCCCGCGGCTCCTGGCCGGCAGGGGTGCGGATAAGGTCCGCGACGCCGAAGCCGCGCCCCGAATCCTCATAGCCGGCGGAGACCGGAAGGCTCTGCCAGTCCTCGGCGCCGAGGGCGAAGAGCTGCACGTCGCCGTCGAAGTGGTTGGGATCCGGGACCACGAGGGAGCCGTGCTCGCCGTGGATTTCGATGTTGGGGCTCTTGGTCTTCACGGCGTCGAAGCTCATCACCAGCGTGGACAAGGCGCCCGAGGCATGGACCAGGACGCCGGTGACGTGGGTGTCGATCGCCACGGGCACGCTCTGGCCAGCGCGTGCGCCCGAGCCGATGGTCCGCTCGTCGCGGGTGTGGCTGGCGGCACCGATCACCGAGACCACGGGTCCGAGCAGGGTGACCAGGGCCGAGACGTAGTACGGTCCCATGTCCAGCAGCGGTCCGCCGCCGGGCTGGTAATAGAAGTCCGGGTTCGGGTGCCAGCGCTCATGCCCGGGCGTAACCATGGTGGCGGTCGCGGAGATGGGCCGGCCGATCAGTCCGTCGTCGATCGCCTTCCGGGCGGTCTGGATCCCGGTGCCGAGCACGGTGTCCGGGGCGCAGCCGACCACGACGCCGGCTGCCCGCGCAGCGTCGAGCACCTGGCGGGCCTCCGCGGTGGTTGCCGCCAGCGGCTTCTCGCCGTAGACGGATTTGCCGGCGGCAATCGCACGAAGGGCGATCTCGGCGTGCGCCGCGGGGATGGTCAGGTTCAGTACGAGTTCGACGTCGTCGGCGGCCAGGAGCGCGTCGACCGTGAGCGCCCGGACGCCGTCGTACGAGTCGGCAACTGCCTGCGCCCGGGCCGGGTCAAGGTCCGCGACGGCGACGAGGTTGATGAGGTCATTGTCCTGAAGTCGGCGGAAGTTCACCAGGTACTGGGCGATGATGGCTCCACAGCCGATGATTCCAACGTTTGTTGGCTGGTCTGTGTCTATTGGCTGGTCTGTGTTGATTGGCTGGTTCAGGTCTATCGGCTTGCCCACAGCAGGCCCCTTTCGATGATGGTGCGGACATTGCTGTCCTGGAGGATTTCGACGCGGTGTCCCGGGGTGCAGACGAAAATCCTGCCCTTGCCCCACTGCCGGGTCCAGATGGCGGGCGAGGTGACTTCCCGGTGCCAAGGGTCCCATTCGCGGACCTTCTGGGTGGTGGTGGCCAGGACGTCGATGTAGTCGTCGGCGAGGACCCAGTACTGTTCGGTGACGAGGTCGAAGTCGCCGAGGCCGGCCGTGATCGGATGCCCGGCCGCGGCCGGGAGCATGTTGACCGTGTACGGGACGTAGTTGTCGGGCTGCCCGCCCGTGCGCTCATCCGGGTGTTTGCCCGGGTGGCAGGCAAACTGGCCGCCGATCAGGTGCAGGTAGTCCGAGGTGTTGCGGTAGGAATCCGCGATGCCGCCGTGCCAGCCGGCCAGGCCCGTGCCGTTTTCGACGGCGGCGCGCAGCCCCTCGAACTCATCCTTTTCGATGGTGGACATGGTCATGCACTGCATGATCAGGTCCACGTCGGCCATGTAGTCGGCATCGGCGTAGATCTTGGGCGATTCCTCCACCCGGACCTCGTAGCCGTTGGCTTTCAGGTACGGGATGAATTCCTCGGTGGCCTCAACGGGCTGGTGCCCGTCCCAGCCGCCGCGCACAACGAGCGCGGTTTTCTGATGGTTTGTCATGGGGTTCCTCTGTTGTTGGTTTGTTGTGGCCGTGGCCGGTTCAGCGGGCGGCGAAGGCGGCATCGAATGCGGCCGCGGGCGGTGTGATGGTGGCAAGTTCCTTGACCAGGACGAGGGCCTGCGGTGCGCCGACCAGGCGGTCCATGCCGGCGTCCTCCCATTCGACGCTGGTGGGTCCCTGATATCCGATCGCGTTCAGGGTCCGGAATATCGGTTCCCAGTTGACGTCGCCGTGGCCGGCAGTGACGAAGTCCCATCCGCGGCGGGGGTCGGCCCACGGCAGGTGGGAGCCGAGCCGGCCGTTGCGGCCGTTGAGCTGGCGGACGGATTCCTTGATGTGGACGTGGAAGATCTTCTCGGCGAAGTCCTGCAGGAACATCACGGGGTCCAGGTCCTGCCACACGAAGTGGGACGGGTCGAAGTTCAGGCCGAAGCTCTCCCGGTGGCCGATGGCTTCCAAGGTGCGCTTGGCGGTCCAGTAGTCGTAGGCGATTTCGGACGGGTGGACCTCGAGGGCGAAACGGACCCCTTCCTCCTCGAAGACGTCGAGGATCGGGTTCCAGCGGTCGGCGAAGTCCTGGTAGCCGCGTTCGATC
The DNA here is from genome assembly GCF_052115605.1 of Arthrobacter sp. 2MCAF15. Classification (NCBI taxonomy): domain Bacteria; kingdom Bacillati; phylum Actinomycetota; class Actinomycetes; order Micrococcales; family Micrococcaceae; genus Arthrobacter; species Arthrobacter sp. 2MCAF15. The sequence continues at coordinate 29,556 of NZ_JBFRGZ010000029.1, read as the reverse complement.
ATGGCGTCCGAGGCGGGCGGGAACATGGCAACGCATTTCCAGATCGAGGATCCGGTGAACCCGGTGACCGTCTGCACGCCCAGCCTGGCGGCCGCGCGGGCCGTGGTCTTCATGGCCTCGGCGGCGCGGGCACGGACCCCTTCGGCGTCGCCGTCGCCCCACACGCCGGCGGGAAGAATGCCCTCGTGGCGCTCGTCGATCGGGTCGTCGCAGACGGCCTGTCCGGTGAGGTGGTTGGCGATCGCGTGCACCTTGAGCTGGTGCTTGTCCAGGATGTCCAGCCGGCCCTGGAGGTAGGCGTCGTCCTCGACGGCGCGCTGGGGGTCCAGGTGGTCGCCCCAGCAGGCGATCTCCAGGCCGTCGAAACCCCACTCGCCGGCGAGCCGCGCCACCTCTTCGAAGGGCAGGTCGGCCCACTGGCCGGTGAAGAGGGTGATGGGTCGTGTCATGGTCTTTCCTCTCAGAGGGTGTGCCAGTGGCTGTTGTTGCCGGCGCTGGTTTCGATGGCGGCGAGGACTTTTTGGACCTGGAGGGCGTCGGCGAAGGAGGGTGACGGTGGCCGGTTGTCGGCGATGGCGTGGATGAGGTCGACCGCCTGGTGGGTGAAGACATGTTCATAGCCCAGGCCGTGGCCGGTGGGCCACCAGTTCCCGGCGTAGGGGTGTTCGGGTTCGGTGACGAGGATCTTGCGGAACCCGGCGTCGGGGCCGTCGGCGGCGTCGTAGACGGACAAGGCGTTCATGTCCTCGAAGTCAAAGGCCAGGGAGCCCAAAGTGCCGTTCAGTTCCAGGCGCATGGCGTTCTTCCTGCCCAGGGCAAAGCGGGTGGCTTCAAAGATGCCGATCGGGCCGGAGGCGGCACCGTCGTCGGGCGTTCCTTCAAAACGGGCGGTGAAGAGGGCGGCGTCGTCCACGGTGACCGGCCCGCGCTCTGCGTCGGCGGCGCCGTGCCCGCCCAGGCCCACCAGGTCCCYGGCCAGGGGGCGTTCGGTGACGAAGGTTTCCATCAGCGCCGAGACTCCGGTGATGTTCCGTCCGGTGATCCACTGGGCGGCGTCGATGCTGTGCGCCCCGATGTCCCCGAGCGCACCGGACCCGGACTTGGTCTTGTCCAGCCGCCAGCTCAGGGGCGCGTCGGCGTCGCTTAGCCAGTCCTGCAGGTACTGGGCCCGCACGTGCCGGATCTGCCCGAGCCGGCCTTCGGCCACCATCCTCCTGGCCAGGGCCAAAGCCGGGGTGCGGCGGTAGCTGAACCCGCACATGGAGTACACGCCCCGGCCCGCCGCCGCTTCCGCGGCCGCGGTCATCCGCTCGGCCTCGGCCACGGAATTCGCCAGCGGTTTCTCGCACAGGACGTGCTTGCCGGCCTCGAGCGCGGCGATCGCGATCTCGGCGTGCGTGTTGCCGGGAGTGCAGATGTCGATCAGGTCGATGTCGTCCCGCTCGATCAGCGCCCGCCAGTCGGTCTCCACGGAGTCCCAGCCGTACTTGGCCGCCGCCGCCCGCACGCCCGCCGAATTCCGGCCGGCAACGGCCGCCAGCTCGGGAGCGAGCGGGAGGTCGAAGAACCGCGGCGCGGTCCGCCAGGCGTGGGAGTGCGCGGCGCCCATGAAGGCGTAGCCCACCATCCCCACCCGCAAGGGTTTCGGTTCAAACACAACAAGTCCTCTCTATTTGCTGAAGCCGGCCGTGAGGCCACTGAGCAGCTGACGCCGGGCGATCACGTAGACCACCAGCAGCGGCAGAGTAGCGAGCACGACGGCGGCCAGCACCGCCGGGATGTTGACGCTGAACTCGCCCTGGAAGGTCCACAGTGACAGCGGCAGCACGCGGGTTTCGGGGCTCTGGGTCAGGATCAGCGGGAACAGGAAGCCGTTCCAGACTCCGAGCGCGTTGTAGATCCCTACGGTCACCACAGCGGGCCGGGTCATGGGCAGCGCCAGGCGCCACATCATGGCCCAGTCGGAGCAGCCATCCAGCCGCATTGATTCGAAGAGTTCGTTGGGCACGTCCCGCATGAAGTTGGACAGGATCAGCACGGAGATCGGGATGGCGAAGGCAATGGAGGGCAGGATCAGGGCCAGCAGGGTGTCGTACATGTGGGCACGGGTGATCATCCAGTAGATGGGGATGATGGTCGCGTGCAGCGGGATGGCCAGGCCCAGCAGGAACAGGTTGTTGGTCCAGCTGAGGAACCTGCTCTTGCCGCGGACAATCGCGTAGGCGGCCATGAAGGAAACCAGGAGTGCCGGCACCACGCTGCCCACCGTGACGATGAGGCTGTTGGCAAAATACCTGGCGAAGTCGTTCTCCACCACCAGTTTGTAGTTGTCCAGGGTGGGCTCAGACGGCGGCATCATCGGGTTGGTCGTGAAGAACCCGGCCTGGTTTTTCAGGCTTGTCACCACCACGTAGTAGACGGGGACGATGATGATGGCCAGCCAGAGCCAGCCGCCGAGGCCGCCAAGGAAGTTCGGGCGGGTCCGTCCCGGTCCCTTGGTCCGCGGGCGGGGCCTGACGGCAGGGCGGGCGGGGGCCGAGGGCGGGACGGGGATCTGGGTAATGGAAGCCATCAGGCACCTTCCAATTGACTTGCGTTGCGGTTCTTGCCGCCCAGCCGCTGCAGCAGCAGGGCGAGAGCCAGGCCGATCGCGACGAGGATGACGCCGAGGGCACTGGCGGCGCCCATGTCATTGGCTTTGAACCCGGTGAGGTACATGTGCAGCGGGAGCAGCCGCGTGGCGTAGCCGGGACCGCCGCCGGTGAGGACGAAGACGAGGTCAAAGTACGCCAGGGAGCCGACCACCATAAGGGTGGAGGAGGTGATGATGGTGTACTTCAGCTGGGGCAGCGTGATGTTGAAGAACTGCTGGACCCGTCCGGCGCCGTCGATCTGCGCGGCCTCATACAGCGACGCGGGGATCTGGCGCACGCCGCCTTGGTAGATCAGCGTGTGGAACGGGACGAACTGCCAGGCGATGACGAAGACGACGACGAACAGCACCAGGTCCGAATTACCCAGCCAGTCCTGGGCCAGGATCGGCAGGCCGAGCCCTGCGCCCAGGCCGAAGTTGGGGTCCAGCAGGGCCTTGAACGCGATGGCGACGGCGGCCGAGGACAACAGCAGCGGCACAAAGTACAGGACTGCCAACGCGGCGCGGTACTTCTGGCCCGCGGCGGTGAAGACCCCCAGGAGCAGGCTGATCGGGGCCTGGATGATGAAGGAGAAGAACATGATCTTCGCCGTCACCAGCAGCGCGTTGCCGGTGACGGGGTCGGTCAGGACGGTTGTCCAGCTAGAGAGCCCCTCCAGCTTGATCTCGCCCAGGCCGTCCCACGAAGTGAAGCTCAGGAACAAGACGCCGAGCAGCGGAATGATGGCGAAGAGCAGGAAGAAGGCAAGGGCTGGCGCGGCCAGCCACCCCGACGGGCCCGCTTGAAGGGCCCGCCGGGAGGAACCGGATGTGGTGGACACTGGATTACTTTCCGATCGTCGCGTTCATCGTGGCGACGAACTGCTCAGGGGTGATCTTCTTCAGGAAGATCTGGTCCAGGTTGGCCAGCATGGCGTCACCCTGCGCCGGGCTCAGAGCCTGGTCCCAGGAGAGTGTGAAGCTCGGGGCGTTCTTGGCCATGCCGTAGACGTAGGTCAGGAAGTCCTTGTCCGGGGATGCGGCGAGCTTGCTTTCGATGCCCTTGACCACGGGCACGGCGCCGGAGTCGATGAGGGCCTGGATGTTGCTGTCAGAGAACATGCCGGACTTCACGTAGTCGAGGGCGGCCTTCTTCTGGCCGTCGGTGGCCTTGGAGGAGACGGACCAGAAGTTGGAGGGGTTGCCCACCACGTTGGTGGGATCTCCCTTGCCGCCGGAGACCGTGGGGAACGTGGTGTAACCGAGCTTGCCGCTCTTGACGAAGTCGGCCGCGTCCTTCTTCATGCCCTGGTAGATCCAGCCGCCCTGCAGGATCATGGCCGCCTTGCCGGTGTACAGCAGTGCCTGGTCGGCGTTGCTGTCCGCTGCGATGGAGGAGAAACCGTTGGCGAAGCCGCCGGCGTCCACGAGCTGCTGGATCTTGGTCAGCGCCTCGGTGACTGCGGGGTCGGACCAGGCGTCCGGTTTGTTGGCTGCGATGTTGGCGAAGACCTCCGGGCCGCCGATGCGTTCCACGAGGTATTCAAGCCACATCAGGTCCGGCCACCTGGACTGGCCGCCGAGTGAGAACGGTGCGATGCCGGCTTCCTTGAACTTCGGCACCAGCGCCATCAGTTCATCCCAGGTCTTGGGGGCCTGGGCACCCACCTTGTCGAAAACGTCCTTGTTGAAGTAGAGCACCACAGGCTGCACATTGTTGTTGGGCAAGGCGTAGGTCTTGCCGTCGATGACGCCGTTCTTGAGCACCGCCGGGAGGTAGCGGTCCTTGACCTCGGGGTTGTCCGCCAGGAACCCGGAGAGGTCATCCACCTGTGCGGCATCCACGTAGGACTTCAGCACGCCGCCGCCCCAGCCGTAGATGAAGGTGGGGCCCTGGCCGGCACCGACGGCGGTCCGCACCTTGGTCTTGTAGGCGTCGTTCGCGAAGAAATCCAGCTTGATGGACGAGCCCGGGTGGGCGGAGTTCCAGTCCGTGACGGACTGCTGCAGGACGGGCTGATTGCCGCCCGTCAGCCCCCACATTGTGGCCGAATCGGCGCTGGCGGCAGTTCCCGCCGGTCCGCTGGAGCCGCAGGCGGCAAGGCTGATCGAAACTGCGGCGGCCGAGAGGGCCATTGCGGCACTGCGAAACGTACGATTTTTCATCTGGGATTCCATTCGTCCTCCGGGGTCTGCGCTGATGGCCCGGTTGTGGGAGTGGCAGCTCTGCCCTCCTGGGAAGGCTGCGCTGCCGCTTGCTGGGGGTGAAGCTAAGCTTCGAAAAGTTTCGTAAAAGTTTGCGACTTCTGAAACTAAAGTAGTGGTGACAACAGTCACAGTCAAGGGCGAATTTGGAAACCTTGGTTCATGTGCACCAAATAGGCTTGACGCACCAGACAAACAAGACGAGACTTCTTCCTGTCGAAATATTTCGAAAGTACAGGAGTCATCGTGTCAATAGTCCAGGGTTCCGGCAGGCCAACGCTGGCGGCGGTCGCCCGGGAGGCCGGCGTTTCCTCACCCACGGTCTCCAAGGTCATCAACGGGCGGGAGGACGTTGCCGAGAGCACGCGCACCAAGGTCCTGGCGGCACTTGAACAGCTGGGCTACCAGTCCACGCACCAGCGCAAACATGCCGAGGGTCGGACCGGGATCGTTGAAGTGGTTTTCGACTCGCTGTACTCCGCGTATTCCGTCGAGGTCCTGAACGGAGTGCTGGAGCAGGCCGCGTCCATTGACGTCCAGGTCCTGGTCGATGTGACCGGGCACCCGGCGGCCATGACGCTCAGTCCGGAGCGGCGGGCCCAGCGCATCCTGGATGAAGGCCGGCTCGGTTTGATTGTGGTGACGTCCGGCTTCAGTACGGCCCAGTTGAGCGCCTTCCGCCGGCGCCACATCCCGGTGGTGGTGATTGATCCGCTCAACCCGCCGCCGTCGGAGGTTGTCAGCGTGGGGGCCACCAACTGGGCGGGCGGCAAGGAAGCCACGGAGCACCTGCTGGGCCTCGGCCACCGGCGGATCGCCTACGTTGGCGGACCGGAATCGGCCGAATGCAACCAGGCCCGCCTCCATGGCTACATGGCGGCGCTCATGGCCGACGGAGTCCAGGTCCGGCCCGACTACGTCATGCTGGACAAATTCCGTCCCGAACACGGAATCCGCTCGCTCAAGGCGCTCTTGGCCCTCCCCGAGCCCCCCACCGCCATCTTCGCGGGGAGTGACAGCATTGGCCTCGGCGTCCTGGCCGAAGCCCGGCGGCACGGGCTGCGGATCCCCGAAGACCTGAGCGTGGTGGGCTTCGACGGCACGTACCAGGCGGAGCAGTCCATCCCCGCCCTGACTACCGTGACGCAGCCGCTGCAGGAGATGGGCCGCGCCGCACTGCGCGCCGTCCTCCGGCTGGCCAACAACGAGGAGCTTGACTCGCGGCGGGTCGAACTCGCCACCCACCTGGTGGTCCGGGAGTCGACGGCCGCTCCCGCCGCCGGGAACCCGGAGCCGGGCACGCCGCCGCACTAGTACTCGCGGCACGCACTGCCGCCCGCCTGAGCCGCGAGCCGGTCTGTGGCCCCTGGCGAGTCGGACGGGTACGTGATGCCGGCCTGCCGCCGGACTTCATCGAGCAGCGACATGGCCGTCAGCGTGTCGTCCAGCGGCATGGTGGGGCTCTCCGTCAGTCCGAGTTGAAGGCAGCGGATCACCTCGCGCAGCTGGTAGATGTACCCGTGTCCCGCATGCACAAAGGTCTCCACCCGGGTCTCCCCCGAGCCGAAGGTCAGGGCCAGTTCCGTCGGGTTGAACAGCGGCGCGTTGCACCGCAGCATGCCGTTCGTGCCGGACACCGTGGCTGTCTGCGTCGACACGGTGGTCAGCGACACGAGGAACTGGGCGAAGGCCCCCGAGGAATAGGAGAGGGTAACAGCGGTTTCGGCATCCACGCCGTCGCCATTGACGTGGGCCGCGGCCGTCAGGGACTGGGGCGCCCCCAACGCGATGAGTGCCCAGGTCAGCGGATAGACGCCGACGTCCAGCAGCGCGCCGCCCCCTGCCGCCCGCTGCCACAGCCGGGCCCCCGGGTAGCGGGGCGCGGGGAAGCCAAGATCCGCCTGGACCGACCGGACCTCACCCAGTTCACCGGAGGCGATGATTTCCGCCGCCCGCTGCATGCTGGGAAGGAACCGGGTCCAGACGGCCTCCATCAGGAACAGCCCTTTGCGTCGGGCCAGCCCGGCCAGGACCGCTGCGTCCCGCGCGTTGAGGGTGATCGGCTTCTCGCACAGCACGTGCTTGCCGGCCTCGAGCGCCGCCTTGGCCACGGAGAAGTGGCTGGCGTGCGGCGTAGCGATGTACACGATGTCGACGTCGGGATCCTGGATCAGCTGCACGTACCCCGGAAGGCCGCCGTCGTCGTCTGCGTAGGCTCGGCGGAAGCCGTGCCGGGCGGCGAACTCCTCCGCGCCGGCACGGGACCTTGAACTGACGGCGTGCAGGACGGCATCCGGCAACAGGGCGAGATCGCTGGTGACAATGGACGCGATCCTGCCGGTGGCAACCACGCCCCAGCGGACGGGATTGCCCGAGGCGCGGAGCGGATCCCGGTGGCTGGAGGCAAGCAGCGGCGTGCCGGCCAGCAGCGGCTCAGTTGCCGGGGTCAATGTGGCCGCACGCCCTCAGGTAGTTCTGCCGGATGGCCGGGTGGAAGTCCGGGGCCGGCACGGCATCCACGGCGACCGGCCACTCCGGACGGCTGCCGTGGTGGGCCCACGCGGCCTGGACAGCGGCGCCCCGGGCGACGTACTCCCCCGGGCTGGGGACCACAACGGGCAGGTCGAAGACCTGGGCGGCGATGGCCTGCACCGCCGGGTTCTGCACGGCGCCGCCGATCAACAGGAGGCGTGTTGCGGCGCCGCCTTGCGCCCGCAGGGAATCCAGCCCGCCGGACAGGCCGCTCAGCATGCCTTCAATCGCTGCCCGGGCAAGGTTGCTCCGCGTGCTGGAGGCAATGCTGAGCCCGTGGAAGCTGGCCTTGGCGTGGGGCAGGTTGGGCGTGCGCTCACCTTCGAAGTACGGCACCAGCACGACGCCCCCGGCGCCGGGTTCGGCGTCCAGGGCAAGGCGCGAAAGTTCGTCGAAGTCCACGCCCAGGATGCCGGCCACGGAGCTGAGCACCCGTGCGGCGTTGAGCGTGACGGCGATGGGCAGGTACTCGCCGCTGGCGTCCGCGAATCCCGCCACCGTTCCGCTGGGATCGGCGACGGCGCGGGACGCCACCGAGAACACCGTGCCGCTGGTGCCCACGGACACCACCACGTCCCCCGGCTGCGCCCCGAGTCCCAGGGCGGCGGCGGCATTGTCCCCGGCGCCGGCGCCGAGCAGGATCCGGTGCCCTGACGCTGCCGTGCCGGATCCCTCAGCGCCGGACAGTTCCGCCGTTCCGGGCCGGTCCGCCGCTTCGCGTCCGAAGCAGCCGGGGTGGATCGCTCCGGCGGAGTCGCCGGGGCCAAGAACCCGGGGCAGGACTACGGTTCCCGGTTCCCCCGGCCCGGCGTTGCCGGCGGCTTCCCTGGCGTCCCGGCCGAAGGCCAGCTTGAACAGGTCAAGGTCGTACTCCCCGGCCGAGGGGCTCCAGTAGCCTGTTCCGCTGGCATCCGAGCGGTCCGTCGTGAGCTGTTCCAGGTCCGGGCCCAGCGGGCTGGAGGCTGCCGGGCCGTAGCCGCGGAGCCGCCAGGTCAGCCAGTCATGGGGCAGTGCGACGGCCGCCACCCGGTCCGCGAAGTCGGGTTCGTGGTCCCGGACCCAGCGGACCTTCGTGATGGTGAAGGAGGCCACCGGGACCAGCCCGGTCCTTCGGGCAAAGTCCTCCGCCCCCACTTCGTCGGTAAGCGCGGCCGCGGCCCCCGCCGATCGCGTGTCGTTCCACAGCAGCGCCGGCCGCAGCACCTCTCCGGCGTGGTCCAGCAGCACCATGCCGTGCTGCTGGCCCCCCACGGAGAGCGCGCTGACGTCCGCCAGCCCGCCGGCGTCGTCGAACGCTGCGGACAAAGCCCGCCACCAGTGTTCGGGGTGCACTTCGGTGCCGTCCGGGTGGGCGGCACGGCCTTCGCGGACCAGCGCGCCCGTGCCGGCGTCCAGCACCACCACCTTGCAGCTTTGGGTGGAGGAGTCGACGCCGGCAACGAGTGTCATGGGAGCGTCCGTCACGGGATCAGCGGGCGCCGAGCAGGTGCTCGATGAAGAGCTGCTGCAGCTTCACGAAGCCGAAGCCCTTGCCGCCGAAGTAGGCATCGGCGTCGAAGTCCTCGTAGGAAGCGCGGTCGGCGCGCAGCTGCTCGTAGCCCTCGCCCGGGTTCAGCGTGGGTTCGTTGATTTCGGCCACACGCGAGGCCTGCAGCGCCGCCTGGACCTCGGGGTCGGCGCGGAAGGCCTTGGCGCGCTCCTTGAGCAGCAGGTAGGTCTGCATGTTGGCGGCGGCGGAGTCCCACACGCCGTCGATGTCCTCGGTGCGGCTGGGCTTGTAGTCGAAGTGGCGCGGGCCGGTGTAAGCCGGACCGCCGTCGGGACCGCCGTTTTCCAGCAGGTCCACCAGGGAGAACGCGTTCTGCAGGTCGCCATGGCCGAACACCAGGTCCTGGTCGAACTTGATGCTGCGCTGGCCGTTGAGGTCTATGTGGAACAGCTTGCCCTGGTAGAGCGCCTGGGCGATCCCGTGCGTGAAGTTCAGGCCGGCCATCTGCTCGTGCCCGGTTTCGGGGTTGACGCCCACCAGTTCGGGGCGCTCGAGCGTTTCGATGAAGGCCAGGGCGTGGCCCAGGGTGGGCAGCAGAATGTCGCCGCGGGGTTCGTTGGGCTTGGGCTCGATGGCGAACCGGATGTTGTAGCCCTTGTCCGTGACGTAGTCGCCCAGCAGGTTCACGGCTTCGCGGTAGCGTTCCAGGGCGCCGCGGATGTCCTTCGCGGCGTCGTACTCGCTGCCCTCGCGGCCGCCCCACATGACGAAGGTTTCGGCGCCGAGCTCGGCGGCGAGGTCGATGTTGTCCAGCACCTTGCGCAGGGCGAAGCGCCGGACGCCGCGGTCATTGCTGGTGAAGCCGCCGTCCTTGAAGACCGGGTGACTGAACAGGTTGGTGGTGACCATCGGCACGATCATTCCGGTGGCCTTCAGCGCGCCCRTCAGCCGGTCGATTTCGCGCTGGCGGTCGGAGGCGGAGCAGCCGAAGGGAAAGAGGTCGTTGTCGTGGAAGGTGATGCCGTAGGCGCCGAGGTCGCTGAGCCGGTTGACGGCTTCGACCGTGTCCAGCGGCGGGCGGGTGGCGGAGCCGAACTGGTCTTGGGCCTCCCAGCCGACCGTCCAGAGGCCGAAGGAAAACTTGTCATCGCGGGTGGGCTGAATCGTCATTGACTTCTCCGAGGGGTAGATGTGTTGCCGGGGGTTCAGAATGAATTGTTCTACACACAAACATATTATGAATTTCTGTGGTGTCAACCACACGCTGATGAAAACTTCCACAAACCGGCCCGCCCCACTGCGACTATTCACAGCGGATTTCCGTAGCATTATGCGGAAACGGCTGTTATGTTGTGAACAACAGCAAATAGTGCCGCCGATGAGGCACGAACAGGGATGCACATAGCCAAAGGGGCCCGGAGTGAAGGATTCAACCGTGATCGACCAGCTGGTGACCGAGCGCAACTGGGCAGGAAACTACGGCTACCAGGCGGCGAAAATGTCCCATCCGGCCAGCGTCGCCGAGCTGCAGGAAGTCGTGGCCGGCGCCGGAAAGGTCCGCGCGCTGGGGTCCCGCCACTCGTTCAATGACATCGCGGACACCTCCGGGACCCTGGTGGTGCTGGACAGGCTCGACGCCGGCATCAGCATCGATGCCCAGGCCATGACCGTCAGCGTCAGCGGCGGCACGCGCTACGGGACGCTCGCGGCGGAGCTCCAGCGCCACGGCTTCGCCCTGCACAATCTCGCCTCCCTGCCGCACATCTCGGTGGCGGGAGCCGTTGCCACCGCCACACATGGTTCCGGCGACGGCAACGGGAACCTCGCCACGGCCGTGGCGGCGCTCGAGCTGGTTACTGCCGACGGCACGGTGGTCTCGGCCCGCCGCGGCGATCCCGACTTCGCCGGCATGGTGGTGGGACTGGGCGCCCTGGGCATTGTCAGCCGGCTTACCCTGGACATTGAGCCGAGTTTCGAGATTGCCCAGAGCGTCTTTGAAGGCCTCGACTGGGACCAGGTCCTGGAGAGTTTCGACACCCTGACCTCTTCGGCCTACAGCGTGAGCCTGTTCACCGACTGGAGCGGGCCGGCGGTGGGCCAGGCGTGGCTCAAGAACCGTACGGACCGGGCCGTGCTGCCCGCCGGGTTGCCGGAATTCTTCTGCGGTACGCCGGCCACCCAGGCCCGTCACCCGCTGCCCGGCGTGTCCGGAAGCAACTGCACCCAGCAACTCGGTATCCCCGGACCGTGGGCCGACAGGCTCGCGCATTTCCGGATGGAGTTCACGCCCAGCAAGGGCGACGAGCTGCAGAGCGAATACCTGATCCCGCGCGAGCACGCCGTGGAGGCCCTCCGCACGATGCGCAAGCTCTCCGACGTGGTCACTCCCCTGCTGCTGGTCGGGGAAATCCGGACCATCGCGGCGGACGAGCTGTGGCTCAGCCCCAACTACGGCCGGGACGGGATCGGCCTGCACTTCACCTGGCGCCAGGACGAACCGGCGGTCAGGGCAATCCTGCCGCTCCTCGAAGCGGAACTGGCCCCGTTCGACGCCAGGCCGCACTGGGGCAAACTGTTCCACGCCGGCGCCGCCGGGCTCGCCCCGCTGTATCCCCGCTTTGCCGAGTTCACCGCGCTGGCCGGCCGCCTGGATCCGGACGGAAAATTCCGCAACGCCTTCCTGGACCGCACGGTGTTCGGCCGCTGATAGTGTCACGATGATGCCTCCACGTACCCCCGTTTCCGCCGCTGCCAGCGAGCCGGACCCGTCGCGCCGCAATAATTTGTCGCTGCTGACCTCCCTTGTCCATCACCACGGCGTCCTCAGCCGCGCCCAGCTGACGCGGCAGACGGGGCTGAACCGCTCGACTGTCGGCACGCTGATCGGCCAGCTCGTGGCCCTGGGCCTGGTCTATGAAACGGCGCCGGCCGGTGAGGGGCAGGTGGGCCGGCCCAGTCCGGAGGTCCATCCCAGCCCGTCGGTTGCGGCGCTGGCCGTCAATCCGGAAATCGACGCCGTCACCATCGGCCTGGTCAGCCTCGGCGGGAAAGTGCAAAAGAAGATCCGCTTCCCAACCGAACGGATCCCCAGCGCCCGGGAAGCGGTGAACATCGCCTCGGCTGTGATCGCCGGGATGCGCTCCGAATTGGATGCCTCCTACCGGATCACCGGCATCGGCATGGCCGTGCCCGGGCTGGTTAACCGCGACGACGGCGTCGTGCGGCATGCACCGCATCTGGGCTGGCGCAATGAACCGGTCGCCCGGATGCTGGGTGAGGCCACGGGTTACCCGTGCCAGGCCGCCAACGACGCCTCCCTGGGCGCCGAGGCCGAGATGATTTTCGGGGCCGGCGCCGGGCAGGGGAACCTGATCTACCTCAACGGCGGCGCCAGCGGCATTGGCGGCGGGATCATCTCCGACGGGCAACTGCTCAGGGGCGCGTCCGGCTACGCCGGGGAACTCGGCCACACCTTTGTCCGCTCCGGAGGCACCACGTGCCACTGCGGCGCCACGGGCTGCCTGGAAACCGAAGTGTCCCAGTCCCGGCTCCGCGAACTGGCCGGCTTGGGCAGCGGCGACGCCGCCGACCTCGAAGAGGCGCTGGCCAGCAGCAACACCGCCAGGGTGGACGACGAAGTGGCGCGCCAGCTTCTGTATCTGGGCATCGCGCTCCGCAATGCCGTGAACATTTTCAACCCGGAGGCCATCGTCCTGGGCGGTTTCCTGGGGACGCTGCATGCGCTCGCCCCGACGTCGTTGAACCAAGCGCTGCTCTCCCAGGCCCTGGACGGCCCCGCGGGCCAGGTCAAGATCTACCGGGCGGCGCTCGGTTCGAATCTGATGATGATCGGAGCCGCGGAGCTGGCCTTCGCACAATTCCTTGCCGATCCCGCGGGCATCGGAACCGCCACCGCGCCATCACCCGGACACGCACCCGCGTCACAGACAGGCTGACCATGCAGAACCAAGCAGTGCAGAAGCAGGTCATCTCGCCCATGGGCGAGCACTACGAACTTCTGGCAGCGCTGGGCGGCCGCCGCCAACGAGCGGTCGTGACGGAAATCGCCGCGAGCCTGCGCGCCCTGGAGGTCGACGGCGTCGCCCTCCTGCAGGATTACCCTGCCGCGTCCGCACCGCCGTCGTGCGCGGGCTGGGTCCTGGTGCCGTGGCCCAACCGCGTGGCGGGCGGAAAGTGGACCCACGACGGCGCCCCGCAGCAGTTGGCGATCACGGAACCGGCCAACGGCAACGCCCTGCACGGTCTGCTGTCCGGTGCCGCGTACAGCGTCGCGGGCCGGACGGCGGACAGCATCACGCTGGCCGCCGATGTCACCCCCGCACCGGGCTACCCTTTTGAACTCGGGACAACGGTCCGCTACCAGCTCACCGTAGACGGGCTCCTCGTCACGCACGGCCTGACCAATACGGGCAGCCGGTCCGCCCCGGTCGCCGTCGGTGCCCATCCCTTCCTCAAGCTGGGCACCGTCCCGACCGAAGACCTGAAACTGTTCATCAATGCCGACACGCACATCGAAGTCGACGAACGGCTGAACCCGACCGGCGCCACCACAGCCGTCGGCGGGACCCGGCATGACTTCCGGGCAGGGCAACGCGTCGGCGCCGTCGACCTCGATGACGCGTGGGGCGACGTCCGCCGGGAACCGGATGGCAGCTCGCGGCACTATCTCGAAGCCCCGGACGGCCGCCAGGTGCAGCTGTTCATGGATGCGTCCTTTGGCTATGTGCAGTCCTTCACCACCCGGATCTTCCCCGGCGACAGCGGCGGCCTCGTCACTGCCGTCGCCGTGGAACCGATGACGGCTCCGGCCAATGCCCTCAACAGCGGCGAGGGGCTGCGCTGGCTGGGCCCCGGCGAGACGTGGCACCTCAGCTGGGGTATCCGCTACCAGCAGTCCTAAGCCCGGATCCGGAGGCCCCGGTTCGCACCCCCGCCGAACCATGCGCTGGCCAGAAGCCACAGGGTCCACACAAGGATCAGGACAATCCCGGCAAGTGTCGGGATGGTGTTGGCCGGGGAGAAGCCTTCGGCACCGATGATCCAGCCCTGGGCAAGGTACGCCAGTCCGGAGAGCGCCATGAGGTAGCCGATCAGCCGGGCGACGCGTCGCGCCCCGACAACCACGGTGCCGGTCAGGAGCAGGGCCGCGCCCAGCACGAAGCTCTGGTAGCTGCGCATGCCCCACTCCAGCCAGCGGATGCCCTCGGCGGTCGCGAACCGGGCGGTTTTCTCCGGTTCCGCGGCGGCGGCCCAGGCGTCTACGGCGTGCTTGAGGGCAACCCCGTCCACGGCTTGGAGCGCTGCATACAGGGCCAGCGCGACGACGGCCGCCACGGCGCCGAAGCGGGCCGTCCAGGCCATGGCGCCGTCCGGCGCTTTCAGGACCACCAGCAGGACCAGCAGCCCTGAGATGAGCAGCGTCATGCCGGCGAACTGGCCCAGGTGGACGGCGGTCCAGATGCCGCTGCGGGCGTATTCGGCGAACGTCGCCGCGTGGTCGTTGGCATTGGCCGTGTCGGCATGGAGCAGCCCGGCGACGACGGACACCGCGAAGCCGGCAAACGCCAGCGTGGCCGCGAGGCGCAGCGGCCCGCGCGACGGCGGCAGGCGCCCTGGTTCGTCCGACGCCGCCGGCCGCGGGCTCGGACTGTCTGCTGTGCCAAACTTTTCCGTGGGAATCGCCTGCTTCGTGCTGGCGTGCAGGGCGCGATGCGTGCGCCTATGCGCAGGCTACGCCGGTCGTGCCCGCGAAGCCATGGTCTGCCGCCCCGTGCCCTGAGCCTCGAGCCCTGAGCCCTGAGCCTCGAGCCCGGCGAAGTCGCCGGAAACCTGCGAATTCGCCGGAATTTTCCGGCGAACGGGCAGCTTTCCGGCGACTTCGGCCGTGCGCGCCAAAATCGTGCAACGCTTGGTGCATGGACTTGGAGGTATCGCCCGCGCTCACGATTCCCGCGTCGGAACTCGGCTGGCGGTTCTCGCGTTCGTCCGGGCCGGGCGGCCAGCACGTCAACACCACGGACAGCCGGGCCGAGCTCTCGTGGAACGTGGCCAGCTCGGCGGTTCTTTCGGAGAGCCAGCGGCTGATGCTGATCGCCCGCCTCGGACCACGCCTGATCGCCGGGGTGATCACCGTGACCGCCTCGGAGCGGCGTTCCCAGCTACGGAACCGCGAGCTCGCCCTGGCCAAGCTCGCGGACCTCGTGGCAGAAGGCCTTGGTCCCGGAGCCGCCCCACGCCGGCCTACCAAGCCCACCCGGGGCTCGAACCGCCGGCGCCTCGCCGCCAAGGAACAGCGGTCGGCGACGAAGCGGCAACGGCAGCGGCCCATCGCCGAGTAGCGCCGCCCAGAAATTTTGGGCGGGCCCGCATCCGGTCACCGGAAGGCGCGTTGGACGACGACGACGGCGGGGCCTCCCTCCGCCGTCGTCCCTGATCCGGGCGTCTCCTGTCCGGGCGCGGCGTCGGTGGGCACCACCAGGGCGTCGCTCCTCAGTGGCCCAGCCGGGCTGCGAAGCGGGCGATGGCGTCTTCCGGGGTTGGCACGGGACCGAAAACCTCTGCCTGGCGGCTCGTATTCGCCACGTAGCGTCCGGTATCGAACCAGGCCGCCATGGCTCCCATGTCGCTCATGAGCGGGGCGGACTTTCCCGCAACCTTGCCCACGGTGCGAAGCACTCCGGCGGGCATGGACAGGACCCTGATCTTCTTGTCCGCCCGTTTGGACGCCAGGGCGGCGCCTTCCCGCATGCTGATCGGGCGAGTCCAGCCGATATCGATGCGCTCCCCATCGGCGACGTGCGCGTCGACGGCCGCGGCGAGGTAAGCCGCGAGGTCGCTGGCCAGCACGAACGTCAGCGGGACGTTTTTGGAGCCGAGCCAGATGATGCGGCCCTTCTCGAACGGGTCACCGCCCATCAGGGCGACCTGGTCGAAAAATGCTCCCGGCCGCAGCGCGACGAAGGGGACCCCGAGTTCTTCGAGTTTGTCCTCGGTGAGCTTCTTGTGCCAGAAATGCGGCACGCCGGGTGTCTGGTCACTGGTGAGGATGCTGGTGAGCACGAAGCGCGGCACCCCGGCTTTGCTGGCGGCGAGGGCGAGATTGGTGTTGCCACGCGTGTCGATCTCGTGGGCGTTCTTGTTCTTCCCGGTGTAGCCGGCCGCCGTCGTGATGACCGCGGCGGTGCCGGTCATGGCGGAGACGAGCGATTCGAGGTCGAGCATGTCGCCGCGGGCTATCTCGACGCCTTTGGCCTGGAGTTTTCCTGCGTCCGAGGCCGGGCGGACGAGCGCGCGCACTTTCTTGCCGTTGGCGAGAAGCCGGTCGACCACCTGGCCGCCGAGATGTCCCGTTGCGCCGACCACCAGGACAGGTTCCTGTTCAGACATTGGTGCTCCTAGCTACTCTCTTCGCGGAAAGACCCAGCTAAGAGCAGGGTAGTCCGTGCCGCCGAAGAAGCTAGGGGGCAGCCTTTGATCGGTGAGCACGGCGGAGCCGGCCACGCCGGTCCCGCCGTGCGAAGACGGTCCTAATACTCGATCGGCTCGGACCGGCCCGTGCGCAGGGAGCGTGTGGCGGCCTCCGCGATGGCCTGGGCCCTGAGCCCGTCATCGAGCGACGGCGCCAGGGCAGTTCCGCCCGCTACCGCGGCAACGAAGTGGTCCAGGGCCGCCGCGTAGGTGGGCTGGACGCGCTCGAACCACCCGGGGTGCAGCCCGTCGTCCACCACCTGGCCGGCGCTGTAGCGTGACACGGCTCCGGTGCGGCGGCGGCCGGCCTCGACCAGGCCGGCGGAACCCATGACCTCGATCCGCTCGTCGTAGCCGTAGCCCGTGCGCCGGGCGCTGTCGATCTGGACCAGCGCCCCGGTGGGCAGCCGCAGCGTGACCGCGGAGGTGTCCACGTCGTCGTACTCGGCCAGGCGGGGATCGGCCAGGGCGGATCCCACAGCGAAGACTTCCACCGGGTCCAGCCCGGTAAGCCAGCGGGCGAGGTCGAAGAAGTGCACGGTCTGGTCCCGCATCTGGCCGCCGGAGGTGGCGATGTAGGACAGCGGCGGGATGGACGGCCCGCGGGTGGTGAGCTGGAGGAGTTCGACGTCGCCGATCCCGCCGGCGTCGATGATCCGCTTGAGTTCGGCATAGTCGCGGTCGAAGCGGCGGTTGAAGTCGACCATGACCGGCACGGCGCGCCCGGCGGCGTGGGCGGCCGCCTCTCGGGCCCGGTCAAGGTCCAGGTCAATCGGTTTTTCGCACAGCACGGCCAGACCGGCGTCGGCGGCGCGGACCAGGTGCTGGGCGTGGGTGTCAGTTGAGGAGGCGATGAACACCGCGTCAATGTGTTCGGGATCGAACACCTCGTCCAGGTCCGCGGCGGCGCGGGCTCCGTGCGTGTAGGCCAGGGTCTTGGCCCGGTTTTGGTCGATGTCATAGACCCGGGAAAAGTCGACGCCGGGATGGGCGGCGAGGTTGGCGGCGTGGACGGAGCCGATGAAACCGGCCCCAAGGAGGGCGAAGCGCAGCATGTCAGCGTCCTGTCTCGTGGAGTTCGTAGAGGGCCGACTTCGGCGTGATCCAGCCGGCGTCGTTGGTGTGCGAGGCGGCCACCGCTTCGACGAACTGGACGCCGATTAGGCCGTCGCGGCCGGTGGGGAAGCTCAGTTCGCGGGGCGAGAGTCTTGTGCCGTCGCGGCGGGCGAGGAGCACCTCGGCGAGGTCGACATAGAAGTTGGCGAAGGCCTCGAGGAAGCCCTCGGGGTGGCCCAGGCCCACCCGGGTGAGGCGTGTGGCGTCCTCGGAGAGCGTGCTGAGCCCCTGGGTGAGGATGGTGGTGGTGCCGTCGAGGTCCTGCAGCGTGAGGTGGTGCGGGTCCTCGTGCTGCCACTCGAGGCTGCCCTTTTCGCCGAAGACCCGGATGCGCAGGCCGTGGTTGTGGCCGGTGGCGGCCATGCTGGCCCACAGCCGTGCCGGGACGCCGCCGGAGAGGTCCATTTCCACCGTGGCGTGGTCGAAGACGCGGCGCTGGGGCACGAGGGTTTTCAGCCGTGCGGAGAGCCGCTCGGCGTCGAGCCCGGTGATGTAGCGCAGCAGGTGGTAGGCGTGGGTGCCGAGGTCACCTACCACGCTGGGGAAGCCGGCGACGTCGGGATCGGTGCGCCAGGACGCCTGCTTGTGCCCCAGCAGTTCCAGCGGCGTCGCGGCCCAGCCGGAGGCGTGTTCGACGTCGACAAACGTGACCGCGCCGAGCCGGCCGTCGCGCACCAGCCGGGCCGCGTGCCGGACCATGGCGTAGGCGGAGTAGCAGTGCGGGACGGCGAGCACGGCGTCGTGCTCAGCGGCGATCCGCACCAGTTCCGCGGCGGTGGCGGAATCCTGCGTCAGGGGTTTTTCGCAGACCACCGAGATCCCGGCTTCCAGGAAGGCGCGGGCGATCTCAAAGTGGCTGTCGTTGGGGGTGGCTACGGCCACGACGTCGACGCCATCCCCGCGGGCTGTCTCGGCCCGCGCCATCTCGCCGTAGCTGGCGTAGGCGCGGTCTTCCGGAATGCCTAATTCCGCGGCGAGGGCGGCCGAGCGGCCGCGGTCCCGGCCGAACACGCCGGCCAGGAGCTCGAACTGCCCGTCCAGCCGCATCGCGTACCGATGCGTCTTGCCGATGTCGGCGCCCGCGCCGCCGCCGACCATCCCGGCGATGAGCCGCCCGGACTTTGGTGCACTCATAACTATTCCTCACTGCTGGACATCTGCTTGGATGACTACTTGGACAAAGACTTGGACCGGTCCATAATGGACGGTGTCGGGATCCCTCGTCAACCCCTTATGCTGGGACGGCATCCACAGGAGGAGCGTCATGAACCACCCGCCGGCCCCCGGCCCACCGCCCCGCCGGCCCACAATCCGCGACGTCGCCGAGCGCGCCGGAGTGTCCAAGTCCCTCGTTTCCCTGGTGCTTGGCGGGTCCTCCAACGTCGGCGCCGGACGCCGCCAGGCCGTCCTGGACGCGATGGCCGAACTCGACTACAAGCCCAACCAGCTGGCCCGCGGGCTGTCCAGCCCGCGCAGCGGGACCGTCGGCGTGCTGCTGAACGACCTCCGGAATCCCTGGTTTGTCGAACTCCTCGAGGGCCTGAGCGCGACGCTGCACGCGGCGGGCGTCTCCCCCGTCCTCGTCGATTCCTACACCGACCACCGGGTGGGCCGCCGCTCCGTGGACACCCTGCTCGAGCAGCGCATCGACGGCCTCGTCGTCGTCGGCACCACCCCGGAAGAGGCGGCCCTGGAGGCCGCCATCGCCAGCGTGCCGGTGGTCCTGGCCGGCACCCGGGAGCCCGCGCTGCCCGGCGCCGACATCGTGGTGGACGACGACGTCTCCGGCGCCCGCCAGGCCGCCGAGCACCTCATTGCCCTTGGCCACCGGCGCGTCGCCCACCTTCAGGGTCCCGGCGAGATCGGCCGGCTGCGGCGCGAAGGCTACGAGGATGCGATGCGGAACGCCGGGCTTGCCCCGTGGGTGGTGGCCGGCGGAATGAGTGAGGAAAGCGGGTACGACGCCGCGCGCCGCCTGCTCGCGGGACCGCAGCGGCCCACCGCGATCTTTGCCTTCAACGACCTCGCCTGCATCGGCGCGCTCTCGGCCGCCGCCGACCAGGGCCTGTCCGTGCCGGGCGATCTCTCGCTGGTCGGCTACGACAACACGTATCTCGCCCGGATCCGCCACCTGTCCCTGACCTCAGTGGACAACGGCAACTTCGCCGTGGGCCTGCAAGCGGGCAGATTCATCCTGGAACGGCGGGAACACAGGGATCTTCCGCAGCGTCTGCACCTCGTTCCGACGCAACTGGTGGTGCGCGGCTCCAGCGGGCACGCCCCGGCCGGCGCTTAACCCGCCGTCACTTCGCCGGCCGGCATTTAGCCCGCCATCGCTTAACCCGTCCCGCTCCAAAGCTGCCGCCACCAAGACTGCTTCGGTGCCGGCTCGGGCGGGGCAGCGGCGGCCGCGGCAGCCCGGCGCCCCCGCCAGCGGTCCAGTTCGACGTCGACGTCGCGCGTCTTGGTGACCACGGGCGGCCCGCCCTGGAGCTGCCGCCGGGCGTCGATGACCCGGGCGTTGAAGTCCGCCACGATCTCGCGCACCTGCTTTTCGCTGAACTGGGCGTCGAGCCGGGCATCCAGCTCGGCGTCCTCGGTGCGGAGCAGGATCGCTTTCGGGCCCAGGCCGGAGATGTTCTCCCGCTGGATCAGGCCCTTGACCCACCAGTCCGGGTCATACGCCTCGCCCAGGCCCGGAATGGGTTTGCCGGCGTACTTGAGGTTGTCGAACTTGCCCTGTGCCATGGCGTCGCGGATCAGGTATTCGGCCTTGGCGGCGTCGTCGATCCTGGCGCGCTTTTGCCGGAGTTCCTCCTCGGCGGCGTGGACCGCGTCATTCTCCTGGGCAGTGCTGCCCGAGGCCCGCACCGCCCGGAGTTCCGCGGCACGCTCCACCCGGCGCCGGAACGCACTGCTGGAACCACTCACGCCGCTGCTCATCAGCCACCACCGTCCTCGCCCGGAATCGCGGATCTGCCTTTCCAGTATGAGTAACGGCCCGGTGGTGGCAAAAGGCCTGCCCGGAGATTTCGCTCAGGGTTCCCGCACTGGGTCCCGCGCCCAGGCTGGGCAGATCCTTACATGCCCGTAACTCGGTGTTAACCCACCCGTGCGAAGCTGGTGGCTTCGGATAAAACTAAGCATCCTTCCCATCCCTTCTGCACAGCAGGTCCCGAGGAGTTGCAGCCGTGAACAGCCAAAACCAGAGTGCGTCCGGAAGCCCCCAACCCACCAGCCGCGAGGAAGCGCCGCAGGATCAGGGCAGCACGCACGTCACACATGTCCGCGAAGACGTGGCCATGGCGGGATGGTGCGGCAACGTCCACCTGCCCACCGGGCGCACCTGCACGTTGCCCGTGCGCCACCCTGGCTCATGCAATTTCGTCGAGCCCGAGGACGCGGAAAACGCCGCACTGCGCTAGGCAGCAGCGCACCGCAACCGCAGGTTTGCGCAAGGATTCCGGCGGCCCCCCCGGCGTCTGGCCGAGATGGCACTTCGCGGCAATGTTTGTCACGAACATTGCCGCGAAGTGCCCACTCGCCGAGGGACTGCCCGCCGAGTGGGCTGGCCGGTTCAGTCCCCTTCGATGCAGAGGACGAAGCCGGGGAACACGTGCCGGCCGGGACGGCCGCCCACTTCGTCGATGGCCCGGCGGATCTCCCGGAGCTGGTCCACTGTCATCTGCAGTGGTGGTTCCTCGGGCTGGTAGGTGGTGAAGATCGGATAGTCGACGCCGGGCTCCCTCGACATTTCGATGTGGCAGCCCAGGATCTGCGTGACGGGGTGCATGCCACTGAACCGGATCAGCCGGCAGATGGTGCGGCTAAACGCGGACCAGTCCTGGATGTACAGCCGGCCGGGATAGACCGTGTCTCCGGTGAGCAGGAACCCGGTGTGGGGATCGTAGAACGTGACCGCCGCATTGTGGTGCCCCGGGCTGGGCCAGCATTCCAGGACGCGTCCGCCCAGATCCACGTGCGCCGTCTGAACGGCGGCGCCGCCGCCGTCGTCGCTGCTGCCGCCGCCGTCGCCGCTGCTGCCGCCGCCGCCGTCGTCGTCGCTGCTGCCGTCGCCGTCGCCGGAAAACCCGAAGTATTCCCATGCGCTCTCCCGGCCCGCGTCCACCAGAACGGTGTCGGGCCGGCCGGCGAACTGGGCGTCACCGGCAACATGGTCCCCGTGCGGATGCGTATGGAGGACCAGGAGCCGGTATTCGTCGCGGGGATGAGCGGCCAGCCACCGGTCCACCAGGCCGTCGACAACGCGGCGCAGGGGGAAGAAGTCCGCGGACGCGGTGGCGCCGGTGTCGATGAGCACGGCCCGGTCGTTGCCGAACAGCAGGAACATGAACGGCGCCTCGTAGTTGACGGCCATGTTCTGGCGCAGGATGAACGTGTGCTCGTCGCAGGCATGGACCTGGATGTCCGGGTCGGTATTGTGCTTTGCGGACTCTGATCCGTGGATCCACGCCACGTCCAGATCGGCGGAACGTGGGCTTCCCGTCGTGAAGTCGATCAGCTCCGGGGGCGTGTCCATGCGTTCTCCTGTGTGCGGTGGCATTAGTGGGGGTGCGGCGGAAGTCGGGTTCCGCTACGACGCACCAACACTCCATGATGACCGGTCCCGACGTCGGCGGTGCACGCCACGCGCCGTACCCCGCCTAGGCGGCCATGCTCCGGGCTCGGTCCGGATCCGGAACGGCGGGCTTCAACCTCGGCGTCAGCAAAATGGCTGCCAGGGCCACGACGGCGAGCCCGGCGCAGGCCGCGAAGACTCCCTGGTATCCGAGCGCTGTCATCGATCCGAAGGCGATGATGGGGCCGGACACGATCGCGCCGACGCGCCGGGTGTTCACAAACAGGCCCGAGGCCAGCCCCGGCCGGGGAATGATCTGCTGGAACAGGGTCAGGCCTATCCCGGCGACAATCGCAAAGAACCACGCATTGAGGATCTGGAGGGCGATGAGGCCGATGGGGTCCGCGACGAAGGCCATGGCGGTGTAGTACGCAATCCCGGCTACACAGCCTGAGGTGATCAGCGCCTGGCTGGAGAAACGGGCGCTCAGCCTGCCAATCAGGAGCAGTGCGGGAATCTCCAGGGCCGCAGAGACGCCGAGGGYAACGCCGGCCCAGAGGACGTCGAGCCCGAGCCGGCCAGTCACGAACAGCCCCATGATCGACACCGCGGCGCTGTTGCTTGCCTGCAGGGCGATGAAGGCGAGGACGACGGCGGCGACGCCCGCCCGGGACAGCGCCGGACCGTCGTCGTGGCTGGTCGCGGTTGGCGGGGCGCCGTCCGCGGGCGGTCTCCGGCGGAGCATGGCGGCCGTCGTGCCGATGTTGAGCAGGGCCACAGCGGCGAGGGCGAGCAGGATGGCCCGGTTGCCGAGCGTGCCCATAATAAGCGTCGCCAGCGGCGGCCCGGCCACCCAGGCGACCGAGACCACGGCACGGGTCTTCATGACGTCCGATTGGGGTGCACCGGAATGCTTGAGGTGCGCGAAGAGCAGCGACACACCGACTCCCGCCGGGCCGCCGAGGGCGACCAGGCCGACGACGGCGACCGGCAGCGAGGTGGTTCCGGCGAGCACGCCGGCGAGGGCGAGGGTCAGGGCGGCGCAGACCAGGAGTGGCCGCAGATAGTTGTTCACGCGGTCGGCATAGGCCGGCACCAGCAGGGCCGCGACGAATCCGCCGGCGTTGTACACGGCAAGGACCCACCCCACATCTGCCGGGGTTGCGTCATAGAGCGCCACCAGCAGGAGCGCCAGCGCAGGGTTGAGGAAGGCGAACTGCAGCCCCCAGAGCAGGGCCGCCGACGATACCAGCAGGCGCGGCCGCCGCACGGCCCGCGTTGTTTCCCTGGGATGGCCGGCCGCGCTGGGAGCGCCCGTTCGCCGCTGACGCGTGTGCATGTAGTGGTCTCCTGTCAGGTCGCCGGTGCCGGAGGTGGTGCCCGTGCCGGTCCCGAGTGCTAAATGCCCGCCCTCGGCGTCGCCGCACCGCAGACGTGGCGTCGGCGCAGGCGTCGGCGTGGGCTTGGGCGTGGGCGTGGGCGTCGGCCCACTGGCCACGCCCACGTCCTCTAGGCTAAGCGCGACCGCGACGGCCCGGGAGTGACTGTCAGTACCCCTGTTGACCGGCACCGCCAAAACCCCGTCGATTGCTCCAAAGGTGCCGTTCTGACCGGCCAAAACGGCACCTATGGAGCAATGGATGGGGTGGTGTTGGCGACTGTTCCGCCGCGGCGGCATAGGATGTGCTCACATCAGGTCGAGGTTGGGGGAACCACGATGGCACTCGGAAACAAACGTCGCCGCCCGTGGGCGGCGGTGCTCGCGCTGGGCCTGCTCACTGCGTGCGCTCCGTTCTCGCCTGCCGGTGGTCCCTTCGCACGGTCCATGCCGGCGTCGCCCGGGCCGGCCGCCGGTATTGAAGCCAGCCGGGACGCCGCGGCCCCGGACGGCGGCAGCCCACCGTCGGCTCCCGCGAAAGCGGCCCGCCTGTTCTCCCAGGCTGAGGTGGAGTCCCTGGCCGGCGTCGTGGCAGGGCCCGGCGGAGTTACCGGCGAGGTCCTGACCGGCGGTCCGTTATGGGACGAAAACCAATCCCTGCACTTCGGCGCGGGGTCGGCGCAGGTGAGCCCGGCCAAGTGCTCGGGAGTGCTGGCGTGGGCCATGCTGATGTCCGGGGAATTGCCGGCGGCAGGGACTTTCAGCGGAACCGACGCCGAGCCGGTGTTCGTCGCGGTGACCGCGGACCGTGATGCGGTGCTCGCGCTGGCGTTCTCCTCCGTGAGGAAACTGCCGGACTGTTCCCCCGCCAGACTGACGATGGAGAACGGTACGTTCACGGCGACCTACCAGCGGGCCTCGGCGTTTACCGAGGCTGACCAAAGCTACGCCGTGATCGCCACCATCTTCCTCAAGGGTCGACCCCCTGCCCACTTCCTCCGCGTGGCGGCCAAGAACGGGACCTTGTTTGTCCAGGCAACGATGCCCCTGGCCGACCCTGCCAACTACCGCACCGAGGCGGACTTCCTCACCCTCTACATCAACCAGGTGGTGCGCGGCGAGCAGCAACTCCTGGACGGGGCCAGCCCCAGTCCAGGCCCCGGCCCGGAGCCCTGGCAGGAACCGCCCGGGGATATCGAAAGCTCCTGACCCCGGCAAAGACCCCATCGATTGCTCCGCAGACGCCCTTTTGAGGAGCCATAACGGCACTTATGGAGCAATGGATGGGGTTTCGTCCGCCGCCAGTGCCGCGGCAAACACGGTGACGTCGGCGGCCGCGGCGCTGTTGTCGAACTCAAGGTGCCGGCTCGCCGCCACGTAGCGCGCACTTGGGGGCCGGCGTGCCTTGGTCCGCAGACCTAAAACGGGCCGCGTAACTTAGGAGCTTTTCCATATTTTTGGCGGTGGGCGCTGGATAGCATGGGGTGTCCGGACAGTGGAGTCCGGGCGGGTGCCGATGTCAGAAGGAAGCCCATGGCCGCAGCTACAGTGGATGACATCCTCGCGGATCTCCCGCTCGGTTTCGCCAGCCTTATTCTCCGGCCGGACCGCACGGACGCGGCGATCGAACGCTTCCTGATCGTTGACGCCGACGACGAGACCTCCGACGGCGGGTCCGCGTTCGTCCTGCTGATTGGCGTCCGCGGACGCTCTGCCTTGCCGGCAGTGCGGCGGCTCCTCAAAAACCCTCCCCTGGTCCTGGCCGTCAAGGGCAGCCAGGAGGAACTGGCCGAGGCCGAAGAGCTGCTTCGCGCCGCCGGGACCGGGCTGCTGCTGGTGGACCCGGCGGCTGACTGGGACCGGCTGCTGTCCATCGCCAAGGACCGGATCCAGCCGCGCAGCTACCAGAGCGAAGTCCTGACCCTGCTCGAAGAAGACCTCTTCGCCATCGCCCAGACCACTGCCCGGCTGACCTCCAGCCACGTGGTGATCGAGGACGCCGCCAACAAGGTCCTTGCGTACTCCACGGTCACCAACGCCATCGACGAGCTCCGCAAGGCCTCGATCCTGGCGCGGCGGGGTCCGCGCAAGTACGAACTCCTACTCAAGGACCTCGGCGCCTACCGCGAGTTGCATCGCACTCGCCTGCCGGTCCGGGTTCCCGCCCGGCCCCAGGACGGACTGCGGGAGCGGGTCGCCATCAGCCTGTTCGCCGGCGAGCGCATCATGGGCTACATCTGGCTTCAGGAAACCGGTGCCGGCTTCGGCGACGACGTCGACTACGTGCTCACCGGCTCCGCCGCACGGGCGTCCGCCGAGCTGATCCGGTACCGGAACCAGCAGTCTGTGCATATGCGCGAGGACCGGATTGCGCGGCTGTTGTCGGGTCCGGCGGAAGCAGCGGCGAGCGCGCACAGCGAGAAGATCCCCGCAGACCGTCCCGCGGCCCTGATCCTGATTGGCTTGTCGGCCGCCGAAGCCCAAATGGACGATGCCGCGCTCAAACACGGCGAGCTGGCCAACCTCGCGTCCATCCATGCGGCCGCCTACAAGCCCTCGGCCATTGTGGGACAGTTTCACGGCGACACCGCAGTGATCCTTCCAGGGCTCCAGTCCGCCAACGCAGGGGCCGGGCTGCGGAGCCTGGCCGAGGCAATCGTCAAAGACGCCGGCAAGCACCTCGGCATCAGTCCCTACGCCGCCGTCGGACCCACGGTTCCTGATCTGGTCTCGATCCATTCCGTGACCGGAATATCCGAAGCACTGCTGGGCTGCATGCGCCGCTCCGCCGGGGCCTCGGTGGCCACCGTGGACGACTTCGAAGCCGAGATCCTCTTCCACGACGCCGTGGAGAACTTTACGACGGCGGCCTTCCGGCATCGCAGCCTCTGGGCCCTGCTCCGCGACGACGCGGAACTGGCCGAGACCCTCCGCGCATTCTTTGACGCCTCCCTGGACGTGGCCGATTGCGCCAAGCGGATGCAGCTGCATAAGAACACCGTCTACTACAGGATCGGCAAGGCCAGCCGGATCACCGGACTGGACTTCGGCAATCCCCGCCATTCACTGGTCGCGCACCTGCATGTGCAGGAGTGGACCGACTCCCTCCGAACCACGAAACCCGCCCCCATCAAGGAACTGGAAGCCCGATGACCCGCCGAAACCCACCGAGCACCCTCACCCCGCCGTCGGAAAGCCAGACCGCAGACGGCTGCGAGGACGGCTGCTTCTTCTGCACCGGACCGGAAACGGACTAGGCAGCCCGGCCCAGCCCCGGGGTCCGGGCCCGGTCGCCCTTCTCAAATACCCTCCGCCGCACCGGCGGAACTGCCCCATTCCAACCACCAGAAACAGTAGTGATGACAACGGAGTCCACATCCACCATGACCGTAACTGACACGCAGCCGTTCGACGGCGACCTTCTCAACCAGGCTCCGGCCACCGTTCCGGGAACCCCTGCCCTCGGCAGGACCCTCAAGTCCGCGGGCCACGTGATTGTCGATTCGCTCGTGGCGCACGGGGTCGAGCGCACCTTCGTTGTGCCGGGGGAAAGCTTCCTGGACGTCCTCGACGGGCTGCACGGCTCTGAGATCGAGACCGTGGTCTGCCGGCACGAGGGCGGCGCCGCCTACATGGCCGAGGCCGACGGCAAGCTGAACCAGCGCCCCGGCGTCGCCATGGTCACCCGCGGCCCCGGGGCGGCGAACGCACACGTGGGCCTGCACACCGCATGGCAGGATTCCACGCCCATGCTGCTCTTTGTCGGACTGATTCCGTTCGCGCACCGTGACCGCGAGGCGTTCCAGGAGTTCGACATCAAGGCGTGGTTCGACACCGGAGCCAAGCGCGTGATGGTCCTGGACCATCCCGAGCGGGCCTCCGAAATCGTGGCGGAGGCAATGTTCGCGGCCATGAGCGGCCGTCCCGGCCCTGTGGTGGTGGGCCTGCCGGAGGACATCATCCGGGTCGAGATTGATCCGGCCCTGCACCCGGCCATCCCGGTGGCGGCGGGCGGCATGAGCAGCACCGATGCCGGTGCCCTGACCGAAGCCCTGGCGCAGTCCAAGAAGCCGCTCTTTGTCACCGGCGGGAACGACTGGAACCAGGAAGCGGCCTCGGAGCTCACCGGGTGGCTCGAAAAGCACAACATCCCGGCCGCGGCGGAATGGCGCACGCAGGGGACGGTCTCCTTCGACTCCCCCAGCTACGTGGGGCCGATCGGCTACGGCCGGCCCCGCCCCACCTATGACCTCCTGGAGGAAACCGACCTGCTCGTCTTCGTCGGGACGGTCCCGGGGGACGTGATCACGGACGGCTTTCTCTGCCGGCAGGACTGGAACAAGAAGAACTTCCTGGTCACCATCGATCCCTCGCTGCGCGGCCGCTCCGGCCCGGTCTCCCGCCAGATCCTGGCCAAGCCGGAGGCCTTCGTCCGGGACCTGGTCAACATCGACCTCCCGGTCAAGGAGGAATGGAAGGCGTGGACGGCCCGGATGCGCGCCGAGCAGCAGTCCTTCGCCAGCCTGCCGCCGTCGGCCCCCGGCAACGGGCCCGCGAAGATGGACACCCTGATGGCGAACCTGGTTCCGCTGCTGCCGGAGGACGCGCTGGTGACCTTCGGGGCCGGTGAACACACCAATTGGGCGCACCGGTACTTCCCCACCCGGCGCTACGCCTCGATGATCAGTGCCCGGAACGGCTCCATGGGTTACTCGGTGCCCTCGGCCATTGCCGCCTCGCTGGCCAGCCCGGAACGCCGGGTGGTCACCATCGCCGGCGACGGGGAATTCCTGATGAACGGCCAGGAGCTCGCCACGGCCGCGCAGTACGGGGCGACGCCGCTGATCATCGTGATGGACAACCAGGAATACGGCACCATCCGCACCCACCAGGAGCGGCACTACCCGGACCGGGTATCGGGCACGCAGCTGAAGAACCCCGACTTCGGCCTGATGGCACAGGCCTTCGGCGGCTTCGGCATCACCGTCACCCAGGACCAGGACGTGCCGGCCGCCCTCGAGGCAGCGTTGGCCGCCATTGACCGGGACCGGGTGTTCGCCCTGATCCACCTCGTCGTCGAACAGCGGGTCAAGGCCTACTAGGGGCGCGGCCCGCCCCGAAGTCGCCGGAATCCTGCGGGATCGCCGGAACATGACGGCGAGCCGGCACGCTTCCGGCGACTTCGACGACGGCGGGAGCCTCCCGCCGTCGTCGTCCGCCGTCCTTCGCCAGCGGTCCTCAGCTCTACTTCGCCAGCGGCGCGCGGGCGGCCGTCCTCAGGCGGCGGCGCTCCCCGGCAAGATCCGGGCGGAACCTACTCGCCCCTCTGGCCGTCCACTGCTTCGCGGAGGAGGTCGGCGTGGCCGTTGTGCCGGGCGTACTCCTCGATCATGTGGCACACGATCCAGCGCAGGCTCGGCGCTGAGCCATCTGGCCACGGGCGCCTAGCCAGCTGGTCGAGGCCGCCCTCCGCCAGTGCCTCCGCGACACTGGCCCGGGACCGGTCCACGGCGTCCTGCCACAGGGTGCGCAGCTGGTCCGGGGTGTCCTCCGCCGCGGAGTCCCACTCCCAGTCCGGGGTGGCCTTCCAGTCCACGGTGTCGAACGGCGCCTCCCGATCCCGTGCGTGCAGGGAACGGGAAAACCACTCGCTCTCCACATAGGCCATGTGCTTCAGCAGTCCGCCCAGCGTCATCGATGAGGCAGCCGTGGTCGCCCCGAGCCCGGCCGCGTCCAGCCCGGCGCTCTTCCACGCCAGCGTGGCCCGCTGAAAGTCCAGGAAACCCAGGAGGGTCGCGGCTTCGTCGGCTGCAAGGGGAGGCTCGGGGCGGCCCTGATCGTCCACAATTGTCATGCGCGTGAGTCTAGCGGCGCGGCTTTCCTCGGCCTCGTGGCGCGCCGAGCTAGTCCACTTGTCCTCCCGTCCGCGGCCTGCCCCACCCGCTTCGGCATCGAACTCGCCGGAAACTCTCCGCGTCGCCGGAAAAGCCCTGTGTGTCAGGCTGTTGTGTGACAGGTTCCCTGTTGCTGGAGCCGGTGCAGTGCGGGGGAAGGTCCATCATGGATTTCGTTATGCCTGTTCGTGTTTCGAACCGGAAGCACTTCACTACCGACCAGAAGCACGCGATTCTGGATGA